>CAJMHW010000003.1 GCA_905213325.1 Collinsella aerofaciens
CGCAGGAAGCTTGGATACGCCTAGGCGCGGTCCAAGAAATCGTCCGCACCCCCAAACAGTCCCTATTTCACCGCAACTTATTGATAAGATCATTCCTCCCCGCCCGGCTTGCGACGGTTGGCCTTTTTAATGGCGTTGAAGTGCTTGTCATTGAGCCTGCGCTGGCGAGAGCGCTGAGGCACCTTGGTCTTTACGCGTCGGCGCGGCGGACGGCCACGACGCTCAAGCTCTGCACGCAGCTTACGCAGACAGCAGATACGGTTCTGGAACTGGCTGCGGCTCTCGCGCGCCGTCACGGTAATTCCCGAAGGGATATGTTTCATGCGCACCGCCGAATCCGTCGTGTTGACGCCTTGTCCGCCCGGACCAGTCGCGCGAAACACCTGCACCTCGCAATCGCGCGCCAACTCCTCGGCCGACATCTCGGCATAGCGCGCATACTCGCGCCATCCCATCTTGTTCTCGTCCATATCAACACCTCCCCTCATACAAAAAATGTGACAAAGGGAAAGCCCTTTGTCACATCGCATACCAATCGCTTGTGTTGCGCGCTTAGGCGAAGGTGATCTCGCCGGTCTCGCAGTCCATATCGGCAATACGGGCCAGGCTCTCGACGCGGAAGCCGCGCTCGCGGAGCTTATCGCCGCCGCCCTGGAAGCCCTTCTCCACTGCAATGCCAATACCGGACACCTCGGCACCCGCAGCCTCGCAGATCTTGATAAGGCCCTCGAGCGCGCAGCCATTGGCCAAGAAGTCGTCGATGATCAGGACCTTGTCGCCCTCAGACAGGAAGCGCTTGCCAACGATGACCGGGTACTCCTTCTGCTTGGTAAAGGAGTAGATGGTCGTGGCATACTGCTCGCCGTCTAGGTTGATGGACTGTGCCTTCTTGGCAAAGACCACCGGCACGCCGCCAAAATGCTGGGCTGCAATGCAAGCCATGCCAATGCCCGAAGCCTCAATCGTCAGAATCTTGTTGATCTCGACACCCTCGAACAGACGGGCCCACTCGGCACCCATGTGGTCAAATAACTCAACGTCGCACTGGTGGTTGAGGAAGGCATCAACCTTAAGGACGTTACCGGCCTTTACGATGCCGTCATGGCGAATACGATCCTCAAGCTCCTGCATGGCGCAACCCCTTCTCGCGGCAACGATACCGCGCGATTAATAAACGTTGTTCGATAGTCTACCACGGACCGACCCCCGCCCGTCCCACAAGCCGCATCGCACTATAAAGCCGCAAGACCAGTAGATGGGCCGATTCGTGGCAAGCCTGCCTCCACAAGCTAATGGCGGGCGCGCATCCTCACCAAACGCACCATGGCGAGCGCAAAGCCCACGGCTGCCACGGCCATCAACACATAGAACACCGAACGAAAACCAAACAGGAACACATCCGGACGGCCTGCAACAAAACTGGTCACGGCCTCACTCATCGCCACGCTCATCTGCCCATATAGGATATGCGATGCCGCCGTAATGCCAACTGCCATACCCGCGTAGCGCGCCAAACTGCCCAAGCTGCCCGCAAAGCCGAGTGCTTCGCGCGGAGACGAGCCCATATACAGCGAGTTATTGGGGCTCTGGAAAATCGACGTACCGCACGACATAAACGCGACGCAGCACACGATCACAGGGATAGAAGAGTGCTCGTCGAGCGTGCTTACCGCAAAAAGACCGCATACGTACACGCCCAGGCCGACTGCCGTGGGGCCCTCGCAGCCAACACGGTCCGAAACCGTACCCGAAAGCGGGCCGATAAAGGCATTCACCATCGGCAGCGCCAAAAAGAGTAGTCCAGAGATGTCAGAACCAAAGCCGTGGGCGTCCTGAAAATAGAACGGCAGAATAAACTCGGATGCGCCAATGCCAACGAACACGATGAGCATGCAGACAAGGTTGATGGTGAAGGCCGAATTTGCAAAACAGCGGCGAGCAGCCTCGGCAAGGGGCATGGGGCGTTCGCCAGCCTCTGGCCTAACATGCGGCAGCGTGTAGAGCCCCACGATAAACGAGATGACGCCGATGGGCAGGTTGATGAGGAAGATGCTCTCCCAGGGAAAGCTTGTCACCAGCATGCCGCCGAGCACGGGGCCACACATCATGCCGAGGGCCACAAAGGTCGCGAGAATACCCATGGCACGACCTCGTTCGCGCGCCGGAAACGATTCGGTGATGATACCCATGTTGTTAGCCATGGCCGCTGCGCAACCGATGCCCTGAACAATGCGTGCCAGGATAAGAACCTCGAGCGAGGCCGAAAGGCCGCACAGCAGCGAACCGACCGAAAAGACGATGACGCCCAGCTGGAACACATTCACCTTGCCGCGCACATCACCCAGACGGCCAAACGGCAACATAGCCACGCATGTCGCAAGCAGATACACCGAACTCACCAGCTGGATGCGGTCGAGGCCCACGCCCAGCTCCTTTTGCATCACGGGCAGCGCCACGGTCACGACGGTCGAATCCAGACACACCATAAACGTCATGATGAGCACGGTAAACAGAATCGCCCATTTGTTCTTGCCATGGGTGTCGCCCTCTAGAGCAATGTGCTCGCGGCGCAGCTGCTCGGCAGTTTTCTCCATATCCATCCTTTCGAGTGGCCCAACGCAAAAAAACGGGGCCCCAATCGCCTGCAAACAGCCGCGATTGGGGTCCCGCCTACGGAATCGGAACGAAAGGTCGCCGAAGCTTTCTGCCAGCATCGGCACCTTGTAAGGAGCTAGCCTAGCACTGCTCGAGCGCCTGCTCAAGGTCAGCAATCAAGTCGGCCGTGTCCTCGAGGCCGCACGACAGGCGTACCATGTCGGCGGAAATGCCACAGGCGATGAGCTCTTCATCGTTCATCTGGCGATGCGTGGCGTTGGCAGGATGCAGGCAGCAAGTGCGGGCGTCGGCCACGTGCGTGGCGATCTGGGCGAGCTTGAGGCTCTTCATAAAGGTCTCGGCCGCCGCGCGACCACCGTTAAAGCCAAAGCTCACAACGCCGCAGGTACCGTTGGGCATGTACTTCTGAGCCAGGTCATAGTACTTGTCGCCCTCCAGGCCCGGATAGCTCACGAAGCGCACCTTGGGATGACTCTGCAGGAACTTGGCAACGGCCAGGCCGTTCTCGCAATGACGCGGCATGCGCACATGCAGGCTCTCGAGCGAGCTGTTCAAGAAAAACGCCGCCTGCGGGTTCTGCATAGGACCAAGATCGCGCATGAGCTGCGCGGTAGCCTTGGTAATGAAGGCGCCCTCGCGACCGAACCTCTCGGCATAGGTCACGCCGTGGTAGCTCTCGTCGGGCGTGGTGAGACCCGGGAACTTGTCCGCATGGGCCATCCAGTCAAACTGGCCATGGTCAACGATCACGCCGCCCAGATAGGCAGCATGGCCATCCATGTACTTGGTAGTGGAGTGCGTAACGATGTCGGCGCCCCATTCAAAGGGACGGCACATCACGGGCGTCGGGAAGGTGTTATCGACCATCAGCGGCACGCCGTGGTCATGCGCAGCCTTGGCAAAGCGCTCAATATCGAGCACGGCAAGGGCGGGATTGGCGATCGTCTCGCCAAAGACGAGCTTGGTATTGGGCTCAAAGGCTGCCTCGAGCTCTTCATCAGTGCAGTCGGGGGCAACGAACGTGCAGGTCAGCCCCATACGGCCCATGGTGTGGGCGAGCAAGTTGTACGTGCCGCCATAGATGGCAGAGCTCGCGACCACGTGATCGCCGGCACCGGCCACGTTAAAGATCGCGAGGAAGTTCGCAGCCATGCCCGAGCTCGTGAGCATCGCGGCAGTGCCGCCCTCCATCTCGCAGATCTTGGCGGCAACCAGATCGCACGTGGGGTTCTGCAGACGGCTGTAGAAATAGCCCGACTCCTCCAGGTCAAACAGCTTGCCCATGTGCTCGGACGTGTCGTACTTCCACGTGGTGGACTGGTAGATGGGCACCTGGCGCGGCTCGGCATCTCCCGGGTGATAGCCGCCCTGAACACATGTAGTACCGATGGTCTGCTCGCTCATATCTAGCTCCCTTGCCTGGGTTACGTTTTATTCGGTTCACGATACCGCTACCCCGCACCCCTCTCAACCCATCCCCAAGGTGGGTTATGAGACAAATTGATCCGGGGCATTTATCTCAAGCCTTGGACATTTGCTCGATAGATAAAAATGAGGCATACATGAAGCTCTCGATGATTACATGCACCGGCACGGGTACCATAGGCGGGTACACCGTGACCAAGGAGACAACGATGAAGCAAATCGATACGGCCCAGCTCGACATCACCGCCTGTCAGGCTCAGGCTGCCGAATACCACGCCCGTGGCTTTAACTGTGCACAGGCCGTCGCCTGTACGCTCGCGCCTGCCGTCGGGCTCGACCCCCAGGTCGCCTTTACCCTCACCGAGGGCTTTGGCGCCGGCATGGGCGGCATGACCGAGACCTGCGGCGCCATCTCGGGCGCCGTGGCCATCATGGGCTTCGTGATGAGCGACGGCATGGAAAACCCCAAGACCAAGGGCCAGACCTACAAGCTGTCGCGCGAGATTGCCAAGCGTTTTGGCGAGAAGAACACGACGACTGTCTGCGGCACGCTCAAGGGCATCGGATCGGACAAGGGTCCGCTCCGCAGCTGCCCCGGCTGCATCGACGATGCCGTCGAGATCGCCTGCGATGTGCTAAAGCAGCTCGCCGAGTAAACGGCGGCAACAGAAAAACGACGGCCGGCGCACTTGGGATTCATCCAAAAGCACGCCGGCCGTCGCCGTTAGAACTCGGCAAATTCAGGAGCGCCGACCTCAATCTCCTCGCGCCCCGCCATAAGCTCGCGCATCTTAGCGCAAAACGGCTCCTGCTCCCCCGCTTTAAACACCAAATGAAGTGTCACGGCATCCGCGTAATCGGTATCCGAAACCTTGGCACCCGAATCCTGCGCCAAACGAAGCACCTGCTCATACTGCGGATAGGCCACATGCACGTCAACAGGCACGACGCTCGTCATCTCGACGATCTGCCCGGCCTCCTGAGCAGCGGCCACCGCCGTCTGCGTCGCCGCGGTATAGGCGCGTACCAAGCCACCAGGCCCCAACAACGTGCCACCAAAATAGCGCGTCACTACGCAGCAAACATTTTTGAGTCCCGCACCGCGCAACACCTCGAGCGTCGGCATACCGCTCGTGCGGCTCGGCTCACCGTCATCGCTCTGGCGCTCGCGTCCATCGACCAAAATCCACGCGGGTACATTATGTCGAGCGTCGTAATGACGCTTGCGAACCATCTCGATGAAGGCATTCGCCTCATCCTCGGACTCAATATGGACCAGCTGGGCAATAAACCGGCTCTTGCGGTCCACAAACTCGCCCGAAGCCTCAATATTCGACTGCAGAGTAAAATAGCTGTCCAACAAAGCCCCTCAACAGAATAAAGCACAGCAATAAACAGCCTCAATAATACGGCAAAGGCCGTACCGATTGTCAGGGTAACAAAAATGCCAAGTGGGCCTATAAGCCGGGTTCTGTCGTGAACGGTCATTTATCTTGTCTGCACGTTACCGTGCAGCTCCACGCACGCTACCCGAACGCGGACCGGGCCGGCCCATAGCGTTCCTATTCGCGCTTGCTCCGGATGGGGTTTGCCAAGCCGCCGTGTTGCCACGACGCTGGTGGTCTCTTACACCACCGTTTCAGCTTTTCCCTTTACGCCTTACGGCGCAGGTGGGAGTCTTCTTTTCTGCGGCGCTTTCCGTCGGATCACTCCGCCCGGCCGTTAGCCGGCATCCCGCCCTCTGGAGCCCGGACTTTCCTCACGCGTACTGCAAGCAGCACATCGCGCGACCGTCTGGCCCACTCAGCAGTGCAAGAGTGTAACACACCGTTGCCGCAGGCAATGGCACAACGCAAACGCTCGACACGATAAACCAAGAACCGCCATGCGTTACAATGGTCCTGTCGATGGGCAACGTCGTCAGTCGAGACGCGACCGCGCTCCGCACCCCTCCGTCTACTCGGTGTGTTCCCGCCTCCTCCCCGAGGCGGGATGTCGGCATTTTTCATGCACCGACAACCCAATAGCAAACAGACAACCCGGGCAGCATTGCGCACGGATAGCATCGCGCGCCTCAGCAGCAAATGCAAAAAGGGACCCGTCCATTGCGGACGGATCCCTTAAAACAAGTGATCGTCAAACCGATTTACTCGGCGTCGGTCTCCTCGTCCTTCTTCTCGGAAGGAAGCGGGGTAACCTCGATCTCGACGCCCAGAGTCTCAGCAGCAGACTTCATGGACAGGGAGATGCGACGACGGTCGAGGTCGATCTCCATGACCTTGACCTGAACCTTGTCGCCCACGTGGGTGACCTGAGAAGGCTGGTCGACGTGCTTGTTGGCCATCTCGGAGATGTGCACCAGGCCCTCGATGCCCTCGCCCAGGTCGACGAAAGCGCCGAACGGGACAAGCTTGGTCACAGTGCCCTCGACGATAGCGCCGACGGGGTACTTCTTGACCAGTGCGCGCCACGGATCCTCGGTGGTCTGCTTGAGACCCAGGGAGATGCGCTCACGGTTGAGATCGACGTCGAGAACCTCGACCTCGACCTCCTGGCCGACCTTGACAACCTCGGAAGGATGGTTGACGTGGTTCCAGGAGAGCTCGGAGATGTGGATGAGGCCGTCGATACCGCCGAGGTCGACGAAGGCGCCGAAGTCGACGATGGAGGAAACAGTGCCCTGGAGACGCATGCCAGACTTGAGCTTGGACAGGATCTCGGAGCGCTCGGCCTTACGGGACTCCTCGAGCACGACGCGACGGGAGAGGACGACGTTGTTGCGGTTGCGGTCCATCTCGATAACGCGGGCCTCGATGCGGGTGCCCATGTAGGAGGTGAGGTCCTTGACGCGACGGAGGTCGACGAGGGAAGCGGGCAGGAAGCCACGCAGGCCGATGTCGAGGATCAGGCCGCCCTTGACAACCTCGATAACCTCGCCCTCGACGTTCTCGCCGGAGTTGAACTTCTCCTCGATGCGGTTCCAAGCACGCTCGTACTCGGCACGCTTCTTGGACAGGACCAGACGACCGTCCTTGTCCTCCTTCTGGAGAACCAGAGCCTCGATGGGATCACCGAGTGCAACGATGTCTGCAGGGTTAGCGTCCTTGCGGATGGACAGCTCGCGGACCGGGATAACGCCCTCGGACTTGAATCCGATGTCAACGAGCACCTCGTCATGCTCGATCTTAACGACAGTGCCGTTAACGAGATCGCCCTCATCAAAGTCGGTAATCGTACCGTCGATGAGGTTGTTCATCTCCTCCTCGTTGACATCGTCAAGAGAGAAAATGGACGAGTTCTGAATCTCACTCAAAGGTGGACCCCTTTCGAACTACGGGGCCCCGATTGCTAGGACCTACAGAAGGGTGCGACAAGCACACAACGTTTAGGAACACTCGGGAGCCGACAGATACTAATGTGACGCTTATGCAATCACGTTCGTATAGGTTACGGGGAAATCATTTCGATTTCAAGCGTGAACTGCGATTTTTTACTCGTATGGAGACTTTTTCGCAATCTTGTGGACGACCGTCTCCATAAGTTGACGATAGGCAGTTAGGCATACGGCTTTGGGGTAAAGTATCCGGAGCAACGATTCTGGAACGATTTATCGAGAAAGGTGCCCGCGTGCTCAAAGCAGTCGTTTTCGATATGGACGAGACGCTTCTCAGCATCAACCTCAACGCGTTCATCCTTCGCTATTTTAAGGATGTATCGTCGATGCTCGCGGATATCGGACGCCGCAGCCGCGGTGGCACGATGGCGCGCCTCGGCACCATTCTGGTCGACCTCAACGCCAACCGCCGAAGCGGCACGGACAACCGCACCAATCTTGAATTTTACCGCACCGAGGTCGAGCGCCGATGCGGCATCTGCCTCTCCGATCCCCTCATCTACGAGGCGTTTACCTACTACGACCGCGAAGTGCTTCCGTACAAGAACGACGATGTCATCAACGCCCACGCCATGCCGGGCGCACACGCCGCTCTCCAGGCCGTACAGGACGCAGGACTGCGCTGCGCGCTCTTTACCAACCCCAGCTTTCCCCAGGGGGCCATCGAGTGCCGCATGGGTTGGGGCGACCTGGCCGACGCCCCCTTTGAGCTCGTCACGCACATGGGAAACACCACCCGCTGCAAGCCCGATGCCACCTACTATCTCGAGCAGCTTCAGGTGATGGGACTCGACCCACACGAGGTCCTTATGGTGGGCAACGATCCCAAGCGCGACTTCCCTAGCCCCGCCTGCGGCATTCAAACTGCCTATGTTGGCCAGGGAAAACCCGGCCGAGCCACCTGGCACGGAACCATGGAAGACTTCGCCCGCGATTTCAACGCCGTAGTAGAAGCCTTCTACGAACACCAAGTAGCCGACGAACTGTCATAGGACCCCTCCCACCAAACAAAATAGCGCCGCAGGTTGAGAAAAATGTGACAAATAGACCGTCCCTTGTCACATTACAAAGACAACGCCGATGTTATGGCAACGACAGCGAAAGCCCGCCAGAGCGAGCAAGGTGCCTTGAAACAAGGCGGCATTGACCTTCTGGTCATGTCGCCGAAGTTGAAAGGCAGATTGCCGCTCTGGCGGGCTTGCAGCGTCGGCCGGTCCGCCGTTCGGTAGAACGGCGGAACCAATAACTAACAGACTCGAGTCTTGCCGATCATGATGTTGAGGATCTCGACATCAGTATCTTTCATACCCACACGGCCCACGTAGCCCATGCTGGCGATTGTCTGCTCGACGGTATCCTGGATCAGGCCCTCGCCGGCGCGGAAGCCACGACCCTGCATGGCCATATCGTGACCTAGAATCGCCGCATCAACGGCAGCGGAAATCTTGGCGGCACAGCTTGCCTTGGCGCCATCGCACACGATGCCGCCCACGTTACCGAGTGTGTTCGAAACCGTCGCGCCAATCTGCTCGCGCGTGCCACCACACAGCCAGGTAATCGCAGCGCCGGCGCCACACGCGGCGCAAATAGCACCGCAAAACGCCGAGAGCGCACCAATATAGCTCTTGATATGCACAGCGATAAGATCGGACAGCATCACGGCGCGCACCAGGCGATCGTGGTCGCAGCGCAGGTACTCGGCATACTCCATAACGGGCAGTGCGCAGGTAATGCCCTGGTTGCCCGAGCCGCACACAATGGCGACCGGCAGCGCACAGCCGTTCATGCGGGCGTCGGACCCGGCGGCCGCACGGGCGCGGGCACGGCAGGCGACGTCATCGGCACGAGCACCCAGCAGCGTGCGGCCAACCTCGGCACCCCAAGCGTGCGCCAGGCCCTCGGCGCTGATCGCGCCGTTCAGCTCAATCTGACGCTCAACGGCAGCGCGGGCACCATCGATGTCGCCGTCCTCAATAAAGTCGATGATGGACTCAATCGACATGGGCGTGTCAGCGCTATCTGCCGCACGCTCGGCCATAACGCGCTCGGCGCAGGCGGCACACTCCCCCGCCGACTTGCCGCATACCGGAATACCGTCGAGCGTATGGCACGTGACATTGGTGTGGTGGTCGGTAATCTCGACGACTGCGGTATGGCCCCCGGCTGTGGCAGTCACCTTGATGTAGAGGTTGGGCACACCCTCGACAAGCGACACATCGCAGTAGCCGGCATCGGCGAGGAGCTCGGCCACACGAGCACGGTCTTTATCGTCAACGCTCTCGAGCACCTCAAGCGCGCTCTTGGCGTCGCCGCCCACGGCACCCAGCACGGCCGCCGCCTCAATACCGTGCATACCGCCCGAATTGGGCACGGTCACGCTCTTAACGTTCTTGATGATGTTGCCCGAGCAGGCGACATCCATATGATCGGGTTCGCAACCGAGCGTCTGGCTCGCCAGCGCCGCTGCATAGGCAACGGCAATAGGCTCGGTGCAGCCGAGCGCACAGACAAGCTCGCGGTTCAAAACATCGCAAAACGCGGTATCACGAAGGGAATCGGCAGGCATAGGTATCTCCTACTTGTATAACGGACTGGGCTCTCAAAAAGAGTTAACTCTTTTATTTGATAACAATGCATCAGAAACCGCAACCATGGTTCCGACGGACGGCGCTTAAGCGCAATCTGACGGCATTCATTCATGAAAAGCCGGTCTTGTTGCATGCTAAAGCGTTTGACCAAAAAACGCCCGAGCGTTTACACAAAAGTCGCGCTATCATGCAGTCGAACGCGGTAAAACCTTTAGCAATTCCGCCGCACGGACCAGAGAGGAACCACTCATGAAGATTGGTATCGGCAACGACCATGCCGCCGTCGAGCTCAAGAACATCATTTCCGAGCACCTGAAGGAGCGCGGCTGCGAGGTCGTGAACTTTGGAACCGACACCTCCGAGAGCTTTGATTACCCCATCGCCGGCTACAAGGTGGGTAAGGCCGTTGCCAACGGTGACGTCGACCTGGGTATCCTGATCTGCGGTACCGGCGTCGGCATCAGCCTGGCCGCCAACAAGGTCGAAGGTGTTCGCGCCGTCGTGTGCTCCGAGCCCTTCAGCGCCAAGCTCTCCCGCATGCACAACAATACCAACGTGCTCGCCTTTGGCGCCCGCGTCGTGGGCTCCGAGCTCGCCAAGATGATTGTCGACGAGTGGCTCGACGCCGAGTTTGAGGGCGGTCGTCATGAGCGTCGCGTTAACCTCCTCAACGAGATCGACCACACGCGCGGCCTCAAGGTCGTCGACGAGGCCTAAAGACCTACAAAGCCATACGCTAACGCCAGCCCCCGCCCGGAAGAAACATCCGGGCGGGGGCTCTTTAGTAGATTTCTAAGCGGTTACCAAAAATCTACTGGAATAAAAAGGGCACCGCGGATGGAATTCCGCGGCGCCAAAGCCACACGCTAACAGCTTTAAGGAGTCAAAGCTGGTTTAGCCAAAGAAGCGCTTGATCTCGATCTCGGCGTTCTCCAAGCAGTCGGAGCCGTGGATTACGTTAGCGTTGACATCGACAGCGAAGTCGCCGCGAATGGTGCCGGGAGCAGCATCAAGCGGGTTGGTAGCACCCATAAGGGTGCGCATCTTGGAGACAGCGGAGAGACCGGAAACGACCATCTTAACGACCGGGCCGCTCGTCATAAAGTCACAGAGACCACCAAAGAAGGGCTTGTCGGCCAGATGGGCGTAGTGCTCCTCGACGGTAGCGCGCTCGAGCGTGGTCATCTCCATGCGCTCGATGACAAGGCCGCTACGCTCAATGCGAGCGACGATCTCGCCGATCTTACGATCGCGCACAGCGTCGGGCTTAATCATGATGAAGGTCTTCTCGATAGCCATAAGGTAGCCTTTCAAGTAGGTTCGCGCGTGCCCAAGTCCCATTCCGGCACCCGCCCGGACTGCATCGTAACAGAGTTTTAGCTGCAGTTAAACAAAAAGCTGTTTTTTGAAACGTTACAATTTATTAAAACGTTCCATTTGTGTCACTTCTGTTTCGAGGCCCGATTAGAGTACCATCCGACCGCACATCAACCGCATCGAACCGAGCGGACGGTCGGTTGCCGCCCGTGAAGGTGCCCCCTTCACAACCTGCCCAAAGGTCCTACAGAAGTTCTCGACAAGCCCCTCCCCCATAGCAACAAAATACGGACGCCCACATCAGCAGACGTCCGTAAAGCAACAACGATTTATCAATAAATAATGGCCAAAACAGCTTCAGCCAAACCCCTACTTTACCCCGTGGCCCATTTCGACGACCTTGGTCAGCGATCCAAACACGCCTTTGTCGGCCTCAAGCTGTGCCTCGGCACGCTGCAGCTGCACGGCAACGGCGGCAGGGGCGGTGCCGCCCTCGGTCGTGCGCGCGGCGACAATCGACGGGATGTCGAGCGCCTCGGTAATGTCGTGCTCAAAGAGCGGACTCGCCTCCTGGAACACCTCAAACGGCAGGTCCTCAAGGTTGCAGCCGCGCTTCTCACACATCAGGACCAAATGGCCCACCACGGCATGTGCCTCGCGGAACGGCAGGCCACGCTTGGCCAGGTAATCGGCAACATCGGTGGCGGCAAGGTGCCCCACACCGCACTCGCGCGCCATGGCATCCTCGTTGACGGTCCAGGTCGAAATCATACCGGCCATAACCGACAGGCACTGCATGAGCGTATGGGCGGTATCGAGGGCGCCCTCCTTGTCCTCCTGCAAGTCCTTGTTATAAGCAAGCGGCAGGCCCTTCATGGTCACGAGCAGCTGCACCAGGTTGCCATAGACTCGGCCGCTCTTGCCGCGGATAAGCTCGGCAAAATCGGGGTTCTTCTTCTGCGGCATGATGGACGAGCCGGTGGAGTAGGAGTCGGAAAGCGTGATAAAGCCAAATTCGGAGCTCGACCACAGCACGATCTCCTCGGAAAGACGCGACAAGTGCATCGCCATGACGGAGCCGGCGTAATGCAGGTCGAGGAGGAAATCACGGTCGGAAACCGCATCGAGCGAGTTGGGGATCACGCCCGCAAAGCCAAGTTCGGCGGCCGTCATCTGACGATCGAGCGGATAGCTCGTACCGGCAAGCGCGGCAGCGCCCAGCGGGCAGTTGTCGGCAGCATCAAAGGCGACCTTCAGGCGTGTAAAGTCGCGCACGAACATCCAGGAATACGCCAGCAGATGGTGCGACAGCAGCACGGGCTGAGCATGCTGCATGTGCGTGTAACCCGGCAGAATCACCTTGTCGTACTTTTTAGCCGCATCCACCAGCACATGACGCAGTTCAAGATTGGTCTCCATGAGCTCCTTGGCCAGCGCCTTGACGCCCAGGCGCGTATCGGTCGCAACTTGGTCGTTGCGCGAACGCCCGGTATGCAGGCGCTTACCAGCCTCGCCGATGCGACGCGTCAGCTCGCTCTCGATGGACATATGAATGTCCTCGTCGTTGATATCGAAGGTGAAGTTGCCGGCATCGATATCCTGTTCGATTGCGGTCAGACCCTCGGCAATCGCCTGCTCGTCCTCGGCGCTGATAATGCCCTGGGCCGCCAGCATCTTGGCATGTGCCTTAGATCCGGCGATATCCTGCTTATAGAGATGTTTGTCGACCGGCAGCGACGCGCCAAACTCCTGCGTGACCTCGGCCACGCCCGCCTCAAAACGACCGCCCCAAAGAGCCATGGAACCGTCTCCTTTCTCCAAATACCAAAACAAGCGCCCAAAGCAATGCGCCCTGTCGCTAAAGCGATTTTTCAACCGCTAGTTTTACACACTCCCTGCCGTGCGCTGGGCCATGTAGCTAATTTGCAAAGAAGTGACGCACCATGCACTTGGCGCCCAACGTCTCCCTCCGGATGTTGCCCTGCGAATCATCGATCCAGGCCTTCAGGCTCATAGGGACGTCCTCGACCTTTGCAGCATCGAACTCGGGCACGAGGGCAAGTAAAGCATGCGCGATAGCATGGAACATAATGGATACTCCTCATATATATAGGCGCAGAGCCGCCAAATTGATAGAAGGAGCCCCGCCGGATAACCCCGGCGGGGCTCGGACTCAGCCGCAGACGCGGCATCAAATACGCGGGCGGAACGTAGGGGCCACCGATGTTAAGAAGTGTCAGCAAGCATAACGAAAGGTAGGGACCCCGTGCGCCCGTTATGTATCACGCGGATGGGCCGCGCGAATACCAAGGAAAGGGAGGCTTAAGCCTGGGCGGCAGCAGAGCTGGGACCCTGGACCTTAGCCCACGTCTTGAGCGACAGCGTATCGATCTCGATAAAGCCAGCGCTAGCCTTCTCGTCAAACGTGGTGTCGCGGTCGTAGGTGGCCAGACCGTAGTCGTAGAGGCTGAAGGGGCTCTTGCGGCCGACGACATGGCAGTTGCCCTTAAAGAACTTCAGACGGACGGTGCCGGTCACGAACTTCTGGGTGTCGGCCATAAAGGCGTCGAGCGCGTTTTTGAGTGGGCTGTACCACTGGCCGTTGTACACGGCGGTGGCCCAATCCTGCTCGAGCTTAATCTTAGTCTTGAGCAGGTCGCCCTCAACGCAAATGTCCTCGAGTGCCTTATGGGCGGTAATGAGCGTCAGGGCGCCGGGAACCTCATAGCACTCGCGGCTCTTGAGGCCCACCAGACGATCCTCAACCAGGTCGAGACGGCCAAAGCCGTTGTCGCCCGAAATCTTGTTGAGGGCGATGACGATCTCGGAGAGTTTCATCTTCTTGCCGTCGACGGCGACGGGCTTGCCGACCTCAAACTCAATCTCGGTATACGTCGGGGTGTCGGGCGTGTCCTCGGGATTCTTGGTCATAACCCAGGCGTCGTCGAGCGGCTCATTCCAGGGATCCTCCAGGTGACCGCACTCAATGGCACGACCCCACAGGTTGTCGTCGATGGAGTAGGGGTTGTCGTTGGCACCCTCGGGAACCGGCACGTTGTGGGCGTGGGCATAGGCGACCTCGTCGGGGCGACACTTCAGGTCCCACTCGCGAACCGGAGCGATAACCTTGAGCTCGGGGTCGAGGGCCTTGACGGCGGCCTCAAAACGGACCTGGTCGTTACCCTTGCCGGTGCAGCCGTGGGCGACGTAGGTCGCGCCAAACTCGTGGGCGACCTCAACAAGCTTCTTGGCAAGCAGCGGGCGAGACAGGGCGGAGAGCAGCGGATACTTGTTCTCGTACATGGAGTTTGCTGCAATGGCTTTGGTCAGGAACTCATCGGAGAACTCGTCGCGCAGGTCGAGCACCTGGCAATCGAGAACGCCCAGGTCGAGCGCCTTCTGCTTCTTGGCATCCAGTCCGGTCTCTTCCTGGCCCACGTTGCCGCAGACACAAACGACATCGAGATTCTTCTCGTCCTGGAGCCACTTGACACATACGGATGTATCAAGACCACCGGAATATGCGAGAACGACTTTTTCCTTGCTCATGGCTGTTTCCTTTCGCCCTTGGTAGCTAGTTAGAACATCGGTCAGTTGCAAGTCATTTCAAGGTCATATACCGTGCAATATCAGGTTAAATAGCAAAAATCAGCACATACATGCCCTAGAAACATGCAGCAATGTCGTGCTAAAACCCAACGACCTCAAAATGACTCTGTTGAGGCAATTCGCCCCATGCGGACAGAGACGATTGTTATCGTCGTCGGGAAATTGCGCGCTGGCGTCGGATGGCATTGTCTGCAGTGGTGATGATCGTTACGAACTGCATCTGCCTCTCCTTTCACCTATCGCCGGGCGCAATTCTAATATCGTAAACGGTACCTTTTCCTCGGTAAGCGGTTGTTTTTCCGTCTCCGTTTTCGATGGTCGCTATATTACGCTAAAGTGCCCGCAGCACAAGCGACAAATTCAAATTTCTGAAAAGTTTTTTCATTACTTTGTGAAGCGTGGTGCAAATACGCTCCGTTCCTGCGAAAATACGCCCGACTACGAATTGATGGCTATAACGTCTGAAACAATCTCGAAACGAAAGGCTCGCTTTTATGCAAACTTACGAATCGGACGCCAATATCGGAAACATTAAGATTCTCGCCGTCGACATGGACAAGACGCTGCTGACCGACGAGCGCGTGCTGCCCCAGGGTCTTGATGAGCGCCTAGACAAGCTCGCCGACGCCGACATCGTATTCTGCCCCGCCAGCGGACGTCCCGCCCCCAAGCTCGAGGAGATGTTCGAGGGCGTCAAGAACCGCCTCGCCTTTTGTCCCGACAACGGAGCGTGCGTGATCTATCGCGGCAGCTATATCTATAAGAGCACTATTGACGTGGAGCTGTATCAGCAGGTCTTGAGCCGTGCCTCGGAGGATCCGCGCGCTGTCCCCGTCCTTTGCTGCTTCGACGAGTTCTACGCGCTTGCCCGCGACCATCAATACCACGACGAGATCAGCGTCTACTACAACACAATCAACTACGTCGACAGCTTTGATGGCATTGATTTCGAGTCCAACAAGATTTCGGTCTTCTTCCCCGGCTACGACGCCGAGCCCGCTTTCCGCGAGACCTATAGTCCCGAGTTCTCGGACAAGCTCTACGTCACCAACGCCGGGCGCGAGTGGATCGACTTCATGAACTTGGGCGTCGACAAGGGCGCCGGCGTCGCGCATCTTTGCGAGCACCTGGGCATCGATATCGCCGATGCCGCCGCCGTGGGCGACACCTACAACGACATCCCCATGCTGGAGCGCGTCGGCCACAGCTTTATCGTGGACAACGCCGAGGAGCATATGAACGCGCATGCTAAATGGCGCATTCCGAGCAACAACGACGGAGGCGTACTGACGCTCATCGACGCCATCTTGGCGGCTCGTTAACGTTGCTCGTCGGACCTGGCCGGGCGAGGCGGGTAAGTTTTTCGTTCGGTCAGGTCCTGGGCTCGCTCGGAAAGCACATTAAGTGCTTTCCGGCTCGTGCGGAATCTACGAAAACTTACCCGCCTCGCCCGGCCAGGTCCTGCGGTGACTTGCTTGCCGCCTGGATGGCGTCTTGGCGCCTAGATACTTTGGCTGAATTTAATTGAACGAAGGACGCTCCTTGTTGATAAGGGGCGTCCTTCTGTTTTTGGTTACTTTGGAACTGTGGTTGCTTCCCTATTTGGCGTCGGCCCAGGTTATGCCGGTGCTGGCTTCGGCGATTAGGGGAACGCGGAGGTCCACTACGTGCTCCATGACGTCGCGGACCATGGTGGTTAGGCGCTCGACTTCGTCGATGGGGCACTCAAAGTCCAGTTCGTCGTGCACTTGCAGGATCATGTGGGCGGCAAAGCCTTCTTCTTCCAGGCGACGACTTACGCGGGCCATGGCGATCTTGATGATGTCTGCTGCGGTGCCCTGCATGGGATGGTTCATGGCCGTGCGCTCGCCAAAGCCGCGGAGTTGCGGGTTTTTGGCCTTGAGCTCGGGAATATGGCGTCTGCGGCCATACATGGTCTCGGCGTAGCCCGTCTGCTTGGCGCGCGCCACCACGTTGTCGAGGAACGTACGCACGCCCGGGTAGGCCTCGTAGTAGCGGTCGATCATGTCGCGCGCCTCGGCCATCGAGATATGCAGCGACTGCGACAGGCCGTAGGCCTGCTGGCCATACACGATGCCAAAGTTCACGGCCTTGGCGCGACTGCGCAGGTCGGGCGTTACCTCGGACACCGGCACACCAAACACGCGCGCCGCCGTCTCGGCATGGAAGTCCTCGCCCTCGTTAAAGGCGCGCACCAAGTGCTCGTCACCCGAGAGATGCGCCAGCAGACGCAGCTCGATCTGCGAGTAGTCCACCGCCAAAAAGACGCTTCCCTCGCCTGCCGAAAACGCCGTCTTGACGGTACGACCCAGCTCCGAGCGCGTTGGGATGTTCTGCAGGTTCGGGTCGCTTGAGGACAGACGCCCCGTTGCCGTGATGGTCTGGTTGTACGTGGTGTGCACGCGACCGTCACCGCGGCGCAGCGGGCCCAGCGTGTCCAGATAGGTGGACTTGATTTTGGACTTTTCACGCCAGTCCAAGATCAGACGCACGATTTCGTGGTCACGCGCAAGGTCGCTCAGCACCTTGGCGTTGGTCGAATAATAGCCGCGCTTAGTCTTCTTGAGACCCTTGGTCGGAAGCCCCATCACATCAAAGAGCACATGCGACAGCTGCATGGGACTGCCAATATTAAAGGTCTCGTCACCCGCCAGGTCGCGAATGCTTCGCTCGACCTCGGTAATCTGGGTCGCCAGACCCTCGGACAGACTGCGCAGGCGGTCGGGGTCCACGAGCATGCCCGCGCGCTCCATCTTGGCAAGCACCGGCACGAGCGGCATCTCGATGCCATCGAACACGTTGGCGGCGTTCTCGCGGGCCATGCGGTCGCGCAGCGGTGCGACCAGCGCCAGCGTCAAGGCCGCCGTGCGAGCGGCGGGTGCAGGAGCGTCCTCGCCGGCACCCTCTGCACCGCGCGCCGCAGGCAGCGACATCTGCAGATAGGTATCGGCCAGATATGCCTCATCGAACTCGGAGCGATCGGAATCCAGCAGATAGGCAGCGACCACGGTATCGAAGATACGCGTGGAATCGGCAGCGAGCGGATCCATGAGCTCGGGCTCAGAAGAATCGATGGGCGAAAGCTCATGCAGCAGCGCTTTCATATCCGGGCTCGCCACGCGGCCCGCCACAAACAAGCGCGCAAGCACGCCGGCAATCACGCCGTGGGCGAAGTTGAAGCCCTCAGCCTCAGCCGCCGCACAGCTGTCGCCCTCCTCGAGCGCGAACAGGCCCTTGGACGTCGCCAACCACAGCGTGCGCGTCAATCCAAAGAGCGCGCCCTCTTCCTTGTCGTCGTCCACCACGGCGGCGACCCACTCGCCCGCCTCGATCGCACGCGAAACCTCGGACGCCACGGCAGCAAGCGCCTCGGCATCGCCGGCAGCGGTGCGCTCAATCGTGGGCATCTCAAACGTTCTAGCAGCGGCAGCAGCCCCGCCCTCGCCGCCGATCAGCGCCAAGAAACGGTTCTGCATGGCGGTGATACCAAGCGTGCCCAGCGCCGCGGACACTTCGTCGGCAGAAAACGCCGGGAAGGACGTTTCGTCAAAGTCGAGCTCGACGGGCGCATCGGTGCGAATGGTTGCGACCTTACGGCTCAGCAGTGCGTCGTCGATGTGTGCACGCAGGTTCTCGCCCATCTTACCCTTGACCTCGTCGGCATGCGCGATGACCTCGTCCAAGCTGCCGTACTGCGCGATGAGTGCACTCGCCTTTTTGGGGCCGATGCCCGGCACGCCGGGGATGTTATCGGACGTGTCGCCCTTCAGACCGTAAAAATCGGGCACGAGCGCCGGCGTAATGCCGTGATACAGGTCATCCACGCTCTCGGGCGTCATAATCGCTACATCGGACAGGCCCTTACGGGTCGAGACCACGTTGACGTGCTCGGTAACAAGCTGATACATGTCGCGATCACCGGTCACCAGCAGCATGTCACAGCCGGCCTGCTCGCCCAGGCGCGCCATAGTGCCCAGGATGTCGTCGCCTTCCCAGCCCTCGGATTGCAGAATCGGCACGTTGAGCGCGGCGAGCAGCTCCTTGATCATAGGGAACTGCGCATGCAGATCGGGGTCCATGGGCGGGCGTTGCGCCTTATACTGCGGCAGCATCTCCATGCGCACGCGCGGCTTGCCCTTATCAAACGCCACAACAACGCCGTCGGGGTTAAAGGCATCGATCATCTTAAGAAACATGTTCAGAAAGCCAAAGATCGCGTTGGTGGGGCGACCGTCCGGCGCGTTCATGGTGGGCGGCACGGCGTGGAAGGCGCGATGCATGAGCGAGTTGCCGTCGATAACGGCAAAGGTGCGGCGCTTGTCAGACATATTGAATACCTCGCTTTAGGCTGGGCACGGTTTGCTCACTCCAGTTTACACGCTCCCCGCCCCGCGGCCACCTCACATCAAGCTCCCCCGCCACCGTGAGCCCGCGCGTGATACGATGGCTCACGGTACATCAACCAGCACGATCGATCCGAAAGGAGCCTGCGTCATGGAGCGTCCCTGCGCATGGAAAAAGTACACGCCACAGCAAATCGAGGAGCTCGAGGAGCTTTGCCGCGGCTATAAGCATTTTTTGAGTGAGAACAAGACCGAGCGCCTGTGCGTCAAGGCCGGCATCAAGATGGCCGAGGAGGCGGGATACGTCGACCTGGAGACCGTAATCGCCGAAGGCCGCGAGCTCAAGGCAGGCGACAAGGTGTATGCCGCTAACCACGGCAAGGACCTTATGCTCGTCAACCTGGGCACCGCCCCGCTCGAGCAGGGCTTTAACATCCTGGGCGCGCACGTGGACTCGCCGCGCCTGGACCTTAAGCAGAACCCCGCCTTCGAGGCCGGCGACATGGCTTATCTCGACACGCACTACTACGGCGGCGTCAAGAGCTACCACTGGGTGGCCTCCCCGCTCGCACTCGTAGGCGTCATCTGCAAAAAGGACGGCACCACCGTCGACATTAACATCGGCGACAAGGCCGACGACCCGGTCTTTACCATCTCCGACCTGCTGATCCATCTCTCGAGCGAGCAGATGTCCAAGCCTGCCAAGGACGCCGTCGACGCCGAGATCCTCGACGTGATCGTGGGCGGCCGCCCCGTCAAGTTCGATGAGGACGACAAGGACGCTCCCAAGGAGCCCGTCAAGCAGATGTTCTTGGACATCCTCAAAGAGCAGTACGGCGTCGAGGAGGAGGACTTCCTCTCCGCCGAGATCGAGGTCGTGCCCGCCGGCCCCGCCCGCGACATGGGCCTCGACCGCTCCATGATCTTGGGCTATGGCCACGACGACCGCGTCTGCGCCTACCCCTCTATGCTCGCCCAGATCAACGTCACCAACGTGGAGCGCACGAGCATCACGCTCATCGTCGACAAAGAGGAGATCGGTTCCGTGGGTGCCACCGGCATGACGAGCCGCTTCTTCGAGAACACCGTCGCCGAGATCATGACGCTCGCCGGCGAGGGTAGCCCGCTGGCCCTGCGCCGCGCGCTCGCCCGCAGCCGCATGCTCTCCTCTGACGTGTCCGCCGGCTTCGACCCGGGCTATGCCGCCAAGTTCGAGACCAAGAACGCCGCCTTTATGGGTCGCGGCCTGTGCTTTAACAAGTACACGGGCAGCCGCGGCAAGGGTGGCTCCAACGACGCCGATGCCGAGTATGTGGCCCTCGTCCGCGACATCATGGACAAGGCAGGCGTGGATTTCCAGACCTGTGAGCTCGGCCGCGTCAACGCAGGTGGCGGCGGCACCATCGCCTACATCATGGCCAAGTACGGCATGAATGTCATCGACTCCGGCGTTGCCGTTCTGTCCATGCACGCCCTATGGGAGGTCGCCAACAAGGCCGATATCTACGAGGCCTACCGCGGCTACAAGGCCTTCCTCGAGCGCGCCTAACCAGCCCTTCATAACTTGCGGTGAAATACGGACTAAACTGGCCTATAAACGGCCAAAACAGACCGTATTCCACCGCAACTTCCTTTTTGACAGAGGAGAGTCCATGCTGCAGGTCATCATTTCGCCCGCCAAGCAGATGCGCTCGGCCCAAAATGCTTTTGAAGTCCTGGGCATTCCGCCCTTTGCGCGCGAGACGGCTCGACTGCATCGCGCGTTGCTAGATATTGAGCGAAATGAAGGCAGCGGCGGCCTGCAGGCGCTATGGAACGTGAGTGACAAACTGCTGGGGCCTTGCCTCAACACCCTGCATGAGTTCGAGCCCATCTTGGAAAACGGCGACCTCGACAATCCCGATATCGCCCGCAATACCTCCCCCGCCGTCATGTCCTATCACGGCATTCAATACCAGAGCATGGCACCCGAGGTGATGGATGCCGCGCAGCTCGCATGGCTGCAAGACCATCTGTGGATCCTCTCGGGCCTTTACGGATGCGTACGCCCCTTTCATGCCGTCGAACCGTATCGGCTGGAGATGGGTGCGAAGCTCGCCGTTGACGATGCCCGAGACCTCTACGCGTTTTGGAGCGACAAGCTCGCGCGGGTTATCGCCCCGGCAGGTTCAAACACCACGATCGTCAACCTCGCCAGCGTAGAGTATGCCAAAGCCGTTCTGCCCCACCTCGCGGGCGACGCCACAGCCGTCACGTGCCTCTTTGGCGAGGGTATCCGCAACGGGAAGCCCATCCAACGGTCGACCGCCAGCAAAAAGGCGCGCGGCTCCATGGTGCGGTGGATGGCAGAAAACAAGCTCGAGGATGCAAGCGAACTTACCGCATTCAACATCGGCTATCGCCACGTCCCCGAGCTCTCATACCTAGGCACCCTCGTGTTCATCAACGAACAGATGCTCTAGAGCCGGCACCCAACACTGACCCGCTCAGCCTTCTCTATATAACTTGCGGTGGAATAATTCCTATTTGAGCCTTTTTCGCACAATCAGGAACTATTCCACCGCAACTTTTATGAATTGGCTGCTAGGCTCGACACCTATTCAGCTAGACCGTCGGCCTTTGCAATCCCGTTTGTCGAACCGTCCTGATAGACAATCTTGACGTGCTCGACCTCGGACACCGCAACACCCGACGGGGGCTCCAGGCGCCATTCCGTCAGCGCGATATCCATCGTCGTGGGCACATCCCCTTGATCTTTGAGCTTCACCGTCAACGTTTTGAACGTCGCATCATACGTCACGCGTTCGATTTCCTCACCAGGAATAGACCCACCACTCAGCTGCAACTGCACAAACTCATCGCACGGGTACCAATAATCGCCCGGAACGGCGAGCGTATTGGCATTACCGCCAGTACTCCTCACCGTCATAATCGGCAGGCCCTCGTCGGCCTCAAACTCCCAGGCGGCGCCGCCGCGACCGCCAAACGTCCAAATCCAAAAGGCAATCACCAGCACGGCAAGCACCGCAAAGCCAATCGCGACCAACCCATGGTGTGCACGGCCCTCCTCGGCCGATACGTCCCATTGTGTCTCTCGATATAGATGCTTGTCTTCCATGTACGCCTCCCCACGGGCACGCTTGTTAGGCCAATCGTACCCATTCAGGCTATACTTGAGCCCATGACATAACGGGGAGCTTGCAGGACAAGACGGCAGGCTGAGACTGGGCGCGCCCGCCCTGACCCGCAAGCCTGATATGGGTAATGCCAACGAAGGGAGCCGTGCCAATGAGCACACAGACCGAGCCCAAGCTCGTCACGCAAATCGACTTCGCCCGCGCCGGGCAGATCACACCGCAGATGAAGGAAGTCGCCGAGCGCGAGCATCGCGACCCCGAGTACATTCGCGAACGCGTGGCCGACGGCCGCATCGCCATCCCCGCCAACATCGTGCATATCAAAAAGGGCATGCGTGCCTTTGGCGTCGGCGAGGGCCTGTCCACCAAGGTCAACGTGAACTTGGGCATCTCGGGCGACAAGGCCGACGCCGCTGAGGAATGGAAGAAGGTCAAGATCGCCGAGGACTTTGGCGCCGACGCCATCATGGACCTCTCCAACTCGGGCAAGACGCGCCAGTTCCGCCAGCAGCTCATCGACGAGACGCCGCTCATGGTAGGCACCGTCCCCATGTACGATGCCATCGGCTACATGGAAAAGCCGCTGGTCAAGCTGACCAAGGACGATCTGCTCGAGGTCGTGCGTGCACACGCCGAAGACGGCGTGGACTTTATGACCATCCACTGCGGCATCAATAAATCGGTCATCAAGACCTTCAAGGAGACCGGCCGCCTCATGAACATCGTCAGCCGCGGCGGCTCGCTGCTGTTTGGCTGGATGGAAGTCACCGGTAACGAGAACCCCTTCTACGAGTTCTACGACGAGGTGCTCGAAATCTGCCACGAGTACGACGTAACGATCTCGCTCGGCGACTCCTGCCGCCCGGGCTGTCTCTACGACTCCAACGACGCCACCGAGACTGCCGAGATGATCGAACTGGGCAAGCTGTGCAAGCGTGCTTGGGCCGCCGGCGTCCAGGTCATGGTCGAGGGCCCGGGTCACATGGCGCTCGACGAGATCGCCGCCAATATGAAGCTGCAGAAGCGTCTGTGCCACAACGCCCCGTTCTATGTGCTGGGGCCGCTGGTGACCGATATCGGCGTGGGCTACGACCACATCACCGCAGCCATCGGCGGCGCCATCTCCGCGAGCTCCGGCGCCGACTTCCTGTGCTACGTGACGCCGGCCGAGCACCTATGCCTGCCTAACGCCCAGGACGTGCTCGACGGCCTCATGGCCACTAAGATTGCCGCGCACGCCGCCGATATCGCCAAGAAGGTGCCGCACGCCCGCGACATGGACGACAAGATGGGCCAGGCACGCCGCAAGCTCGATTGGGACGCCATGTGGAAGTGCGCACTCGACCCGGTTACGGGCAAGAAGCGCTACGAGGAGTCCCCCGCCGCCACCGAAGGCACTTGCACCATGTGTGGCAAGATGTGTGCCGTCCGCACCGTCAACAAGATTTTCGAGGGCACCACGATCGACCTCGGCATGGAGGACTAGCCCTGTCGCCGCGGCCGCTTCTGGCAGCGAGCTGGTGCCTGTCAATTGTTGACGTGTGAACATTTGCTTGCATTTGCGTAAAGATTGCATCGCCCGCCCGGGTTCGACATAGAGTCGGCCCGGGCATCATTATAATGCTGGCTTATAGACCCATTTGATTCCGACCGAACAAGGGAGCGAACATGGATCGCAGTAAGGTACCTGCCGTTCTATCCATCGCAGGATCCGATTCCAGCGGTGGCGCCGGCATTCAGGCCGACATCAAGACCATCACGGCGCACCGCCTGTATGCCGAGACGGCCATCACCGCCATCACCGCACAGAACACCTTGGGCGTCACCGCCGTACAGGATATCTCGCCAGATATCGTAGCCGCGCAAATTGACGCCGTTTTTGACGATATCCGCCCGAACGCCGTCAAGATCGGCATGGTTTCTTCTGTCGAGATTATCGAAGTCATCGCCGACCGCTTGAGCGCCTGGAACGCAACAAACGTGGTCGTCGACCCCGTCATGGTAGCCACCTCGGGCGCACGGCTGATTGCCGAAGATGCCGCCGAGGCGCTCACCCGCCGCCTGTTCCCGCTAGCGACGGTTATCACGACCAATATTCCCGAGGCCATGGCCCTGCTCGACTACGAGGTCGACTCCGAGCGCACGCAGCAAAATGCTGCCATGCTCCTCACCCGCCGCTTTGGTTGCGCGTCTCTCGTTAAGGGCGGGCATTTTGTCAACGAGGCCAACGATGTGCTAGCAGAGCCCGCGCCGCTCGATGACGAGGGCAACCACCTGGGCGATCCGCTCACCACGTGGTTCCGCCACAAGCGCATCGAGACCGGCAACACGCATGGCACCGGTTGCACGCTCTCGTCCGCCATCGCCTGCGCGCTGGCCCAGGGCATGGATCTTGCCGACGCCGTCAACGCCGGCAAGGCCTACCTAACCGGCGCTCTCGCCGCCGGCTTTGACATGGGCAAAGGCTCCGGCCCCGTTAACCATATGTGGCAGTATTAAGACTCGCAGTTCAAAACCACCGCAAAGGGGACAGGCACCTTTGCGGTGGTTCCCACAAACATCTCGATCTGTAACAGTTAGAGTCCTTTTTTCGGCCCACCTGTTACAAATCGAGACATCCAAATTCCATTGAGAAGATAATCTCGATGTGTAACATTAACTCGGCAAAATCGACCCTAGATGTTACAGATCGAGACAAACGACCGATATCGACCTAAAATAATCTCAATCTGTAACATCTAGCCCGTTTTCGGCCTTACAACTGTTACAGATCAAGACAAATCAACGAAACAAGCCACCGCAAGGAGAACTATTGTGGTGGTTTGGGGCCGTGCTACTCACCGAGCATCTCTTGGAGCTTGGCTGCCACGGCGTGACCCAGGCTCTCATGGCTTTCGGGCATCATATGCAGATAGTCGATATCGCCCGGCTCGGCAAAGTCGGCGGCATTCAAAAAGTCGCAGCCAAACTGCTCAGCCACATGCGCGTAGTACTCACCAAAATGTTCCGAGGCTTCTACGGAATGCTCGTCAAAATCGGTCATATATACGTCGGCGATCTGCGGCTTAATCTTGATAGGCGCCATCAGCAGAATGCGCGGACAAGGCGCAGCGTCGGTCCACGGAAACGCGCGGACGGCGCGAATCAGCGCCATGGCGCCACGGGCGATATCGGAAGCTGTCACGTTAAAGACCGTCTTACAGTCGTTGGTGCCCAGCATGATCACAATGGCGTCCAGCGGCTTATGGGCCTCGAGCAGCATCGGAAGTGCGCGGATGCCGTTAAGATTGGTGTCCAGATGGCACATGTCGTCGCGTACCGTCGTGCGGCCGTTGAGGCCTTCTTCAATTACATGCCAGCCCTCGCCTAAGTCACGTTGGGCCACGCCGCACCAGCGCACATCCTGCGCATAGCGCACCGCGGTGCCGTCGCGCATGCCTGCCGGATCGTAACCATAGGTGTTGCTGTCGCCAAAGCATAGAGCGTTTTTCATCGTAAGCCCCTCGCTCAGTAAAAAGCCGACGGAAGCAGCCTCTCCCGCCGGCTCGACCTATCTGTCAGCACGTACCGATTACAGGTACTTGCGCCAATCGTCCTCGTCCTCATCATCCTCGGTAGCAGCCTGGGCCTGCTCGGCGGCGCGAGCTGCCGCAGCGCGAGCGGCAACCTGGGCATAGGACTCCTCGTTGCGCTCGGGGAAGTTTGCCAGCACGTGCTCGAACTTGGCAAAATCCTCATCCCAGCGCGTAGAAGGCACGGCAAAGAAGACTTGCTTGACCTTAAAGTCGCCCGACGCGAGCTCCTTGCGGAAGAGCTCGGCCACGGCCTCTGCGTCAAAGCCGTTGTTGTCGCAGCCCCAAGCGCCCAGCACGAGCTTCTCGCGACCCAGCTCGTCGCAGATGGCAAGCACAAAGCGAATGCGGTCGCGCAGGGCGTCCAGCAGAGCATCGTCGCTCACGCGATACTCCTGGCGGGCGCGCTTAACGTTGGGCGCGGCGGCCACGATCACGTCGGCGTATGCATGCACGTGGTTGCGGTCGAAGCGCACCGCAGGCACCACCAGCGCACGGTTGCGGTAAAGCTCGCAGTTGATGTTGCGGCGACGGTTCTCGCCGTACCATTTGCGCTGCTTATCGAGAACGTTGTACAGATACGAATCGGCGCACAGCGTGGCCTCCTGGCCCAGATAGCCCTGGATGTAGCCACCGCCCGGGTTGGTGAACGAGGCAAAGGCGAGCACGGCCATGTCGCAGAACTGCGCATAGCCACGACCGTTGTCCAGGATGGCCTGCGTGGTGGAGGCATCGAGCACGGTGACCTCAGGCAGAACCGGAGCGGGCTCCTCAGCAGGCGCGGACTCAGCTTCGGCGATTTCCTCGGCAGGCTCCTCGACGGGCTCGAGCGCTGCCTCGACCTCGGCAGCCTCCGCGCCCTCGACGTCCTCGGCAACCTGTTCTTCGGTGGCCACAGCACTCTGAACCTTGGCCTTCATCGCCGAGACAAAGCCGGCAGGCATACCGTCAAACTCGCGAACACCGGCAAGCGAACGCTCGATATCCTTGGCGCACGCTTCGGACACAGTTGCCACGTGACGCTCGGCGGCCTTGGCACGGGCCTCGCGCTTGGGATTGGGCTGACCCGCTCGGTTGGACCTGCGGTTACGGTTCCTGTTGTCGACGTCTGCCATAAGTGGTCACCTTTCTCGGTCTCTGCCGCTATCGGCTTTTCCCATCCATGATACCCCGCCGCGTACAAAAAAGACGGCCCCGAAGGACCGCCTTTCGCATCGATTTGCACGCACGGCAAGCACCGCCGCAATTCGCCACTAGTCGCGACGGCCGAGGATGTTCAGAATGCGCAGGAACACGTTGATAATATCCACGAACAGGTTAGAGGCCATAAGCACGGCGTTGGGCAGCGTAGGCGGCACCGTCGTGGCAACATAGGTGTCGTAGCCAATAAAGCCGGCGAACACCACGATCACGATCAGGTCGGTGATGGTCTGTGAGATGCCCATGAACATCAGCACGATCTCAACCAGAATAGTAGCGAGCAGAATGCCAAAACCGATGCCATATACGCGCTGGAAAAACTTGGGGAACGTCACGCCAAGCGCGCCAAAGACAAAGGTGATGGCGGCCGTGGCGATAAAGGCAGTGTTGATGGTGGGCAGGTCGTAGTTGGCAAGGCCAAACGACGCGGTCAGGCCAAAGGTGCTCGCAAAGATTACGTAGCCCACAAGGGACAGGCCCACGGACTGCTTGCTGGCGGCGGCCGACATCATGACCATGCCGACGATGGTCAAAATAAATGAGCCAAAGACCAGCGGCAAAGCGGCGCCGCTCATCATCATGCGCGCAAACGACATGGTGCTCGTAAAGTAAGCACCGACGCCCATGGCGCAAAAGCCCAAAAAGATCAGGGCAGACATGGCAAGATTATACGCACGCGGCGACATCTCCTTGGCACGGCTTGCGCCGGTTTCGATGGGGCCGTTCTGATAGCCCTGAATATCGTTCATAATTTCGTCCTTTCAAAAGCGCCGCGGCAGCGCAGTAGCTGACAAGATTCCTGTCATTGTACCCGAATGCCGTACGTCCTTACCTACGGCGCTCGCCCTCAAGCGTACGATCAAAGGCCCAGACCCACCAACGCATCACGTGTGCCTGCGAGCCGTCTGCCCGCTCGCGCGTCTGGTCCTCCAGATACAACTCGGTCGCGTGCCCGCCAAAACGCACCTTATATGTTGCCGTACGGATGCCGTGGACCATCAGGCCAAACCCGGTGGTCGAGATAATTTCGTCGATCGTAAAACAACGGCCGTCGACCCAGCAGACGGTGACCGGCACGACCTGTCCGCCCGCGAGGATGCGGGCCACGACGTCCACATACTGCTTGTGCACGCGCCGAGTTTTGCCGTCTGTCTGTCGATATTCCATGCCTCCTATTATCGAACGCATGTTTGCATGCTGTAAAGCGAACAGACTGTGGTTTTGGAGTGTCGTAGCAATCGCACGTGTCCGCATGGCGTGTTAGCAAAAAGAACACCCGCGGTCAACAGGGCTAATATTCAATTTTAGTGCCAAAAAGTTCACTTCTCCCATCAGAACTCGGTAAAGAGACCCGCAGGAGGTGATACGATTTATCATGTTTTTGTAACGTGTCTGCAAACTTCGAGAAAGCCCATATATGGACGTAACGTTCTCAACCTTCCTCGGCCAAATTGTGTCGAACCCAGTCCTTGCCGTCACCGTGATCCTCGCGTTGGGCGCCATCTTCGTCAATGGATGGACCGACGCGCCCAACGCCATCGCGACCTGCGTCACTACGCGTTGCATGCCCGCCCGCGCCGCCATTCTCATGAGCGCCGCATTCAACTTCCTCGGCGTGCTCATCATGACGCACTTTAACGCGAGCGTCGCCAACACCATCTCACATATCGTCGACTTTGGCGGAAACAGCACCATGGCGCTCGCCTGCCTATGCGCGGCGCTGTTCTCCATCGTCGTCTACGGCGCCACAGCGTCGCGTTTTGGCATCCCCACCTCGCAAAGCCACAGCCTTATCGCCGGCCTGACCGGTGCCGCCATCGCCCTCGGCGGTGCGAGCAGCGTCAACGTCCACGAGTGGATGAAGGTCATCTACGGCCTGGCGCTCTCCATAGGCCTGGGCTTTGTCATGGGCTGGGTCCTGTGCAAGCTCGTCTCGATTCTTTTCGCCGCCGCCAACAGGCGACGTGCCAATGTCTTCTTTAAATACGCTCAGATCGCGAGCGCCGCGGCCATGAGCTTTATGCACGGCGCGCAGGATGGACAGAAGTTCATCGGCGTGCTCTTTTTAGGCGTGGCCTTTGCCAGCGGCCAGACGAGCGTCGGCGATGCAGGCATCCCCATCTGGATTATGCTGCTGTGCTCGGCCACTATGGGCATCGGCACCAGCGTGGGCGGCGAGCGCATCATCAAGTCCGTCGGCCAGAGCATGGTCAAGCTCGAAAAGTACCAGGGCTTCTCCGCCGACCTGGCGGGCGCCGCGAACCTGCTGCTTGCCACCCTTACCGGCATCCCCGTGTCCTCCACACACATCAAGACCTGCGCCATCATGGGCGTCGGTGCCGTCAAGCGCCTCTCGGCCATCAACTTCGGCGTCGTCAAGGACATGATGTTCACCTGGTTCTTCACCTTCCCTGCCTGCGGACTCATCAGCTTTGTCATGGCCAAGCTGTTCATGATGTTCCTCTAATCAAACCGAACGTCCATCCGGACCGCAACACTTCGCCCACCCGTCTTCGCCTCGAAAGGACCCACCCATGGCAAAGAAACCCGATTCGTTCTACTTTGACAACTACGTCGCTTGCGCCGACCTCGCCGTCCAGGCCGCAGAGCTGCTCACCAAGATTTTTGAGAACTTCGATCCCGCGCAGATTCACGACATGCTCAATAAGATGCATGCGATTGAGCATGCGGCAGACAAGAAGCACCACGAGCTCGAAGACGCCCTGCTCACCGCCTTTATCACCCCGCTCGAGCGCGAGGATCTGGATCTGATGAGCTGCGCGCTCGACACCGTGCTCGACCGCATCGAGGGCGTCGTGCAGCGCGTCTACTTCACCAACATCCAGAGCATCCATCCCGACGCCATCGTCATCGCCCACAAGGTGACTGACGCCTGCCGCGCCATGAAAGACCTGATGGTCGAGCTGCCCAACTACCGCAAGTCCAAGACCCTGCGCGAACTCGTCATCCAGATCAACACCATCGAATCCGAGGCCGACGAGCTCTACATCAACGCCATGCGCAACCTGCACGTCAATGGCAAGGATCCGCTTGAGGTCATCGCTTGGCGTGACGTGTACGCCTTCTTGGAGTACTGCGCCGACTGCTGCGAGAATGTGGCCGATGTTGTGGATTCGATTGTCATGAAGAACAGTTAATTGGGGGTACGTATCCCACCGGTCGCGGGCCCGACCACTAATACCTTTTTCACTCCGGCTGCAAGCAGAGTCGTTCAAAAGGTATTAGTGGTCGGGCCCGCTCCCTTACGTACCACCATTGGGAACTTTGGCTGAGGGGTTGAGCGTGGTGGGGCCTTTGCTGTGATGGCCCTTGATTGCTCGGGGTTTTACTTTGGTATTCGATGAGCGATTGGCTGATTGCTGCTTTGGGTACTGTTTGGGTTACTTTGGGTTTGTTTGATTTTTAATTGTTGGAGGGCTTGTATGTCTTATTTGGATCTGGCTCGGGGTCGGTATTCTTGTCGTGAATTTGAGGCTCGGGCTGTGGAGCAGGCTGTGGTGGATGCCATTGTTGAGGCTGGACGCATTGCTCCTTCTGCTTGTAATAACCATCCAGCCCGTGTGATGGTGTTGGATACGCCTGAGCTTCTGGAGAAGGCAGCTGCTTGTCAGCCTCGGTTTGCTCGTGATGGGTCTATCTTTGGCGCTCCGCTTATCTTCCTTATTTGCAGCGTTACCGATGATGCCTGGGTGCGCCCGTATGATCAGATGAACTCGAGTGCCATCGATACTTCGATCGTCTGCGATCAGATGATGATGGAGGCCACCGAGCAGGGCCTGGGAACGTGCTGGGTAGGCCATTTTAAGCCTGAGGTGGCGCAGGAGCAGTTCAATCTGCCCAAGGGCGTCTATCCCTATCACATGCTCGTCTGTGGATATCCTGCCGACCACATCGCCGATCCCGAGCATCGCGAGGCCCGTACCATTCCCCTCCCCAACTTCCTCCTCAAGTAGTTTTTTGGCACATGCCCTAAAACCTACCTTTTACCGCTCACCCGTTCGCCGAGTTCTGCGCCATTATGTGCAGGGCTCGGTTTTTTATGTTACGCACTCCGGCACAGTCATAAAAAAGGACCCGCAAGCTGCGGGTCCTTTCTAGGCACTAAATTGTAGGCCGAATGTTAGTCCAGGTCGTCGGCAGCAAAGTTGTCGATCGGGGCGAAGGGATCGGCCACGGGGACAACCGGGTCAGCGACGGGCAGCGGCTCGGCGGGAACAGTCACTGCAGGAGAAGCGGCAGAACCGACCGGCGTGGAGGCCATCAGATCGGCCGGGAAGGAATTCTGGGCATCGTCCATGAAGTGCTGGATGAGCTTGAGATACTCTGCCTTGAACTCCTCACGGGAAGCCTTGAGACGATCGATCTCCTCGAGCTCGGCCTGCTTCTCGGTCAGAGCCTGGCGGATAACCTCGCGGGCCTTGGCGTCAGCCTCGTTGCGGATACGCTCAGCGTTCTCGTTGGCATCGTTGACGATGGTCTCAGCGGTCTGCTGGGCAGCGATCAGGGCAGCGGAAATCTGGCGCTCCTGAGCGGAGAAGTCAGGGGCGGGAGCAGCCACGGGGGCGGCAGGAACGGCCTGGGCGGTGGCATCCTGAGCCTGGGCAAGCTGAGCCTGCGCATCGGCAAGCTGCTGCTCGGTAGCAGTCAGGCGACCCTTAAGGTCGACGATCTTAGCGAGCATAGCGTCAACCTCGGAGGACAGCGTCTCCAAGAAGACGTCGACCTCAGCAGGATCGTAGCCACGCTTGGCCTCAGAGAAAGTCTGAGCCTGGATGTCTGCAGGGGTAATAGCCATAACAAGTCTCCTTTTTCATCGCCTCGGCGCTACACGCCCGACGTAAGTTACTAAGTCAGTTCTACACGAGTATACCTATAAGAAGCTGCAGAACCAGCCTCTGCACCAACTGCAACGCAATAATCGCAACGACCGGCGAAAAATCGATACCGCCCATCGGCGGGATGAAACGACGGAACAGGTTGAGCCACGGACCGCACACGCTATCAAGCACCGCGGCAATATCCTGAAGCAAACCACCCTGCTTCATGGGAATCCACGTCATAAAGCAGTAGACGACAATGAGCGTGGAATAGAAGTTGAACAGCGTGTTGACCAGCTGGACGATAGTGTAGATGTTGATGGGAATCTCCTCGTCTTGTCTTTACTTAAGGTAGCCGTCGGCACGAAGCTTCTTGAGATCGGAATCTTTGACCTCGCAACCGGCGGGCAGCACCATGAACACGCGGTCGCCCACCTCCTTGACCGTGGCACCCAGACCGCAGGCAAAGCCGTAAGAGAAGTCCAAGACGCGCTTGGCAACTTCGGTGCGTACGCCCACAAAAATCAGTGCGACAGGCTGCTTGGTGCGAACGCGGCGCACCACGGTCTCCACGTCGTCATAGCTCTCGGGGCGCAGGACATAGGCCGGCAGCTGCGGCGTGGCGTTGATGATATTGCTCGCATAGGCCGAGGCATCGCTCGGTGCAGGCGCGGGTGCAGCGGCGGCACGGGCGCGGGTATTCTCGGCGTAGCTCGACGGCGTGTCATAGGCACCAGGACGATAACCGCTCGCAACACTGTCCTGCGAGCGCGAAGGCGGGTTATACGTCGTGGCATGGCGGGAGTCATCGCCGACCAGCTGACCGGAGCGCGTATACACGGCAACCGACTCAGCTTCACCGCGGCGCGTCTGGCCAAGCAGGCCGTTGCTCGGCTCGTCTTGGGTGTAGAAGCCCTCGCCCGAAGCACCACTGTAGCCGTTGCCCTGATAACTATCGTCGTAGCCGTCATCGTAGCCGTAGTCGTCGTCCTGGCCATAACCCTGGTCGTAACCCTGCTGGCCGCCCAGGTGCATCTTATTTTTAATCTCGTCAAGGAAGCCCATGGTTGTGTCCTCTCGCGGTTTAGTGCAGGCGCCCCGATAATCAGTGCGCACTTCAGAGCCTTATTTTACTGCAAACTCCGGGCTAAATACTACCCTGCCCAGGCGAACGAGCGTAGAGCCCTCCTCAAGGGCAGACTCAAAGTCCTCGCTCATACCGCAGGAAAGCTCAGGCAGGTTCAAATCGGGATGCGCCGCCTCCAGCTCATCCCTCAGCTCACGAAGCCCCGCAAAGGTGCGGCGTGCCACATCCTTATTCCCCCGGGGCGCCATAGTCATAAGCCCCTGTACGCAAATTCCCTCAAGTTCTGCAAGCTCACCCGCGGCGGCGCGAATCTCATCGGGTGAAAAGCCTCCCTTCGACTCCTCACCACTCACATTGACCTCAATGAGCACACGCTGGGGGCCGACGAGCTCGCCTGCCTCAATCTTGCGAACAGCACGACTCGAGATCGCCTGCGCCAGATGCAGCGAACCCACCGAGTGAATCAGCTCGGCTGAGCCCAGCACCGCATTGATCTTATTGGTCTGCAGGTTGCCGATCATATCGAAGCGCACCTCGGGCAGCTCCGGATGCTCCGCCAGACCCGTGAGCTTGCGAACCAGCTCCTGCGGGCGGTTCTCGGCAAAATGGCGATACCCCGCCTGGATGGCGGCAACGGTCTCATCGACACCAACGGTCTTGGACACGGCAATGAGGCTCGCGGCGTCGTGGGGACGGCCCGCGCGATCGAGCGCCGCATAAAAACGTTCCAGAATCTGCTCGCGGCGAGCGCGCATCAAGTCCAAATAGTTATCCATTGCCAATCGCCTCCGCTGACAGCCAAACAAGTAGTCCCATGCTAACGCAAGAGCGCGGCCCCGCATGTGCAAGGCCGCGCTCACTTAGGTATTTACAATCTTTCGACGAACGGGGTTACTTACTCCTCGTCGTCCTCGCCATCGTCCTCATCCTCAAGATGATCGAGCAGGTAGCGAAGACCCTCGCTGACCTCGTTAACGGGCACCTTGGCAACGTAGCGTGCATCGACGGCGGGCCTCATGATAACACCCTCGCCCGAAGGCACGCGCATGCTCTCGAGCTCATCCTCATCAGTGCAGGCGATATCACCGGCAGTCATACGCTGTCCGGTCAACAGGAAGGTCAGACGGCAGGCGGCATCGATGGAAATCGAGGCGATGCGATCGAGATAGCGCGATACCATGATGGCGCGGCGCAGGTCGTCATAGTTGCTGTCGTCCATAAAATCGCCCGTGTCCATGCGGTTAAAGGTGCGGAAGAACTTCTCGTAGGCGGCGTGCACTGGCTCGTCCTCGACGGCCAAGTTGCAGATGATGGACATGTCGTTGGTGACGAGCGCAGAAAGCGAAGAGCCCAGCACCTGGTAGACGGCCTCAGCCTCGGCCTCGACCGTGCCGACAAGCTCCTTGGGCAGCGAGATGTCGGCCTTGATCATATGACGCGTGGCGCGGCAAATCTGGCGAACCTTATCGGTCATGCGCTGCAGGTTAAAGTCGACGTAGATGATCGTCTGCAGCAAGCGGAAGTCGGAGGCGACCGGTGACTGCGTGGCAATCAGGTTGTAGCAGACGGCCTCCAGGTTGGCGCAGCGTGCGTCAATCGAAAGCGTGCGCTTCTTGGTCTTGGTGGCGAGCTTGCGGTCGTCGGTCACATAGGCCTTCACGGCATCGTGGAGGGCCAGATCGACGGCCTCGTAGATGCTCAGCATCTCGTGACGGGCCTCGATGAGCTGACGGGAAAACAGTTTGCGCATGGTTCACTCCAATCAGTTGGGTGCGGTCATGCCGCCCGCACAGTGAATACGCACCGGACCAGATCCGATCGGCTTGGGACTAGTCGCACCGATCAGCCAAAGCGGCCGGTGATATAGTCTTCCGTCCGCGAGTCCACCGGGCTGGTGAAGATCGCGTCGGTTTGACCATACTCGATGAGCGTAGCGGGCTCGCCGGCAACTTCCTGCAAGAAGAATGCGGTGTAGTCGCTAATGCGAGCTGCCTGCTGCATTGAATGCGTGACGATGATGATCGTCATCTCGGGCGCCAGCTCGGCCATCAGATCCTCGACCTTAGAGACGGACGTGGGGTCGATGGCGGAGCAGGGCTCGTCCATCAGAAGGACATCGGGTTGCACCGCAAGCACGCGCGCGATGCACAGACGCTGCTGCTGACCGCCCGAGAGCGCCAAACCATCCTTGTTGAGCTGATTGGATACCTCTTTCCAGAGGTTGGCGCGCTTGAGCGATTCTTCCACGATGTCATCGAGGTCACTTTTGCTAGTCACGCCCTGCAGACGAGGGCCAAAGGCGACATTCTCGTAGATGGATTTAGGAAACGGGTTGGGCTGCTGAAAGATCATGCCCACGCGACGACGGAGATCGACCGGGTCGACACCCTCGGCATAGATATCGTTGCCGTCGAGCGTCATGGTGCCCTCGACGCGCGTGCCCTCGATCAGGTCATTCATGCGGTTGATGCAGCGCAAAAACGTCGACTTGCCGCAGCCCGAAGGGCCAATGAAGGAGGTGATGGCGTTTTTGGCGATGTTGAGGTCAAGCCCCGTCAGCGCATGAAAGTCACCGTACCAAAAGTTGAAATCCTTGGCCGTAATGGCCGCTTGCTCCAACGCGGGAGCGGACTGATAAACGGACATGGGACTCCTTAACTAGCGACGCTTACGCGACAGGAAGCGCGCAAACAGGTTGAAGGCCAAAATGATCACCATCAGCAAGAGCGCAGTGCCGTAGGCTGCGTTCATGTTGATGCCGTCGTTGGCAAGCAGGTACAGGTGAACCGTCATGGGGCGGCCGGAATCGAGCGGCGAAATAGGCAGGTTGATGGCCTGGCCCATGGTGTAGAGCACCACCGCGGTCTCGCCAATGGCACGGCCGATGGCGAGGACGATGCCCGTGGCAATACGGCCAAAGGCAGAAGGAAGCACGATCTTGGAGACAACCTGCCACTTGGTGGCGCCCAGGCCGTACGCGCCCCAACGGATATAGCGCGGAACGGCGCGAATGGCCTCTTCGGTGGTGCGCATGACGATGGGGAGCATCAAGAGCGCGAGTGCCAGAGCGGCAGAGACCATCGAAAGGCCCAGGCCCATAGCCTCGACAAACAAGGCGTAGCCAAACAGGCCCATAACGATGGAGGGCACCGAGGCCAAAGCGTCAGCAGCGTAGCGAATGAGCTCGACGACCTTGCCCTGCTTGGCGTACTCGGCCAGATAGACGGCTGCCAGCACAGCGATCGGCGTGCAGATAAGCATGGCGAGCGCCGTCACGTAGACGGTCGAGACGATCGTGGGCCAAATTCCGCCCTCGGCGTTGACGCCCTGGGGCCAACCGAAGATAAAGTCGAGCGAGATGTGTGGCAGGCCGTTGATGACCACGTAGGCGATGATAGCGACCAGCACCAGCGTGGTGATGTAGGCAGCGGCACGAAACACGCCAAGCATGATCTTGTTGGACAGGTCCTTGTTGATGCGGCCCTTCTTGCCGTGGGAAAGGGCACGCTTGATGCGCTCGCGCGACGAGGTCGTATCGACCGTCGTGTCAACGGAATCGGACATAGCCTACCCCCTCTTCTTCTTGGAAATCAGACGGACGATGCCCACCAGCGTGGCGGAGATGATAAACAGGACCACACCCATGCCGAACAGCGCCGAGCGGTGCAGACCCGAGGAATAGCTCATGTCGAGCGCAATCTGGCTCGTGAGCGTCGAGATGGGGCTCGCAATGCTGTCGGGAATAACCGGGGCGTTACCTACGACCATGAGCACGGCCATGGTCTCGCCGATGGCACGGCCCATACCCAGCACGATGGCATCAACGATACCCAGCTTCGCGGCAGGTAGCACGACCTTATAGATGGTCTGCCACTTGGTGGCGCCCATGGCATACGATGCCTCGCGAATGCCCATGGGAATGGAATTGAGAGCATCGATGGTGAGCGTGGTGATGGTAGGGACGATCATGATGGCGAGCACAAACCACGCCGTCAGCGCACCAAAACCAAGGCCGCCGGTCAGTTGTGCGATAAACGGGCGGATGATGATCATGCCAAAGAAGCCGTAGATGATGGAGGGTATGCCCGCCAGCAGGTCAACGGCGGGGCTGATGAGCTTGCGCACGCGCTTGCTGGCAATCTCGACCAGGTAAACGGCCGTACCCACGCCCAGCGGCACGCCCATGGCGAGCGCACCGACGGTCACCAGACCCGAGCCGGCAAGCAGCGACAAGATGCCGTAGTGGCCCTCGGAAGGCGCCCACGTAAAGCTAAAGAAGTCCGCCAGACCGATGTCAGTAAAGACGGGCAGCGCCGAGTACGTGGTAAAGACAAAAATCAGGATGACGGTAACGACCGCCAAGAACGCGCAGGCAAAGAAGATCCACTGCAGCGCCTTCTCCTTGATATAGGTACTGCGCGATACGAGCGCCAGCTCGCGCTTCTTGGGTGCCTGAGCATTCTGCTCAGTCTGGGAGTTTTCCTGTGCTTCCATGCTACTCACTCCCCTTCTCGTCGTTGGTGACGGGAATAAAGCCCGCCTCGCGAATCTGCTTGTCCATCTTTTCGGACGTCACGTAGTCGATGTAATCCTGCGCCTGCTGCGAAGGAGCACCCTTCACAAAGAAGTAAAGGTCGCGCGAGATGGGATAGCCGCCGCTCGCGACCGTCTTCTCGGACGCCTCAACATGATTGACCGAGACGGCCTTGACCGAGGTCTTGGCGTTGAGGCTATCGACGAAGCCCAGCGAAATGTAGCCAATGGCACCGCGCGAACGAGATACCACGTCGCGCACCTGGCCCGTGCCCGAAAGAACGGCCGAGCGGCGATCGAACGGCGTGCCGTCCATCACGATGGTACGGAAGGCCTCACGCGTGCCGGACGCCTCATCTCGGTTGATAACCTGAATCCTCAGGTCCTCGCCACCGACTTCTTTCCAGTTGGTGATCTTGCCGGCGTAAATATCGCGGAGCTGCTCGGTCGAGAGGTTATCGACCTGGTTATCGTCGTTCACGATGACCGCGATACCGTCGTGGGCAATGACGATGGGAGTCAGGCCCAGATCCTGTTCGTCGGCATTGAGTCCACGGGAGGAGCTGGCGATATCGGCCGTGCCGGCGCTGACGGCCTCGATGCCAGCAGAAGAACCCAAACCGGAAACGAGCACGTCGATGCCGGTCTCCTCCTTAAAGCCCTCGGCCGCAATCTCGGCGATAGGAAGGCAGGTCGTGGAGCCAGCGACGGTAATGGAAGAGGTAGAAGATCCCGAAGAACAGGCGCACAGCGTAAGCGTAAGCACAGCGGCGCTCAGGACCGATACGATCTTTCTCATAGCATCACGCCGATCGCAGCATGGCGCCCACAGGTGCCGCCCTCGTTACGGTAGGAATAAAAGCGGTCGTTCTGACGCACGGTCGAAAGCTGGGTATCCACGATATTATCCGCGTCGACACCGACATCTACCAGCGCCTCGCGAATGGCAGCGGAAAGATCGAGCATGCGAGAGGTACTCGCATCGATGCAAGAGAACTCGGCGGCAAAGCGATCCATGAGTTCCTGGGATACCTCATATTCGTCACCCAAGATATGGGGGCCGATATAGGCGGAAACGCCGCTCGCATCGCAACCGGCAGCATCGCAAAGCGCCTGGCACGCCTTGGCGGAAATGCGTGCAATCGTGCCCTTCCAACCGGAGTGCACCACGGCAAATCCGCCAGGGGCCACCAGCACCACGGGAACGCAGTCGGCAAAGCAGAGCAGCACGGGTACGTTATGCGCCGTACAGACGATGGCATCGCAGCCCTCGGCAATCTGCTCGCGGACGTCCTCAAGGTCATCGGCGCCGTTCGAGGTCACCGCAACGATATGGTCACCATGGACCTGATTGGGAACGAGCAGGTTGTGCTCACACTCGGCGGCACCCATAGCCTCGAGCGCGCGACGACGATTTTCTTGAACAGCAAAGGGGTCATCGCCAACATGCGAGCCCAAGTTGAGTGAGGAGTACGCATCTTCGGAAACACCACCGGCGCGCTCGGTAAAGGCAAAGCGAACATCGGATGTCGCGCCTTCCACCAACGTAACTCCATCATGGTCGACACGCGAAACTTTGTCCGCACGTGCTGCCATACTAAAGCCTCCTAATAACACAAGTACCGCGGCATCGCCGCTACAGCCCGCGTTTATACGGCTGCCATACTTCTCTAAAAGGATACCTGCTGCGCTGGAGGCAATCGTAAAGGGAACGTAAAGAGATTGGAGGTTCTAGTTTACAAAGTCGAAATAAAAAGGGCGCGTCCATACGGACACGCCCCTGTGCACAACAATGCAAAGAACGACTTAGAAGCTACCGCGCTTCAGGAAGTCGGGAAGCTCGAACTGATCGTTGCCGAAGTTAGGAAGCTCGGTGCCACCGACGTTGCGGGTCGGAGCGGCCTGAGCCGGGCTCGTGGCAGGAGCGGTGCGCTGCGGCTCAGCGGAGACAGCGGCCTTGCTCTGAGACTGCTGAGCAGCAAAGAGCTCGTCCTGACGGTTGACGTTGGAGTCGGAGAAGCCCGTAGCGATGACGGTGATACGCACCTGATCGCCCAGGGACTCGTCGACAACGGTACCGAAGATGATGTTGGCCTCGGGGTCGACGGCGTTGGCGACAACGTCGGCGGCGTCGCTGATCTCCTGGATGCCCAGGTCCTTGGAACCGGCGATGGAGAGCAGCACGCGCGTGGCGCCATCGATGGAGCTCTCGAGCAGCGGGCTGGAGATGGCCTGCTGGGCAGCGTCGACGGCACGGGTGTCCCCAGAAGAGGTACCGATACCCATCATGGCGGTACCGGCCTGCTTCATGATGGTCTTAACATCGGCGAAGTCCAGGTTGATGATACCGGGGACGGTGATGAGGTCGGTGATGCCCTGGGTGCCCTGGGAAAGGACGCCATCGGCAATCGCAAAGGCCTCGAGCATGGTGGTCTTCTTCTCGGCGATGTCGAGCAGCTTATCGTTAGGAATGACAATCATGGTGTCGACGCAATCGGAGAGGGTCTTAATGCCCTCCTCGGCGCTCTTCTTGCGCTTGCGGCCCTCGAAGGTGAAGGGCTTGGTCACGACGGCGACGGTCAGCGCACCGACCTCGTTCATCGCGATATCGGCAACGATGGGAGCAGCGCCGGTACCGGTGCCACCGCCCTCGCCGCAGGTGATGAACACCATGTCGGCGCCAGCGAGCGCCTCGGCAATGTCGTCGCGAGACTCATCGGCAGCCTTGCGGCCAACCTCGGGGTTGGCGCCGGCGCCCAGGCCGCGGGTAAGGTCGGTGCCGATGTGCACCTTGATATCGGCATCAGAGATCGCGAGTGCCTGAGCATCGGTGTTGATGGCAACAAACTCGACGCCGCGGATGCCCTCTTCGATCATTCGATTGACCGCGTTGGTACCGCCGCCGCCGACGCCGACCACCTTAATGACGGCAAGGTAGTTGTTGATCTCTGTCTCGTGCATGTCGGTCCTCCGAACAAAGGTTATAGCCATAGCATGGGTCGACCCCTGCGCACATTAACCTTCAGGTTGAAAGTAAATGCAAAGGTAAACCGTATTATGTTTGCACATTATGAACGTATCAGTCAAATAATTGACCGTGAAAACCAAACAAACCAGATAAACGGCGTGGTATGGCCCCTCAACAAAGCATCAACCAGCGCTACGAGGTCGGAGCGTTCCTAAATGTATAGTTACCCGGAGAGCGCACATTGATATACGTTACGCCCTCTACCTGCGAAAGCAGCTTGGTGACTACGCGCTCCTTCTTGACGATATCGTTCGAATCGCCCAGCGACACCTCAATGCCGTTATTGAGGTTTGCCGAGATGGCTTCGACCGAAGGCGTGGAAATATCCTTGACTTGTCCCAAGAACTCGCTCGAAAAACCACGCACATAATCCAAGCCAGCCTTAACGGCCTTGGAGCTCACTGCCTGGCCGGAAACCGGAGCGACATCCGCCGAGACATCAGTCAACAACACCGCGCCATAGTGCTTAGCGAGCGCCAGCGCGGCATCGATTCCGGTCAAGGTATTTGAGCCCTGCCCTGTCGTGATGACGTTGCCTTGGTCGTCCACTTCGACCGACGTCGACAGTGGGGCGATCCAGGTGTCATCATCCCCGATGGCCCAGGCAAGGTCATCGGAGCTGATATAGGCAATTGCGATGACCTTGCGCTCCATCGGCGTAATGATGAGCGTATGCGGGAACTGACGCTGGACATCCACGCCCGAGACCCACGGATTCTGCTTGAGGTCCTCGGTAATCTGGTCGGGATCGACGTTAAAAAGCGACGTTCCCTCGGGCAAATCGATCAGCTGGATAGCATCGTGCTTCGTCACATGCTCGCTGCCTTGAATCTGAATATCAGTGGCGGTAAACAATCCAGAGTTGATCACCACGATGGCAACGACGACGAGCACGGCCAAGGCGGCCAGAACGCCGCCCACGATTTTGCCTTTGCCTGCAACGACAGAAGCGGCGTCTGATGTTTTATTTACCATCGCCCCAAGTGAAGACAACGGGTTGACGCTTTTTTTACCCGAAGGCTTCTTGGCGGTAGCCGGCACCGATGTCAGCGAGCGCGGTTTCGATGCGCCCAGCGTGCGACCTGGACGCGGCGCTTTAGTTCCCGTCGAGGGCTTAGGAGTTGCCATGGGACGGGCAGGTTTGGCGCCCATAACAGGCTTTGACGTCACCGAGGGACGCGAGGACTTTTTTGCGGCCGGACGATTACCGAGCTGCGAGCCGACAACCGGACGACTGGTCTGTCGAGCATGCCCGACAGACTTAGAGTGCGCGACGGTATTGCGTTGAGGTTTGGCAGGCGCGCCGGAACGCCCTCCGGCGCGGCGGAAGGTGGGTTTCGATGCTCTAGAAGCCGAGGAATTTAACTTCCGGTCTGAGCTCGATGCCATACGCCTCCCTCACCTTTCCGTGCACATGTCTGATAACCGCGGCAACGTCATCGGCCGAGGCAGTTCCGTTATTAACGATAAAATTAGCGTGAACGGGCGAAACTTCCGCGCCGCCAATCGAAAAACCCTTTAATCCACAATCCTCGATAAGCTTGCCCACACTCGCATCGGGCGGGTTACGAAAGACCGACCCGCAGGATGCGCGACCCATGGGCTGCGTACGCTTGCGCCTCGTCAGGTACCGTTCCATGCGCTCGCGAATGTCGGCCTTGGGCGCCGGTTTAAGCTTGAGCACGCACTCGAGGATGATCTCATTGCGGGGAAGGCTACATTCGCGGTAGCCCCAAGTGATCTCGGACCCCGCATAATGTTTGATACCGGATGCCGGGTCAAACGTTACGACATCCTCAACCAGTGAGCCAATCCACTCGGTCCGTGTGCCGGCATTCATAGATATCGCACCGCCAACCGAACCAGGGATGCCAACGGCAAACTCAAGGCCCGAGAGGCTACGCGACAGGGCATCGTTGACCAGGCGCGCAAACATCACGCCCGCACCGACCGTCAGCGTACAACCGTCATCGGCAACAACCGTGCGCTGAAACTCACGTCCGAGCGAAATGACGGCGCCGCGATAACCGCCATCGGCAACCAGCAGATTGGAGCCCTTGCCGATGATGACCCACGGCACCTGCTCGCGATCGAGCACCGCCACGGCGCGGCGGAGGGCATGATAGCTATGGCACGTCACAAAGAGGTCGGCCTTGCCGCCGATACGATAGCTCGTATGACGCGCAAGGCGCTCGTCCTCGATCACATCCGTGTCGATCATGCCCGAGAGCGCCATGACGGCGTTAAACAGACCCATTAGACTTAAGCGTCTTTCTTGGCAGTCAGATACTCAATGAACTCGGGACCGACGGTCGTAACGTCACCGGCACCCATAGTGAGCAGCAGGTCGCCCTCGCCCACCATCTGCTCGAGCTCCTGATTGAGCTCAAGACGGCTGGAGCAGTACACGACCTCCTTGCCAGGATGCTTGGCGCGCACGGTATCGGCGAGCATCTTAGAGGTGACACCCGGAATGGGCATCTCGCCAGCCGAGAACACATCAATCAGCAGCAGTTTATCGGCATTGGCAAATGCATCGGCAAAGTCGTCGCACAGGGCCTGCAGGCGCGAATAGCGGTGCGGCTGGAACACGACGTCGACGTGCTTGTAGCCCAGCGACGAAGCAGCAGCAAGCGTCGCCTTGATCTCGGTGGGGTGATGGCCGTAATCATCGACCACGGTGATGCCATCGATATCGCCCACGTGGGTAAAGCGACGGCGGACGCCCTCAAAGCTCGAGAGCGCCTTGGCGGCGGCGTCGATGTCAAGGCCCAGGACATGGGCGACGGTGAGCACCGCCGTGGCGTTGAGCATGTTGTGGCGACCGGGATTGCTCTTGATCTCCACAGCGTGCTCAGTGCCGTCCTCAAAGCGAACGATAAAATCGCTCTGGATGCCCTTGACATCCGGGTGCATGCAGACGATGTCGTTGCTCTCGGCAAAGCCGTAGGAAAGCACGTGACGACCCGTCGACTTGGCGAGCTCGACCAGATGCGGGTCCTCACCGCAGACGATGACGGTGCCGTCCTCGCCCACCAGGCTCATGAATTTGGCGATAGTCGCCTCGATCTCCTCGATACCCGAGTAGTGATCGAGGTGGTCGGCCTCGACGTTGGTCACAATGACCACGTTGGGGTTCAGGAACAGGAAGGAGCTGTCGGACTCGTCAGCCTCGGCGACAAAGTAGTCGCCCGAGCCGTTCTTGCCGTTCGTGTCATAGCCCTCGACGATGCCACCGATCAAGAAGCTCGGATCCAGACCCATGCGGTCGAGCATGGTGGCGCACATCGAAGACGTGGTGGTCTTGCCGTGCGTGCCGGCAACAGCGACGGTAGTGTAGCCGTGGCCCAAGGCAGAGAGCATCTTGGCACGGGGCCACACGGGAATACCAAGCTCGCGAGCGCGCACGAGTTCAGGGTTGGACTCCGGAATAGCGGTGGAGACAACAACCACGTCGGGCTTGACCTCGTCGATCGTGGCGGCCTCATGGCCCACATGTACCTTCACACCAGCGCGGGTAAGCTGGCGGATATAACGTGACGTCTTAAGGTCGGAGCCGGTAACGGCATAACCGCGCTCGTGCAGAACGAGGGCGATGCCGCTCATGCCGGCGCCGCCGATACCGATAAAGTGGGCGCTCTTAAACTCGGGCGCGGAGGTTGCAGTCTGGGAATCAGCCATGTGCTCGTGTACTCCTTGCGTAAACACTGCCTGTAACCCGTTAACTGTACCGCACCTACCGCATCAGCGCGAGGGCGACCGACGATATCCCGTCTAACTAACGCAAACCCTCTACCGCATCCGCCAGAAGAGCGGCGGCCCTATCCTGAGCCAGACCACGCGCCGCCTGATGCATGGCGTCGCGCGCCGCCGCGTCATCGACCAGGTGCAGCAGTTCATCGGCAAAGGCAGAACCGTCGATATCGGCATCGGCGCAGAGCACGCCGGCCCCGGCGTCGACCAGATACCGGGCATTGGTGGTTTGGTGGTCGGCCGTCGCATGCGGATACGGCACGAGCACCGAGGGCACGGCGAGCGCAGCGATCTCGGCCACGCTCGATGCGCCCGAACGCGAGAGCACCAAATCGGCAGCAGCCAACATATCGCCCATGTTGTCGATGTAAGGCTGGACGCGGTAACGCTTCGCCTCCTCGGGCGTCAGCGCCAAAGCGCGCTCGGTCTCCTCAAAGCCGTCGGCACCCGTCGAATGCAACACATAGAGGTTCTTGCGCGAAAGCAGCTCGTTTTTGAGCGAAACCACGCGCTCGTTGAGGTGCTGGGCGCCAAGTGAACCGCCAAAGACGAGCAGCAGCGTAGCGTCCTCGGGAACGCCAAGTGCCTTGCGGCCGCGAGCGCGATCGCCTTCGATTACCGAGCGACGTACGGGGTTGCCGGTCATGAGCACGTGGTCAGGGTCACCTTCGCGCTCAAAGACCGAACGCGCTGCCGGCACCGAGATGCACACGCGGGCGGCGTGGGAGTTCATCATCTTGTTGGCCAGGCCCGGAACAGAGTTCTGCTCATGCAGCAGATACGGAACGCCTGCGCCCTTGCACCACCCCAGCAGCGGAACCTCGACATAGGCACCAAAACCGACGGCAGCATCGGGCTTGCCGACCTTTGAGAAATGACTGGCGAGCGCACGTTTGGCCTTGTTGACACGCCACAGCGAGGTCAGCGCCGTCCAAGGACGGGAGCGGTCGAAGCCCGTGACCGTAATGGGCACAAAATCAAACCCAGCCTCGGGGACCAGACGACCCTCGAGCTTGCGCGACTGGCCCACGAACACAACGTGGTGGCCACGGTCACGCAGCTCTTCGGCCAAGGCGAGCGCGGGGTTGATGTGTCCTGCCGTGCCGCCGGCTGCAATAGCAACGGTCATTTTATCGGTCATGGTAGTCCCTTCGTACACGCGGTCCCTGGTCGTCGGTACGCAGACGCGCCGACGGGTCCGAGTTCAAATCGATTCGATTATATCCGCCGCCCGCGTTGCGAGGGCTGGGGCGCTGCGGACGACCTTGCGGAGCCATTCGCGGGCGTGGACGAGCTGCCGGCTCGGATGCAGAACCATCCAGAACGGTAAAGCCGCTACGCGAAGGTCGTTCACCGCGCACATGGGCTACGCCGGCGGTGCTCTCGTCCATAACGGCAAAGCTCTCACGGCGGCGGTCATACTCATCGCGGCGGGCGCTCTCGTACGAAACGCGCAGGATCAACCCGGCAAGCATAAGCGACACAATAATCGACGAACCGCCGTAGCTAATAAACGGCAACGGTTTGCCCGTCATGGGAAACACGTTGAGGATGCCCAGCGCGTTAATCAAAAACTGCACTGCGAGAATGACCGCGGAGCCAGACGCCATGAGCGCGCCCCGACGATCGGTCGCCTGCTCGGCAATGCGAAACGCCGAGTAGATCAGCATCGCAAACATCAAGAAGAACAGCACGGTTCCGACAAAGCCGACTTCCTCGCCAATGATAGCCAGGATGTAGTCATTGTGCGCCTCGGGCAGATACGAGTACTTCATGGTTGAGTTGCCGATGCCACGGCCGAACAGACCGCCCGAGGCAAAGGCCATGATGGCAAGCGTGGCCTGATAGCCGTCACCATACTCGTCGGCCCAAGGGTTCAAGGCAACCTGAATACGCACCATACGGTACGGCTCTGCGACAAGCGCAATCACGATCACGAGAATGCCGAAGATTAGCACGCCGATGATAAATCTGGGGTCGAGACCCGCAAACAACGCCATGCACATGAGGGTCAACAGGATGATCAGGACAGTACCGAAATCGGGCTGGATAAAGATCAGAAAGAGCGAAATGCCCAGGTAGATGCCCATCTTGCGAAGGAATTCGTTGATGTTGCCACCGGGCGAAAAGAAGCGATCGAGCATGATGGCCGAATACGCAATGGCAAATGGCTTTAAAAACTCGGAAGGCTGGAACTGAATGCCGGCGATGTTGAGCCAGCGCGTGGCGCCACGGCTGCCGCTGCCCACCAAGAACACCAGAAGCAGTAGCCCTATCATGCCGATAAGGAAGATCCTGAGCACATCCTCCCCAAACCAGCTGTCCGGCAAGATGCGCACGATGGCAACCATAGCCAGCACGCCAACTCCGGCAAACGCGGCTTGTCGAAACAGAAAAAACGTCGCCGAGCCATTCTCGTGCAGCGCCTCGACCGAAGACGCCGAGTACACCATCAGCAGGCCAAAGCACACCAAGGTAAACAGGCAGGCCATGAATATCAAACGGGGGCGCATGATACGGGCGGGAACGCCGGCAATATAGCGTTCGCTAAACGTCTGCCCGCCGCGACCGGAACGCGGTGTGCTGCGCCGCGAGGAAGCACGGTCCGAGTCGGGCCTCCTCATACCTTGTCGGGGGCTCTCCTCTCTCACCGGCAACCCCTATTCCATTTGCGATTTCGCCGCAGCGGCAAGCTGGGCCACATAGTCCTTAAACACGCGGCCGCGCTCCTCATAGCCCGAGAACTCATCGAACGAAGAGCAGGCAGGAGAAAGTAAGATCACGTCGCCACGGCTCGACAGCGAACGGGCGACGTCCACGGCATCGCGCAGGTCATCCGCCTGGGCGATATCCACGTCACCATCGACATCGGCCTCGTCCATAGCGGCGGTAAAGCGCTCGCGCGCATCGCCAAAGCAAACGACCGAGCGCACGTTGTCCATAACGACGCGGGCAAAGTCCGCAAGCGGCGTACCCTTATCGTGGCCGCCGAGCAGCAAAATCACATCGTCGTCGGGAAACGCCGTCAGGGCCTTTTCGACTGCATCGGTGTTCGTTGCCTTGGAATCGTTGACATAGCGCACGCCATCGATCTCGCCACAGGGCTCAACGCGGTGCTCCAGCGGCTGGAACGATGCCAAACCACGGCAAATGCCCTCGGGATCGGCACCGACGGCCAAAGCAGCCGTGGCAGCACATAGGGCATTGATGACATTGTGATGGCCCGAGATCTTGAGCTCGGAAGTGGCGACAAGCTGAGTCTCGACGCCCTTCAGGCGGACGACCAACTTGCCGTCGCGCACAAAGGCGGCGTCTGCACCCTCGGGCTCGTCAAAAGCGACCTTGCAGATGCGGCGGCCCGGCATGTAGATGTACTCATCGAACTCATGGATGCCGGCATCCTCAACGTCGATAACCACGAGGTCGTCGTCGACCATATTCTCGAACAACTTGATCTTGGCAAGCGCATAGTTCTTGTGGCTCTTGTGCCAGCCCAGGTGGTCGGGCGTGATGTTGAGCAGCACCGCCACGCGAGGATGAAGCTCGGCGGTCGTAGCAATCTGATAACTCGACAGCTCGGCCACAAACCACTCATTATGTGCGCGGCCGTCGATCTCGTTCACGGGCGGCTCACCGATATTGCCGACGGCCACGCTGGCTTCACCGGCGGCCTTGAGCAGATAATCAGTCAGCGACGTGGTAGTTGTCTTGCCGTTGGTGCCCGTGATGGCAATCCAATTTTGGGGAGACAAGCGATAGGCAAACTCGGGCTCGCCCATAATCTGAGCGGCATGCTCACGCCCCGCCTTAAAGAAGGACGAGAACTCCGAAATACCCGGGCATGTCACGCACACGTCATAGGCGCCCTCGACCTGTTCGGCCCCATAGACAAACGACGCACCAGCAGCCTCGAGCGCACGCGTGGCGTCATTGGGCTCAGAGGTGCCGCCGCCATACACGGTAACGGCGCTTACGCGCTCGGGATGTGCCAGCGCCCAGCGGGCGACATCGAGACCGGATTTGCCCTGACCCAAAACGAGCAGGCTAAAGACATCAGCAAGAGGCATGAAAGACCACTATCCCAACTGGAAGAACAAAGCAAGGCCAACGGCACCAAAGGCCGCAGCGATAATCCAAAAACGGATGACGACCTTGGTCTCGGCCCAGCCCTTCTTTTCGAAATGATGATGGATGGGCGCCATAAGGAAGACGCGCTTGTGCGTAAAGTGGAAGTAGACAACCTGAATCATGACCGACAGGGTCTCAACGATAAACAGGCCGCCGATGATGAGGGAGACGACCTCGGTGTTGGTCATGATGGACGTGCAGGCAAACGCGGCGCCCAGGGCAAGCGAGCCGGTATCGCCCATAAAGATGCTCGCCGGATAGCAGTTGAACCACAGAAAGCCCAAGCAGGCACCGGCACACGCGGTGCAGAAGATGGACAGGTTCACGTCTCCGTGCAAAAACGCCATGGCAGCCATGGCGAGCATGGCGATCATGGAGGTGCCGCCAGCAAGACCGTCAAGGCCATCGGTCAGGTTCACGGCATTAGAAAGACCGGCGATCATCAGCCAGCAAAAGACAATGTAGAGCCACGGGAACGAAAGGCCGCAGATGGTGGTCGAAAGAACACCGAGGTCAATCGTCAGGCCGCCGGGAAAACGAATCTCGGGGGCGACGCCGCACCAGTTGACGGCAAGTACCGTAAAGGTGACACAGATAATGGTTAGGCCGATCATCTTGGCATGAGGCGTCAGACCGAGCGAGCGCCCGTGCGTAACGGAGGTCAGGTCGTCGATCAGGCCCAGCACGCCGGTCGCCAGCGTGGCGAGCAGCACGAGCACGAGCTCGGTGGTGAGCTTGCCTATCAGCAGGCAGGTCAGCGAGATCGCGACGAGGATGACAACGCCACCCATGGTGGGCGTTCCCTGCTTAACCAAATGACGCTTGGGGCCGTCGGCACGAACCTGCTGGCCGATACCCTCGACCTTGAGCAGCTTGATCCACCACGGCATGAGCAGCAGCGCAATGGCAGCGGCGATGCCAAGCCCCAAAAAAGCCTGATACGTTGGATACGAGGGATTGCCGAACATGGGCTAGCACACACCTTCCACAAAGCGGTCGAGCTCAACAAAACGGGAACCCTTGACCAGTACAACATCATGTTTTTCAAGCGCGCCGCCCATGCGGTCGAGCACCTGCTGATAATCGGAGAACACCTGGATGCGGTCCTCGTCCATGCCCATCATGCGCGCGGCATCGGCCATAAGCTGGGCCAGCTCACCACCCACGCACGCCAGCATGTCGAGCTTCTTGGCGGCGGCATAGGCGCCCACGAGCTCATGCATGCGAGGAGCCTCATCGCCCATCTCGCCCATCTCGCCCAGGATCGCCATACGAGACCCCGTGCACGAAAGCGAGCACAGCAGATCGAGGCCAGCAGCCATAGATTCGGCACTGGCGTTATAGGAATCGTCAATGACGCGGGCACCGCTCTTGGCGCGCTTGATCTCCTGGCGGTGACCGGTGATCGTGAGGCCTCTAAAGGCAGCATCGATCTGCTCGGGCGTCACGCCCAGGCGATAGGCAACTGCGGCGGCCTTAACGGCATTTGGGACGGACTGCACGCCGGGGATGGCAAGCATGGTATCGGTCGTCTCACCCTGGCCAAAATCGAGCGTAAAGACCGGACGGCCCTCGTCATCAACACGAATGTCGCGGGCACGGACCTCATCATCGTCCGAGACGCCGGCCAGCATCACGTCGATACCAGCAGGCTGGGCGAACGTATCGCGAATGAACGGTGTATAGTCGTCCTCGCCGCCCAAAACCAGCAGCGGCAAGAAGTCGCCGGCGGCGCACATACCCTGGACAATCTCGGCCTTAGCGCGGGCGATGTTCTCGCGGCTACCCAAAATGCCGATATGAGAGGTACCAATCTTGCTCACGATGGCAAGGTTGGGATTGGCGGACTGGGACAGGCGCTCAATCTCGTGGAAATGGTTCATGCCCATCTCGAGCACCAGGACCTCGGTATCGGCCGGAGCGGAAAGCACCGTGAGCGGCATGCCGATCAGGTTATTGAAATTGCCCTTGGTGGCCCAGACACGATAGCGCTTGGCGAGCACGGCGGCGAGCACGTCCTTGGTCGTCGTCTTGCCGATGGAACCGGTAATACCAACGACCAGGCAGCCAAGCTCCAGGCGATACGCGTGCGCCAAACGCAGCAGAAACTCCTCGGGATCATCGGTCAGCAAGATGGCACAGCCCTTGTCCTGCGCCAGCGAGACCAGCTCGGCCTCGGGCTCACGCGTCATCACGACGGCGCCGGCACCCGACTGGACGGCACGGGAAGCAAAATCATTGCCGTCGACGTTTTCACCGGGAAAGGCGACGAAAATCGTCCCTTCCTCGACCTGGCGCGAGTCGATAACGCACCCGCGGCATACCCGATCGGCTTCTCCCGTCACGGTTCGGGCCCCAGTTGCGGCCGCGAGGTTGTTGACGGCGATCTCTATCATTGCAGCTCCCCTGTAAACCTAATAATGCTATCGGCGTATTGTATCCCAGCGCCGCACATGCGTGGTGCAGGGCATGTGAACACCCTCATATGGGACAACAAACCACGCCCCAAAGATTGTAACCCCCTACTTCGTGTGCGGGATACCCAGCACGTCGAGCGCGTTGGCCATAATGGACTGGAACGGCACCGCAGCGGCATCTGAGCCGCTCGGCGTTCCGTCGAGCGTGATATAGCACAGCACCTTGGGCGATTGTGCCGGTGCAAAGCCCATAAAGGACGACATGTAGTTCTCCTTGAGGTAGCCGCCGTTCTCGTCGGCACGTTCGGCCGTACCGGTCTTACCCGCTACGTCATAGCCGTCAACCGCGCCGCCAACGCCCGTTCCCTCGGACACGACCGTCTGCATGCACGATGTCACCTGGGATGCGGCGTCCTCCGAAATCGCGCGCTCGCCTTCGCCCCAGTCCTTCTCGTCGCCTTTGCTGGACTTATAGAAGTGCGGTGTCATCATCACGCCGCCGTTGGCGATGCCGCCCACGGCACGTGCGATCTCAATCGGCGAGACAGACAGTGCCTGTCCAAAGCTCATCGAGCCCAGCGTGGCGCCGTCATACTGGTCACGCTCCTTGACGATACCCAGGCTCTCGCCCGGAAAATCTACACCAGAGCTGTGACCGATGCCCCACTTGTCCACATAGGTGGCAAAGTCGTCGGCACCGATCTTGCGCCCCACCAGGACAAAGCCCACGTTGGACGAACGGCGCATCATCTCGCGCACATCCATGGTCATGGCGTAGTCGCGCTTGTCGGCATCGGTGACGGTATCGTCGCCCACCTTGATGCTCGCCGGCACCTCAAACGACGTACTCGATCGCACGACACCCAAGTCGAAGCCGGCGCCCGCCACGAGCGTCTTAAAGACCGAGCCGGGCTCGTAGGCGTCGGTGACCAGGCGCAAGTTCATATCCTCGGTCTTGGCGTTTTCCAGATCGGTCTGGTCGTAAGTCGGATACGAGCAGGCTGCCAAGATCTCGCCTGTCGTAGGATCGGTGACCAGCGCCGAGCCGTTCTTGGCCTTTGTCTTCTCGACAGCCTCTGCCAGGGCATCCTCGGCCGCACGCTGGATATTGACGTCGAGCGTCGTCACGATATCAACGCCGTCGACCGCAGCCACCTTTTTATAGGCACCGCCCGCGATATAGCTGCCGTCCCTCGCGCGCTCGCGTACGAGAGAACCGTTCGTGCCGGTCAGAAGCTTGTTGTATTGCTTTTCGAGACCCGTCAAGCCGTCGTTGTCTACATTCACTACACCCAGCACCTGCGATGCCAGATTGCCGTATGGATATACACGCTTCATGGCCTGCTCAAAAAGCACGCCGGGCAGGTTCTTCTTCTCCAGCGCCGCAACATCGTCTTCGTCCACCTGGCGCTTGATATACACCCAGGTTCCATCGGACTCGACGAGCTTGCGGCAGGTCTTTTTATCGATTCCAGTTGCCTTGACCAGCGCCGACACCGTCTTGTCAACATCCTCGACAAGCTGCGGGTTCACGGCGATGTTGCGACATTCGACCGACGACGCCAACACGTTGCCGTTGCGGTCGTAGATGGTGCCGCGTTTGGCATAGAGGGTCTGCGCAAGCAGGCGGCGCGCATCGGCACGCTCGCGCAGTTTATCGGCTTCGACAATTTGATAGTCGGCAAGGCGAAAGACGCCCAAGCCCAAGCCAAGCCCAATGAAGCCCATGACGGCTTTGCGGCGAGGCAGAGGCGCGCCTGTGAGCCATTCGGTCGACGAACTCTTGCGCGACCTGGTGTTATGCACTTGAGGGCCGCCCGAGCCGCGAAGTCGCGACGCCGGGTCGTTGCCACGGGACTGCCCGGCGTTGTAAGATTGCCGACCCGTTCCTTGATAACCAGAACGTCCCCGCGACGAGGGACGTCCAGAACCGCGGCCCCCATCGGAACCGCGGCGATAGTCATTTGTCATACTCAGCTACCGTCTTGCTACTGAGCGGTCGCGGTCGCGTTGGCGCCCGCGGCTGCATCCTGCGAAAAGTCAAGTGTAACGCTCTCGCCGGGCTCCACCATGCCATAAGCGCCCGCAAGGTCGCGAATGCGCGTGTCGGCGCCATAGACCGAATGCATGACCTCCAGGTCGGAGCTCTCATCGGTCGCCTTTTCGAGCGTGTTGGTAAGCTCGGCGTTGCTGTTGAGCACCTGGGCCGTAACGCCGGCGAGCGCCACGCGGGCGACGCCGATCGTCATGAAGATAGCCGCAATGATGCAAAACGTTTTAAGAACGCTCATGAAAACCGGGCTTACCACCTGGTTTGCCTGACGGCCCGCGCCCGTGTAGACATCAAAGCGCGGCGCGCGCTGCTCACGGGGAGCAACGGGGGCCTGCGGCGTCTCACGATAGGCGGGCATGGCGTTCATATCATAGGCGAGTGCTGCGCTTGAAGTGTTGTAGCCCATGATATGCCGCCTCCCATCCCGAGTACGTTGGTAGTGTGTTTAAGCTTCGTTTATGGTGCGAGCGGGAGGTCCAATATCGCGCGGTCGCGTCTACAGACGCTGCGCCACGCGGATTTTGGCTGATCTCGCCCGAGGGTTGCGCTCAACCTCATCAGGCTGGGCAACCAAGGGTTTGCGGGTGATGACCTTGAGTATCGGCACGTTGCCGCACACGCACACCGGAATCTCCGGCGGACACGTGCACCCCTGGCTCATCTCCTTAAAGTGGTTCTTTACGATACGGTCCTCGAGCGAGTGATACGAGATGACGCAGATACGTCCGCCCGGGTTGAGCCACCTGGTGGCGGCATCAAGCCCTCGTTCGAGCACATCGAGCTCGTGATTGACCTCGATGCGAATGGCCTGGAAACTTTTCTTGGCCGGGTGTCCACCATGCCGACGAGCGGCAGCCGGGATACCCGCCTTGATGATCTCGACAAATTGGCCGGTGGTTTCGATCGGTTCTTGCTCGCGGCGGCGCACGATCTCGCGCGCGATCTGCGAGGCGAACTTCTCTTCGCCGTAGACGCGTAGAATCCGGGCGAGGTCGTGTTCGTTATAGGTGTTGATGACCTCAGCTGCGTTTAAGGTGTTATTACCCGGATCCATCCGCATGTCCAATGGGGCGTCCTCGTTATACGAAAAACCCCTGCCAGGGATATCGAGTTGCGGCGACGAAACGCCCAAATCGAACAGGAAGCCATCGACCCCGGGCACCTCGGCCGAGCAAAGCAGCTCGTCCAAGTCGCCGAAGTTGCCCTTCAGCAGCTGGTGCGGAACGCCGGGAACCTCGCGGTCCAGCCGGGCGCCAGCGGCCTCGAGGGCCATGTCGTCCTGATCGACGCCGAGCAAAAGGCCCGTCTCCCCCACCTGCGCGGCCATCTTTACCGAATGACCGGCACCGCCAAGGGTGCAATCGCAGACAACGGAGCCGCTCTTTAGCCGCAGCGACTCAAGCACTTCGCCGAGCATGACAGGTTCATGCCGATATTCTTGTGTCAAGATCCCACGCTCCATCCGTTACCCGTGCCTTGCCCTTACGAGAAGAAGAGGTCCAGCAGGGCCTCATCGTCATCGTCCTCATCGGCCGCGGCGCGATCCCAAACCTCAAGGTGGTCGTAGTTGCCCACAACCGTGACCTCGCGGTCGAGGTTCGCCTGCTTGCGGAGAGACTCGGAAAGACCGATACGACCGGCACTGTCCACATCCATCGACGTGGTGCGCTTGTTGATCGCCCTCATGAGCTTCTGGTCATTAATGTCACGCGGGTTAAAACCCTCGTGGCCCTCACGACCCGCGAAGAGTCCTTCGACCCACTTATCGAAGGCCTCGGCAGAGAACACGTACAGAGCATCGACATCCAGGGCTTTGAACACGCGAACGTGCTCTCCAAGCTCCTCGCGAAGAGGTGCAGGCAGGGACAGACGACCTTTTGCATCGAGATTGCGCTCGTATGCACCAGTCATTCCCATGTGCGCCCTCCCCTCGGTTACTCAGATGGCACGTACGCGGGGAACCACCCCGCCTGTCGACGTCATTAATAATATGGGGAACCGCCCCATTTTTCAACACCTTTCCCCACCCCTTCCCCCACCCCGCCCCACTACTCCACCCACCATATATTGCAAAACACCCCCAAGCATATGTTCGAAAACACAATATGTTGTGTTTACAGCAACAGCGGGATGCCACCTGTAGAACCACGCCCGCGAACCTCAACCTTCAAGTTGACCTTGAGGCGATTTTTACGTCCCTTTACACGCCGTTCACATCGCCCCCAAACTCCCCCGCCCGCGGTACACACGGCCCACCACCGCGTCGGTGTCTGGCGAAAAATGGGACGGGCCCCAGATTGCCCATGCGCGCAAAAGTGCGTCTCGGCAATCTGGGGCCCGTCCCATTTAATATTTATAAATATGCAGGTCAGCGAGGTGCTAGCGATGTGCTAGCGGATGCGCCGCCAGATAGACCTCGGTCAGTTGCGTTCGGTCGACATGCGTGTAGACCTGCGTGGTCGATATATCGGCATGTCCCAAGATCTCCTGTAGCACACGGAGGTCTGCGCCGCCCGCAAGCATATGGGTGGCAAAGGAGTGACGCAGCGTGTGGGGATGGAGTCCCACCAGCCCCACCTGGCGCCCGTAGCGCTCACAGATGGCATGAATGCCCTGGCGCGACAGACGGCGGCCGTTCTTATTTAAAAAGACCGCCGAGGTCTCGGTTCCGCGGGCATGGGCCGCCAAGCGAGAACGCCCCTCAGTTACATAGAGCGTCAGAGCTCGCGCCGCGCTTCCCACCAGCGGTGACAGGCGTTCCTTTGAGCCCTTACCGCGAACGAGCACAAAGCCATCGTCGATATGGATATCGCCCACATCGAGCCCCACCAACTCGCTCACACGTAAACCGCATCCGTAGAGCACTTCCAAGATGGCATGGTCGCGCAAGCCCATCTCGCCCTCGGGGAAGTCTTGATCGAGCAGCGCCGAGACATCCTCCACCGATAGATACTCCGGCAAACGCTCAGCCTTTTTAGGCAGGCGCAACGCCGCCGTTGGATTTTGGGCCACAGCCCCATCGCGCACCAAAAAGGCATGCAGGCCCTTCACGGCCGCAAGCGCACGCTCCACCGAGGCATCGGAATAGCCCCCATCGCGACGGTCGGCAACAAAGCCCTCCACGACCTGACGGGTCACCTCTTCAAAAGACACAATACCCGCCCGCTCCAGATAGGCGCAGTACGTCGTCAGGTCACGACGATAGGCCGCAATCGTGTTGCGCGCCAAACCCCGCTCGACCGCGAGGTAATCGAGATACTCCCCCGCCGCCACGGCGAGCGACGAGGGAGTAGCTTCGGTATGTTCCTTATTCGCCGGCACCCTTAGTCCGTAGCGAGGTTCATGGGCGTCACCTGCAGACGGTCGACACCCTCGTGCTGGCCGATCGAAGCGCGCACGAACTCGCGGAACAGCGGCTGCGGGTTGGTCGGGCGGCTCTTGAACTCGGGATGAGCCTGGGTTGCCACATACCACGGATGCACGTCGCGCGGCAGCTCGACCATCTCGACCAGGCGCTCGTCGGGCGACAGACCCGAGATAACCAAACCGGCGTCCTCGAGCTGGTCACGGAAGGCGTTGTTGAACTCAAAGCGGTGACGGTGACGCTCGTAGACGAGCTCCTCGCCATATGCCTCGCGAGCAAGGGTATCGGCGGCGAGCTTGCACGGATAGGCGCCCAGGCGCATGGTGCCGCCCTTCTCGGTCACGTCCTCCTGCGAGCTCATCAGATCGATGACGCTAAACGGGCCGTCCGGATCGAACTCGGAGGAGCTGGCGCCGGCAAGGCCGACGACGTTGCGGGCGAACTCGCACACGGCCACCTGCATACCCAGGCAAATGCCCAGATACGGAATCTTGTGCTCACGGGCAAACTCGGCCGCGAGGATCTTGCCCTCCAGGGCGCGCTTGCCAAAGCCGCCGGGGACCAGGATGCCCGAGGCGTCGCCCAAAACCTCGGAGACATTCTGCTCGTCGAGGCTCTCGCCGTCGACCAGCTGGACGTCCACATGGCGATCGTAGAAGACGCCCGCATGGTGCAGGGCCTCGATAACCGACAGGTACGCATCGGGCAGCTGCGTGTACTTACCCACGACGGCGATCTTCACCTTGTCGGCGTGATGGTTGGCGTGATTCTGTTTGCGCAGGAACTCGTTCCACTCGCTCATGTCGCGCTCACGCGGATCCAGACCCAGGCGTTCGCAAATGCGCAGGTCAAAGTCCTGCTCGGCAAGCAGCTGCGGAACATCGTAAATGCTCGCGCAGTCCTCGTTGGTAAAGACGCAATCGGTGTCGACGTCGCAGAAGCTTGCGATCTTTCCGCGGATAGCGTCATCGATATGGTGGTCGGAGCGCAGCACGATGATATCGGGCTGGATGCCAAAGCTGCGGAGCTCCTTGACGGAATGCTGCGTGGGCTTGGTCTTGACCTCGTGGGCGGCGGCGATATAGGGAACGAGCGACACGTGGATGTAGCAGACGTTCTCGGGGCCGGCCTCCTTGCGGTACTGGCGGATGGCCTCGACAAACGGCTGCGACTCGATGTCGCCGATCGTGCCGCCCAGCTCGGTGATGACTACATCGGAGCCGGTCTGCTCCTCGATGCGGCGGAACTTGTCCTTAATGGCATTGGTGACGTGAGGAATCACCTGCACGGTACCGCCCAAAAAGTCGCCGCGACGCTCGCGGGCGATCAAGCTCTTATAGATGGCGCCGGTCGTAAAGTTGGAATCGCGGGTCAGGTTCTCATCAATAAAGCGCTCGTAATGACCCAGGTCCAGGTCGGACTCGTAACCATCCTCGGTAACGAAGACCTCACCATGCTGGAAGGGGCTCATGGTACCGGGGTCGACGTTCAGATACGGGTCGGCCTTCTGCATCGTTACTTTGTAGCCACGCGACTTGAGCAGACGGCCCAGCGAGGCCGCGGTGATACCCTTGCCCAGGGACGAAACCACGCCACCGGTTACGAACACATGCTTGGTCATATTGAGTTACCTGCGCTTCCCGTAGAAGTTGTTTATCCACATCTTACGGGTCTTCATTGTAATACTCGCACCGCGGACCGTTCGCAATTTTTCTCGCGTGCGATTGCATTTCTCAATCTTGAAACAAAACGCCGCCCGGTTTCCCAGGCGGCGTCGCTGTGGCAAGGGTTACATGCTGCTACCGATCAGCAACCTCGTCCTCAAGCATTTCTTGAACGAGCATGCCGGTACGGACGCCCTCAAGATACCACTCGCCACGTTCGGTGAGGCAAATGCCATTTGCAAGCTGACCGCCGTCGTCGCTATAACGCGAGACGACATCAATCATGCCTTCGGAATCCAAGCGATCGATTGCGGCGCGGACACGATACGGCGAAACCCCCACGCGCTCGGCAAGCGTTTTGCGCGAGAAACCATACGGCCCGCCATTGTCTTCGGTTTGCTGGTCGATCTCCATCAACACCAGCACCTCGACACGCTTCATATCGTTGACACTCGCACGACCCTTGCCCGCCATAGCAGCCTCCTCAAACCGAGCACGAGCATCTAACGCGCCGTGCGCGACCGACACACCTCACGATGGCAGGTAATATCCATCATGCGGCATCCCGCTAAGGATGAAACAGTTACGGTTATTGTATACCGCTCAAATTGTTTCTAGGCAGGTAAACAGCTATTTTTCGCCGAAATAGGCGCTTTATTGATCAAAAAGCCGTACCGGGCGCTAACCCGATACGGCCAAAATGCAATGCAATTACCGCGGTGCTTCAAACTTAGCGATGGAAGAAACCGCGGCGCTCAAACTTGGGCTCGCAGCACACGTTGATACCCAGTTTGCGCAGTACCGTCTCGTCCGTCGGCGAGATAATCACGCTAAAGAAGGCATCGCAACCGCGCAGCTGCTCCAGGCCCGAAAGGACGCGAGCGGCCGTCTCACTCGTGGCCGAGGTGATCGACAGCGCCATAAGCGTCTCGTCGGTGTGGAGGCGCGGGTTTTTGCTGCCCAGGAAATGCGTCTTGAGCTTGCTGATGGGCTCGATCGCCTCATCGCTGATAACCTCGAGCTCAAGGTCGACGCCCGAGACGTGCTTGAGGGCGTTCATAATGAGCGAACTTGCGGCGCCCAGGCGCGTGGAGGTCTTACCGGTCACCACGGAGCCATCGGGCATGACCATGGCACCCACGGGACCACCCGTCAGTTGCTCCCTGGTGAGGGCCGCCGAGCGCGCCGGTGAGTAGTTCTTATCGATGCCGGCTTTCTTCATAATAATCTTGAGACGGTCGACTTGCTCATCGCCCACGCCGGTACGGCGCACATTTTCGACCGCGGTAAAGTAGCGGCGGACAATCTCCATCTTGGAAGCGTCGCGGCAGGCATCGTCATCGGTGATGGCAAAGCCGACCATATTGACGCCCATGTCCGTAGGGCTCTGGTAGGGGCTCTTGCCCAGGATCTTTTCCATCAGGGCACGGACTACCGGGAAGGCCTCGACGTCGCGGTTGTAGTTGACCGTGGTCTTGTTGTAGGCCTCAAGGTGGAACGAATCGATGATATTGGCGTCGTCGAGGTCAGCCGTGGCGGCCTCGTAGGCAATATTGACCGGATGCGTCAGAGGAAGATTCCAGACCGGGAAGGTCTCGAACTTGGCATAGCCGGCGGCGGTACCGTGCTTATGCTCGTGATACAGCTGCGAGAGGCAAGTAGCGAGCTTGCCCGAGCCGGGGCCGGGTGCCGTCACGACAACGAGCGGACGCGTGGTCTCGACAAACTCGTTCTTGCCGTAGCCATCGTCGGACACGATCAGATCGACATCGTGCGGATACCCCTCGATGGGATAGTGCAGCTTGGCGGGAATACCGAGCGCGTTCAAGCGGTTGCGGAACACATCGGCAGCAGGCTGGCCGGCGTACTGGGTGATGACCACAGCCGCGACGGCAAAGCCGTTGCCGCGGAACAGGTCAACCAGGCGCAGCACATCCTCGTCATAGGTAATGCCAAGGTCACCACGAGCCTTGTTTTTCTCGATGTGGTTCGCGTTGATCGCGATGATAACCTCGACATCGTCGGCGATGCTCTTGAGCATGCGGAACTTGCTGTCCGGTTCAAAACCCGGCAGCACGCGGCTCGCATGATAGTCATCGAACAGCTTGCCGCCAAACTCCAAATAGAGCTTGCCACCAAACTGTGAGATGCGCTCCTTAATGTGAGCAGCCTGCAGCTCGATATACTTCGCGTTGTCGAAACCCTGGCGCATATATGGCTCCCGTCCCGTTTCCATTTAATGTTCTAGGCGATTATAGCGGAGCCCGCCCTCCCCGATACCCAGACCATCAACAGGCACCAACCAAACACGCCCACCGCAACCACCGGGGACCCGGGGCAGCTCGTTTAGAACGGGGAACAAGTCACTCAGCACCAACAACAAAAACGTCGCAGGCAGAGCTGAAGCCAGCGAACGGGCACCAGAGCGAGCAAGCTTCCCCCTGCACCAACAAGGGGAACGTCGCAGGTTGAGCATAAGTCAGCGAGCGACGTCCAGAACGTACAAGTTGGCATGAAAAAGGCAAGGCATAGACCTTCTGGTCATGCCTTGCCTTTTGAATGACAAATTGTCGTTCTGGGCGGTGCGCAGCGTCGACTGGTTGCGCGGTTCGTAGAACCGCGCAACATGAGAGCGCCCCCTCCCGCGCACGGAACGGGAGGGGGCTAAAGGTAGGAGTCTACCGGTGGGTTGACCCCACCGGACAGACGATGACCAGGTGATCCTTTACAGGATCGTCAAGGTTTCCGTGGGGTACCCGTTGGGTACTTAGAGCAACACGCAGGCGACGGTCAGGATGATGGCGCAGACGACGGAGAGCGCGACGATGAGCTTAAGGGCAAACTTGAGCCAGGTCGTCCACTCGATCTTGGCCAGGGCGAGACCGCCCATGATGGCGCCGGAGGTCGGGGTGAACAGGTTCACGACACCGATGGCGGCGGAGAAGATCATGACCATGACCTCGGGCGAGAAGCCGAGCTTAACAGCCAGCGGTCCCATGATGGGCATGGAGACGGTGGCCATACCGGAGGTCGAGGGGATCAGGAAGGACAGGCCGAAGTAGACCAGGAAGCTCATGGGAGCGAAGATCACACCGGACAGGCCAGCCAGGGCATTGGCGGCAGCGTCGAGGACGTAGACGTCGAGGCCGGTGTTAGCCATGAGGACGGAGATACCACGAGCGAGGGCGATGACGAGAACAACGGACATCATGTCGGCAGCGCCGGTGATGAAGGTGTTGACGATCTGCTTCTCGGACAGGCCACCGATGATACCGATCAGGACAGCCATGAGGAAGAACCAGGTGGAAGCCTCGTCGAAGTACCACTGGCCAATGGGCAGGCCGGTGATCAGGGCAGACCAGCCCTGGACGACGGCGTTACCGTCGGCATCGTAGACAGCGCCAGCGTCAAAGAAGTTGGCGACGCCCTCGTTGAGGTCGGCCAGCGGGATGAAGCCGACGATCATGACGACGAAGGTGAAGGCAAAGGCGATCAGAACACCCTTCTGACGACCGGTGAGCTTGACCTCATTGTGAACCTCGGAAGCAGCCTTGCCGTGAGCCTCTTCGGCGTCCTTGAGCTCCTGCATCGACAGGATGGTGGAACCCTTGTCAGCCTTGACCTTCTTGGCATAGCTCATGACGAAGAAGATGGACATAGCAGTGGTAACAATCCACAGGACGGCACCGAGGCCGATGATGATGGACTGGTTGACCTCAATGCCAACGCCGGTCAGAGCGTCGACGGCAGCGCCGACGGCGAACGGGTTAACCGTGGAGCCCAGGCAGCCGCAGCCAGCGCCGAGCAGGACGGTGGCGGCACCGACCATCGGGTCGAAGCCAGCGGCCATCATGGTAGCGGCAAGCAAGGCGTAGAAGGGAACGGTCTCCTCGCACATACCATAGGTGGTACCACCGAGGGAGAAGATGAGCATCAGCACGGGAATGAGCATGATCTCATTACCCTTAAGCTTCTGCACCAGGACGGCGATGCCGTTGTCCAGGGCGCCGGTCTCGGTCATCATGCCGAGGAAGCCGCCCAGGATCATAACGAAGAGGCAGACGGGCAGAGCGTCAGCGAAGCCCTTAATCGGGGCGGTGCAGAAATCGCTCAGACGGGCGGCAGTAACCGCGCCACCGGACGTGCCGGAGACGATAACGGTAATCACTGCGACAATTGCCAGCAGAGCAAGAAGAATGGTGAACGATGAAGGCATACCGCGCTTTTTCTTAGCGGTCTCAGTCATAGTTCTCATCCCCCCTTCATAAATCATTTACTGATCTCGCCCGAAGCGGCTCTTCCGTGCCGTGCCTGCCGCCTGGTGCGAGATATTTACCAGACAAAGCCGCTCGGGGTGTGCAGCAAGACACCCCGAGCGAGATGCTAGATGCTCTTACTTGAGCGTGGCGTACATGACAGCCTTGATGGTGTGCATGCGGTTCTCGGCCTCGTCGAAGACCTTGGAAGCGGGGCTCTCGAAGACCTCGTCGGTGACCTCCTGCTCGGTGATGCCGAACTGCTCGCACTTCTCGGCGCCAATGGTGGTGTTGGTGTCGTGGAAGCTGGGCAGGCAGTGCAGGAAGATGGCGCCCGGGTTGGCCATAGCCATGACCTCGGAGGTAACACGATACGGGGTGAGCTGAGCGATGCGCTCGGCCCAGACCTCGTCGGGCTCGCCCATGGAGACCCACACGTCGGTGTAGATAACGTCGGCACCGGTGACGCCGTCCTTGACGTCGGTGGTCAGCTTGATGGTGCAGCCGTTAGCCTCGGCGATGGGCTTGCAGGCCTCGATGACGTCGTCAGCGGGCATGCACTCCTCGGGGCCGCAGGCCACGAAGTTCATGCCGAGCTTGGAGCAGACGACCATGAGGGAGCGAGCGACATTGTTCTTGCAGTCGCCCATGAAGACGAGGGTCTTGCCCTTGATGTCGTAGTTGAAGTTCTCCTGGACGGTCAGGATGTCGGCGAGCATCTGGGTGGGGTGCCACTCGGTGGTCAGGCCGTTCCACACGGGCACGCCGGACTTAGCAGCGAGCTCCTCGACGTCGTCCTGGGCAAAGCCACGGAACTCGATGCCGTCATACATGCGGCCGAGAACGCGGGCGGTGTCCTCGATGGACTCCTTCTTGCCCATCTGCGACGAACCCGGATCGAGGTAGGTGACGCCCATGCCCAGATCCATGCCGCCGACCTCGAAGGCGCAGCGGGTACGAGTGGAGGTCTTCTGGAAGAGCAGAACGATATTCTTGCCCTCGAGATAGCGGTGCGGAACGCCAGCGCGCTTCATATCCTTGAAGTTCTTGGAGAGCTTGAGCAGGTACTCGATCTCCTCGGTGGTGAGGTCGAGAAGCTTGAGGAAGCTACGGCCGGAGAGGTTAACACCCATGGTTCGATTCCTTTCGAAGAAATGAATTACGTAAGTATTAGTGTTGCCCGTTTAACGGGCGAAGCCGGTGCGGTTGTAGGGGGACCGCACCGGAAACGGAAAGACTTAGAGGTCCTCGCGCCAGAAGGGCATGCTCATGCAGCGCGGGCCGCCGCGGCCGCGGGAGAGCTCGGCGGAGGGCACGACGAGAAGGTCCAGGCCCTCCTTGTACAGCACGTCGTTGGTGACGGTGTTGCGGGCGTAGACGCAGATCTTGCCGGGCTCGACGCACAGGGTGTTGGAGCCGTCGTTCCACTGCTCGCGGGAGGCCGCGATCGGGTCGCCGCCGCCGCAGGGGATCAGCTTGACCTGGTCGACGCCGGTGGCGTCCTCCAGGACGTGCTCGAGGGTGTCCTCGATCAGGCGGATGTTCACGTCGCCCGGGTTCTTGCCGGCGGTCAGCTCGTAGACGCGCAGGGTGCCCATGATGGCGGGGTGAATCGTGAACTTATCGACGTCGATCTGGGTGAAGACCGTGTCGAGGTGCATGAAGGCGCGCGAGACCGGGATGTCGAAGGCCAGGATGCGCTCGACCTTGGAGTCGGAGTTCCAGAAGATGTTCTGGGCCATGACGTCGATCGCGGCGGCCTGGGTGCGCTGGGAGATGCCGACGGCGAGGGTCTTCTCGTTGATGTTCAGCACGTCGCCGCCCTCGGTGTGGAACTGGCAGTCGCGGCGGAAGTACAGCGAGACGTCCTTGTAGTCGGGGTGGTACTTGAAGATGTACTTGCCGTACAGGGTCTCGCGGTTGCGGGTGACCGAGTACATGCGGTTGAGGTTGACGCCCTCGCCGATGACCGCGAACGGGTCGCGGGTGAAGTAGAGGTTGGGCATCGGGTCGATGATCAGGTCGGACTCGGACTCGGAGTTGACCAGGGAGTCGAGGGTCGTGGACGCCGTGAGGGGCATGTCGATCTCGGACTTGGTCATGCCGGCCATGGTCTTCTTGACGAACTCGAGGTTGTCCTCGATGGAGTCCAGCTTCTCGCGGACGATCTGCGGCATGTGCTGGCCGCGGATGCCGGCCTCGGCGATGTACTGGTCGGTGAACTCGGCGCGGGCGCCGGGGACCTGGTCGAACACCTCGGCGACGAGGTTCTCGAGATAGAGGACCTCCACGCCCTGGTCCCTCAGGATCTGGGCGAAGGTGTCGTGCTCCTGCTGCGCGACCTCCAGGAACGGGACGTCGTCGAACAGGAGTCGCTCGAGCTCGTCGGGCGGCAGGTTGAGGAGCTCGTCGCCGGGACGGTGCAGGCAGACCTTCCTGAGCTTGCCGATCTCGGAAGGCACGTGCAGACCTTTCGTCATGGCCTCCTACCTTTCTTTCGGGCCCTTGTCAGGGCCGATTCGTTAGCGCCCCTCCGTGTGAGGCGTTATTGCTGACGACATATTTATATCCAAAATCAGCTCATACTTCCACCTTGCCCCCGAACGGTTTTTTATAGGGGGTGAACGGCATACACATATACTTCACGCATGGCACACTTCATCTTAATAAAGCGTATTTACGTGCTTAAACGCGTTTTAATCCTAAAATCAAATGGAACTAAACTTTGTTAAACCATCCTCAAATTGCATATTTCCAATAAAGCTATGAATAGAATTAGCGGTTCACACCGCGTCTCAACCATTTTCATTTTTATTCAGAAAAAAGTTTGTCCTATTCATTTCTGATAAATAAATTACCGTTTACCAGACGCTTGATACCGTTCACCGGAAACTCAGTATAAGGCCCAGCGGATACCGCCTCGCTTTACGGCCCCATTTGTAACAACTTGACTTCTCGGTATAGAAAAACGGACCCGCTTCCCCTAGGGAAACGGGTCCGTTTTCGATTATCTTCGGCTAATTTGGATAAGGCCCCCGAAGACCATCGGAATCCTAGCGATCGAACTCCGCCAGTGCCTCGCCCAAAAGCCTCAGGCCCTCGCGCAGAACGTCCTCGCTCGCGCAGTAGCCCAGGCGTGCGCCGCAGGGAAGCTCAAAACGGCTACCGGGGACCAGCAGCACTCCCCTCTCGGACAGCAGGCGCCTGCAGAACTCCTCGTCATCCTCGGGAATATCCAGCTGGATAAACGAGGTGGACACGCCCTGCGGGGCCGTCCAGGAAACGCGATGCTGCGTATCGATCCAAGCCTGCGCGATATCGCGGTTGCCAAACACGATCTTGCGATTGCGCTCGAGAATCTTATCCTTGTGCTCAAGCACATAGGTCGCCAGGGCGTCGTTGAACACACCGCCGCAGATCATGGTGTAATCGCGATAGGTGCGGATGCGGCTGGATATCTCTTCGTCTGCCAGGACCCAGCCCACGCGGGCCGCAGGTGTCGAATAGGTCTTCGACAACGAGTTGGTGACAATGGCCCTCTCGTACACGTCGACCATCGACATAAAGGACTCAGTGTTTTCGAGCGGCAGATATACCTCGTCGCACAGCACGTAGGCGCCCACCGAGCGGGCGATCTCGGCAATCTGGCCTAGCATATCGGCATCGAGCACCGTACCGATGGGGTTAGATGCGTTGTTGATGCAGATGAGCTTGGTGTTGGGACGCACCAAGCGCTTGAGTTCCTCGATATCGGGCTTCCAGCCGAGTTCCTCGCGAAGCTCCCAATACTCGACCTCGGCGCCCAGCGTGCGCGGAATCTCGTAGAGCGGCGCGTAGGTGGGCCACTCGGCGATAACATGGTCGCCGGGCTCGACCACAGCCATGATGGCGTTGAGGTTAGCGCCCGTGCAGCCATTGGTCTGCAGAATGTGATCGGGATTGACCTCCCGACGATACAGCTTGGCAACCTCGGCCTTAAACTCCGGCGAGCCCTCGATCCAGCCGTAGTTCATCTTCTCGCGGTCCAGGCGCTCGTAGAACGTGGCGCCGTCCTGTTCATCGAGCGCGCGCAGCTCGCCCATGGTGAGCGACGAGATCGTCGACTGGGCGATGTCCCACGTGGCGCTCTTCTCCCAAACGTTGAGCCATTCCTCAACGCCAATCGTCTTGATGTCCATGGCCAAGCTCCTTACAAAAGCAGTCATCCAATCGTGTTGACGTTCCTCATACAAGATTGGGGCGGTGCGAAAACCCGCACCGCCCCAATGGGAGACATCTAATGGCAGCTAGATGTATGTATTATGGCCTGTACGGGTCCTAGAAGACCCTAGAGGTCCTCGCGCCAGAAGGGCATGCTCATGCAGCGCGGGCCGCCGCGGCCGCGGGAGAGCTCGGCGGAGGGCACGACGAGAAGGTCCAGGCCCTCCTTGTACAGCACGTCGTTGGTGACGGTGTTGCGGGCGTAGACGCAGATCTTGCCGGGCTCGACGCACAGGGTGTTGGAGCCGTCGTTCCACTGCTCGCGGGAGGCCGCGATCGGGTCGCCGCCGCCGCAGGGGATCAGCTTGACCTGGTCGACGCCGGTGGCGTCCTCCAGGACGTGCTCGAGGGTGTCCTCGATCAGGCGGATGTTCACGTCGCCCGGGTTCTTGCCGGCGGTCAGCTCGTAGACGCGCAGGGTGCCCATGATGGCGGGGTGAATCGTGAACTTATCGACGTCGATCTGGGTGAAGACCGTGTCGAGGTGCATGAAGGCGCGCGAGACCGGGATGTCGAAGGCCAGGATGCGCTCGACCTTGGAGTCGGAGTTCCAGAAGATGTTCTGGGCCATGACGTCGATCGCGGCGGCCTGGGTGCGCTGGGAGATGCCGACGGCGAGGGTCTTCTCGTTGATGTTCAGCACGTCGCCGCCCTCGGTGTGGAACTGGCAGTCGCGGCGGAAGTACAGCGAGACGTCCTTGTAGTCGGGGTGGTACTTGAAGATGTACTTGCCGTACAGGGTCTCGCGGTTGCGGGTGACCGAGTACATGCGGTTGAGGTTGACGCCCTCGCCGATGACCGCGAACGGGTCGCGGGTGAAGTAGAGGTTGGGCATCGGGTCGATGATCAGGTCGGACTCGGACTCGGAGTTGACCAGGGAGTCGAGGGTCGTGGACGCCGTGAGGGGCATGTCGATCTCGGACTTGGTCATGCCGGCCATGGTCTTCTTGACGAACTCGAGGTTGTCCTCGATGGAGTCCAGCTTCTCGCGGACGATCTGCGGCATGTGCTGGCCGCGGATGCCGGCCTCGGCGATGTACTGGTCGGTGAACTCGGCGCGGGCGCCGGGGACCTGGTCGAACACCTCGGCGACGAGGTTCTCGAGATAGAGGACCTCCACGCCCTGGTCCCTCAGGATCTGGGCGAAGGTGTCGTGCTCCTGCTGCGCGACCTCCAGGAACGGGACGTCGTCGAACAGGAGTCGCTCGAGCTCGTCGGGCGGCAGGTTGAGGAGCTCGTCGCCGGGACGGTGCAGGCAGACCTTCCTGAGCTTGCCGATCTCGGAAGGCACGTGCAGACCTTTCGTCATGGCCTCCTACCTTTCTTTCGGGCCTTTCGGCCGAATCTCTCAGCGCCCTTCCATAGCGGACGCTGCTTGCTGACAGCTCTAGTTATATCCAAATTCCACCCGCAATTCCACCTCGCCCCCGAACGGTCAACAAAGTGCGATGAACGGTATATCGCACGAGATTCCCCCATAATGTACTTCGGCGTTCTAAAGTAACTTTTCTAAGGTAAACGCTCTTTTTTCCTAAAAACTATTTGCAATTGCATCTCTAAACTTTTGATTCAGAATTGCATAGCTAAATCGGTTTTATGTATATAAATGATGTTTGTTTACGTTTCCGCCTGCATTCAATGATATTCAGCTATCCATCATTCTTATTCACACTTACGTACCAGTTGAGTGAGGATATAGACCGCTTGCAGACGAGCAGGACGTCAGTCCTATGACTTGTCAGCGTAAGAAGTAGGTAAAGATACCGTTCACGCGATACGTCCGTGCCAGCGGTCGACTAAATTGAGACAATAGTGATTAGTGTTAGGCTACCGTCCCTTGTGGGGACTGAACGGACAGATGCATATGCCGAGCAAAATCGAAAAGAAGCAAGCCGCCGCAAAGCTGCGCAAACCGCCGCGCGACTTCTCGTACACGCAAAACCGAGAGCTCAGCTGGCTACGCTTTGACAACCGCGTGCTCGACGAAGCCTTCGACGAAACCGTTCCGTTATTCGAGCGACTAAAGTTCGTCTCGATCTTCGAGTCCAACCTCGACGAGTTCCTTATGGTGCGCGTGGGCGGCCTGTCCGATCTGGCGGAGCTCAAAAAACAACCTGTCGACAACAAGAGCAATATGACCGCCTCCGAACAGGTCGATGCTGTCATGGCCGAAATGCCCGGGCTCCTTACCCGTTGGGAGTCCATCTTTAAGAGCATCGAGGGCAAGCTCGACACCTTGGGCGTTCACCGCGCCCGCATCGATTCGCTTACGCCCGAGGAGCGCACCTTTGTAACCCGCTACTTCCAGGCCTACGTGTCACCGGTCATCTCGCCGCTGGTCATCGATCCTCGCCACCCCTTCCCCAACCTGCGCAATGGCGCGCTCTATCTGGCCTGTGGTCTGGACGGTGCCACCGACGAGGAGAGCCTGCTGGGCCTTATCGAGATTCCCGCCTCGATGAACCGCGTGGTCGAGATCCCCTCGCCCACCGGCACCTACTCCTACATCTTGCTCGAGGACGTCATCCTCGCCTGCCTGGACAGCTGCTTTGGCTCCTATAAGCCGCTGGATCGTGCGCTGATCCGCGTCACCCGCAACGCTGACATCGATCCGGACGGCGAGGGCGTCGAGGAGGAAGAGGACTACCGCCAGCACATGAAGCGCATTCTCAAGAAGCGCCTGCGCCTGCAGCCGGTAGTGCTCGCGGTCTCGGGATCGCTCGAGAAGGCGACGCTCAAGACTATCCGCAAGGCGCTCGAGCTTTCGCGTCGCTCGGTCTTTACCTGCGATATCCCGCTCAACCTGGGCTACGTCTTTGGCATTGAGGGCAAGATTCCCGAGCACCTGCGCAACGAGCTGCTCTTTACGCCGTTTAAGCCGCAGCCCAATCCCACCATCGACATGACCCGCTCCATCCGCGAGCAGGTGCTGCAGCACGACAAGCTGCTCTTCTACCCTTACGAGGCCATGAACCCGTTCTTGGACCTGGTGCACGAAGCAGCCTACGACCCCGAGTGCATCTCGTTGCGCATCACGCTCTACCGCGTGGCCAAGCAGAGCCGCCTATGCGAGTCGCTGATCGATGCTGCCGAGAACGGCAAAGAGGTCACGGTGCTCATGGAGCTCCGCGCACGCTTTGACGAGCAGAACAACATCGAGTGGGCCGAGCGCCTGGAAGAGGCCGGCTGCACCGTCATCTATGGTTCCGAGGGCTTTAAATGCCACTCAAAGATCTGCCAGCTCACCTATCGCGAGGGCATGGCGCTAACGCGCCTCACACTTTTGGGCACCGGCAACTTTAACGAGAAGACGGCCAAACTCTACAGCGACTTTATGCTCATGACAGCCCATCCCGGCATCGGCGAGGACGCCAACCTGTTCTTCCGCAACCTGTCGCTGGGCAACCTGCGCGGCGACTACCGCTTCCTGGGTGTGGCGCCCGTCGGACTGAAACCGCTCATCATGCGCGGGCTTGACCGCGAGATCCAGCGCGCCCTTGCCGGCGAGCCCGCCCGCGTGTTCTTTAAGCTCAACTCGCTGACCGACCGCGAGGTTATCGACAAGATCGCCGAGGCATCGTGTGCCGGCGTGCGCGTAGACATGATCATCCGAGGCATCTCGTGCCTCAAGCCCGGTGTTCCGGGCAAGACCGAGAACGTGCATGTCCGCTCCATCGTCGGACGCTTTTTGGAGCACGCGCGCGTCTATGCTTTCGGCGTGGACTCGGACATGATTTACCTGAGCTCGGCAGACATGATGACGCGCAACACCGAGCACCGCGTGGAGATTGCCTTCCCCGTGCTCGACCCCACCTGCCGCGCCCTGGTGCACGAGTACATGGGCATGCAGCTGCGCGACAACGTGAAGGCCCGCAGCCTCACGAGCGACGGCACCTGGGTCCCCGTGGAGCGTGCAGAGGGTGAGAAACCCTTCAACTCACAGGAAGCCCTGCTGGAGCGCGCCTATCGCAACGCCGAGGCCGCGCCCGAGCCCGTCATTGAGGCGGAACCTGCCTCCGAGGCCGAGCCGCAGCCAGTAGCACCCAAGGTCCAAGAGGTCCAGGCGACCGTCATTGAGCCCGAGCCTGCACCTGCACCTCAGCCCGATCCGCAGGTCACCAAGCCCGCACCCGAGACGAGCGCCCGTCGCGATAAGCCCGCTGGCAAGACCAAGGCCATCGAGCGCCATCGCCCCGGCCGCGTGCGCATGGGCCTGGGTCTGATCGGCCTGGGTCTTAAGACGCTCATTACCGGCAAGACGAAATAGTCGTTTGTAGAAGCAGTTTGTAGAAGCGCCCCGCATTTGAGGAAAGCCTCGGATGCGGGGCGCTTTTCCCTGCTACCATGGTGCGAACAACAACGCGAATGACAGGCAGGAATATGAAGCTCACTATAGAATCGATGACCTACGGCGCCGACGGGCTGGCGCACGCCGACAACGGCAAGGCCGTCTTTGTGCAGGGTGCCGTGGCAGGCGACACCGTCGAGGCCGAGGTCGTACAGGACGGCAAGTCATTCATGCGCGCCCGCACCACCGAGATTCTGGAGCCAAGCCCCAATCGCATTCAGCCTCCCTGCCCCTTCGTGGGCATCTGCGGCGGCTGCTCGTGGGGCAATCTCTCACGCACGGCACAGCTCGCCGCCAAGGAGCAAAACCTGCGCTCCACGCTCGAGCGCATCGGCAAGTTCGCTCCTGAGCTGGCAGATGAGTTGGTACAGCCCATCTGCCACACCAAGGACGACTGGGGCTACCGCAATAAAATCGAGCTCGAACCGACCGTCGTCAACGGTCGCGTGCGCCTTGGCATGCACGGTGTCGACCCCAGCAAAATCGTGACCGTCGATATGTGTCCGCTGTTCGATAAGCGCTTCCCGAAGGCACTCAAATCGGTCGTCGGCGCACTCAACTATCTAAGCGGCAGCCATGACTTGGGGCTCGAACGCGTGGGCATTCGCGCATCGCGCCGCACCAAGGCACTCGAGGTCGCACTCTGGACGCCCACAGGCTCTTTTCCGCGCTCGCAGGTCTCCCGCGTGCTGGCGGACGCCGCTCATCCTACGAGCATCGTACGCGTGATGAGCAAGGGCGAAAAGAAGGCCCGCCGTGTCTCCAAGGTCGAAATGCTCGCCGGAGAGGGCTCATGGACCGAGAATATCGCCGAGGATCAGATGCGCTTGTCTGCCCCGTCTTTTTTCCAGGTCAACACCAAGGGTGCCGAGATTTTGATCGATCTTGTCATGGAAGCGCTCGACCCGCAGGAAGACGAGCTTGCCGTGGACCTGTACTGCGGTGCCGGCACCTTTACCCTGCCGCTCGCCCGCCGCTGCGACTTTGTCGCTGCCGTCGAGGCCTACGGCCCCGCCGTGCGCGATCTACGCCGTAACCTGGAAATCAACAAGCTTGATAACGTCGACGTCATTGGCGGAGACGCGGTGCGCGAGTTCCCCGACCAGGATGCCGACATCTTGGTGGTCGACCCGCCGCGCGCAGGCCTCGCCCCCGAGGCGATCGGCCTTATCGCCAGCACGAGTGCCCGCGATGTCGCCTACGTGAGCTGCGACCCGGCCACCCTGGCGCGCGATCTCAAACGCTTTGTCGAAGAAGGCACCTTCTCCCCCGTAAAGATCACGCCAGTCGACCTGTTCCCACAAACCTTCCACTGCGAGACCGTCGTCCACCTTAGGCGCAACTAGACTGTTTGTCCAAGACCACGCCCGATGATTTTTCTGGAACGGGGATAAAAATAAATTTGTTCCGAATGATTATTTAATCCCCGTCCCGAAATTGAACCGCCCCCCCCCATTTCTTGAACATTAGAAATGGGGGGCTTCTTTATGGACGGGAAAATCGGACACGACGCCACGCTGAGGACTCTTGCAGCAGAGCTTTGCGACAGGGGGTACGGGCGCGCCGAAGGGTGCCCGGACCCGGCCGGGGCCGGCGGCGTGCGAGAGCAAGCTCATGCGACGGAGCTGCTGCCGGGGCGCCTGAAGGACGAATTCTACAGGAACCGGACGTGGCGGAGCTTCGAGGAGTTCAAGCGGGACCTCGAAGCCTATACCGTTCACTGGAACAAGAGGAGGAGGCGGGCTAAGCAAAAGGGGCTGACCCCGGAGGAGTTCCGGAATCAGTCCCCATGTGCGGCATAGGCCGCTAATTGACCCGTCCAAGTATCGGGGCGCAGTTCATTTCAGCGCCGCCCGAGAAAGCTAAACGCCTTCTGGCAGGTTGTCCCGGGCCGAGGGCGGCCACCTTGATCGCCCTCGGCCCTCACCCACCTCAACTGCTCCTCAATTACATGGAGCTGGTCGAGAAGAGGCGCAAGCTAGCGGGCGCCTTCCTCTTCGTCGTTGGGCCGGTAGGTGATGAACTCGATAACAAAGGCCAGGACGGCAGAGACGAGCGAGGCGATGATCGCGAAGATCATGTGAGAGATCCCGGCGCCACCAGGGGTCCCGTCGATGAAGTTGAGCAGGTTGAAGACGCCGAGGCCGCCCGAGATGTACATGAGGGCGCCCGTCATTCCCACGATGGCGCCGCCAACGGCGGAACTCAGGCATGCCACGACGAATGCGCGCTTGTTGGGCAGGGCGATGCCGTAGATGCCCGGCTCGGTGACGCCGAAGAAGAAGGCGGAGATCATCGCGGGAAGGGCGATGCCGCGGAAGCGCTCGTCCTTGTTTCTGAGGTACATGGCAAAGATGACCGCTCCGAGCGCGAACCCGTGGCCGATGGTGGCGGCGAGCACGCTGTCGTGGCCGAGGGTGTTTAGGTTCATGATGGAGATGGGGATGAGGCTCCAGTGGAAGCCAAAGATGACGAGGCACATCCACAGTCCGCCGACCAGGGCGCTGCCCAGGACGGAACCAACCACGGGAAGCTGGAAGATGAACGAGAACGCCGCGCTCAGCAGGTTGGTGATGAGGGTTACCACCGGGCCGATGACGAGGTAGCCCAAGACGATGGAGACCGTCATCGTGGCGAGCGGTACGAGGAACATCTTGAGCGCAGTCGGCATCCAGCTCTTGAGCCAGCGCTCAAGGATAGAGCCGAACCACACCATGAGAAGGACGGGGATCACCGAGCTCACGTAGCCGGACACGGGCATGATGATGGGGACCCCGAGGGCGGTGGCGTACCACGAGAACGTGCCGGCCACGCCGAGGTCGATGCTGCCGAGCGCCTCGCCCGAGGTCAGGGCGACCATCGTCGGGTAGAGGAGCGCCACGCCGATTGCCACGCCAGTGAACTCGTTCATGCGGAACTTGCGCGCGGCACTGAACGCCAGGGCGACGGGAAGGAAGTAGAAGAAGCCGTCAGCCACGGTGTAGAGCAGCGTGTAGAGGCCGTCGTTTGCAAAGGCCGGGACGAAGTAGGTGATGAGGGCAAGCAGTCCCTTCATGATGCCTGCGGCGGCAAGCGGTCCCAGGATGGGCTGGAAGATGCCAGAGATGAGGTCGATGATGACGGAGGCAACGGTCTTATCGCCCTGGGGCTCGTCGTCGGCGCTTGCGCCGCCCGAGAAGTTGCCGGCCTCCATGACCGCGTCGTAGACGTCTTCGACGATGTTACCCACGACCACCTGGTACTGGCCGTTGGCCTGGATGACCTGGATGACGCCCTTGAGGGTCTCAATCTTGGCCGTGTTGGCGCGGGACTCGTCCTTGAGCTTGAAGCGCACGCGCGTGATGCAGTGCGCGACGCTGGCGACGTTCTCGGCGCCGCCTACGTTCTCGAGTATGGATCTGGCCAGGTCGTCGTATTTTTCTGCCATTATTATCTCCTTAGTGATATTGCCCGGGCGGCTAGCCCAGGTCGCCTCCGTTGGTGGCGATGGCCTGTTGATACCAGTAGAAGCTCTTCTTGCGCCTGCGCTCGAGCGTGCCGTTGCCCAGGTTGTCGCGGTCCACGTAGATGAAGCCGTAGCGCTTCTCCATCTCGCCGGAGCCCGCGCTCACGAGGTCGATCGGCCCCCAGGTGGTGTAGCCGAGCATCTCGACGCCGTCCTGCTCGATGGCGTCGCGCATGGCCTCGATGTGCTCGCGCAGGTAGGCGATGCGGTAGTCGTCCTCGATCGTGCCGTCGGGAAGCACCTCGTCATAGGCGCCGAGGCCGTTCTCCACCACAAAGAGCGGCTTCTGGTAGCGGTCCCAGAGGTCGTTGATCGTGATGCGGAATCCCAGCGGGTCGATGACCCAGCCCCAGTCGCTCGTGCGCACGTAGGGGTTCTCCACGCCGGCGAAGGCGTTGCCCTCGGCGACGCCGCCCACGGAGTCGGGGTCGCCCGCGGTGCAGCGCGAGGAGTAGTAGCTAAACGAGATGAAGTCGACGGTGTTCTCCGCAAGGATGCGCTCGTCCTCGGCGGTCATGCCCACGTCGATGCCCTCGCGCTCGAGCATCTTGAGCGCGTAGCCGGGGTAGCGACCGCGCGCCTGCACGTCCACGAAGAAGAGGTCCTCCTGGTTCTTGACCTGCGCCGCGCGAACGTCCTCGGGACGACAGGAGTAGGGGTAGTAGCTTCCCGCGGCGAGCATGCAGCCCACCCTGTTCTCCGGATCGACCTCGTGGGCGATCTTGGTGGCCCAGGCGCTCGCCACGAGCTCGTTGTGCGCGGCGCGGTACTCGGCCTCGCGGGCATTCTCCCCGGGCTCGAGGACGATGCCGGCACCCATGAAGGGACGGTGCAAGATCATGTTCATCTCGTTGAACGTGATCCACCAGCGCACGAGGCCGCGGTAGCGGTTGAAGAGCACCGTCACAAGCCGCTTGTAGAGCTCGATAAGGGTGCGGTTTCGCCAGGCGCCGTACTTCTTGACGAGGTGGATGGGGCAGTCGAAGTGCGTGATGGTCACGAGGGGCTCGATCCCGTGCTCGCGGCAGCAGCGGAACACGTCCTCGTAGAAGGCGAGCCCGGCCTCGTTGGGCTCCTCCTCGTCGCCATTGGGAAAGATGCGGCTCCAGGCGATGGAGAGGCGAAAGACCTTAAAGCCCATCTCCGCGAAGAGGGCTATGTCCTCGCGGTAGTGGTGGTAGAAGTCGATGCCCGTCTGGGCCGGGTAGTAGTACCCGGGCTCAAAGTCGAGCATGCGCCTCAGGCCGCGGCTTACGTCGTTGCGCTCCGGCCCGTGTGGGATGACGTCGACGTTGGCAAGGCCGCGGCCGCCCTCGTCATAACCTCCCTCGCATTGGTTGGCGGCGGTGGCTCCTCCCCAAAGGAACCCTTTTGGAAATGGCATGGTGCCTCCTTCTCTCTGGCGCCCCCATCTCTGCGGGGGACGCTTTATAACGTCCTTGCGGCCTCGCGCGCCGGGCCCGTGGCCCTTTCCCTGATGCGCGCGGGCCGCCTGTGAAGGGGTGACTAGCTGACGGCTTGTCCTGCGGCGGCGCGACGTGCCTCCCGGCCTCCAAGCAGGGAGGGGACTTGTGCCAGGCACACGCCGGCGAGGATGATGGCGACGCCCAGCCACTCGACGACGCCGAGCGGCTCGCCGAGGACGATCATGGCGATGAACAGGCCGGCGGGGAGTTCCGCGGCGGCCATGACAGTGGAGAGGCCCGCGGGCAGGTGCGGAGAGCCCATGCCGAAGAGCAGGACCGGGCAGAGCATGCCAAAGAAGCCGGCGATGACGGCAAAGGGCAGGATGCCCTGGGCGAGGACGCCCGAGACGACGTAGTCCGGGCACACCGTGAGCGACATGACCACGGAACCCGCGCATACGATGACGCCACGCTGCTCGGACGAGCAGGGGGCCTCGACCTTGCCGGAGAGGGTGACAAAGAGGGAGCAGGACACGGCCGCCCCCAGCGCGCAGAGCAGGGCCACGGGGTCGTACCCGGTGATGCCGGTCTTGTAGACGCCGCTGGCGAACACCGTTCCGAAGACGATGACCAGGGCGGAGACCACTTGGAGGAGCCTCGGCGGCCGGCGCGTCATGACGGTCTGCCACACGAGCCCCAGCCACGTGAACTGGAAGAGGAGCGTGAGCGCCACCGGGGCGGGCAGCACGCTCATGGCGTAGCAGTAGAGGATTGAGGTGAGGCAGGTGAGGGCTCCCAGGACCATGAGCTTAAGGGCGAGCTTCCAGCCCACGCGCTGCCAGCGGTGCCCGAGTGCGTGCCCTGCGAGCGTGGCGAGGGCGAAGAAGATGCAGCCAAACCACGCCTGGCTCGCCACCACCTGTGCCGAGGTGAAGCCCGCGGCGTAGGCGAGCTTGTAGGTCGTGGCCATCGCGCCGTAGCAGGCGCCGCCCGCAAAGACCTGGAGCGCCGCCTTGGCCTGTCCCGCGCCCGTGACTCCTGCCCCGGCGGCCTGTTGCTTGATTGTGTTTGTTCCTGCCATTAGGCTCCCTTCCGTCTGCTGTCTTGCAGATGCACGTCTCGTGCGTCTGTTCCCTGCAGTCGGAAGGTGGGCTCGTGCGGTCTTCTGGCGGTGCATGTGGTACCTGCTGCCAAGACGAAAAAAGCCACGCAACCGACTGCTCGGTTGCGTGGCAAAAAGGTGGCTAGCGCCCAGAAAAGTCCACGCGTTTTTAGACTGGGACAAAATACTACAACAGGTGAGATTCCGTCAAGAAAAACCGAGGAAAAAGTGAGCCTCTGCCCGCCGTACCTGTGGCGGTCGTTCCCCGAACGGGGCGGTGCTGTTGGGGACTGTCTCGCTCTGTAACAGTAAGACCCGGTTTTGGTCCGTAGATGTTACAGATTTAGACGTTTTGTCGGGGCAGTTTCCGTTTGTCTTGATCTGTAACAGTTAGGGGTCAAAAGTGGGTCTAGATGTTACAGATTGAGATTGTTGAGGATGGGTGAGGGTAGCTAATTCGGACGGGGCTATTTTAAACATTGGGAAATCGAGCGTGGCAAGCGGAGGTCTTCGGGGTATAAGACGGCTAATTGTATGCCGCCTATGAAAGGAACCCTCATGCCCAGCGTTGCCGTTCTCGCCGCCGATGGCTTTGAAACTATTGAATGCTTGACCATGGTCGATGTCATGCGTCGCGGCGGCGTGCGTGCCACGCTCGTCTCGATCATGCCCACGCGCGAGGTCGTAAGCTCGCTGCAGATCCCCGTGACCTGCGATGCGCTCTTTGATGAGATCAACTTTGACGAGTACGACTGCGTCGTGCTGCCCGGCGGCCTGCCCGGTGCCACCAACCTGCGCGCAGATCAGCGCGTCTGCGACGTGGTCTGCGAGTTCGCCGCAACCAAGCACGTCGCCGCCATCTGCGCCGCCCCGTTTATCCTGGGCGAGCTCGACCTGCTCGAGGGGCGCCATGCCACGTGCTTCCCTGGCTTTGAGAAAAGCTTCCCCGAAGGCGCCTATACCGGCGAGAAGGTCACGCAAGACGGCAACATCATCACTGCCAGCGGCATGGCACAGTCCCTCCCCTTTGCATTGGAGCTGCTGCGCACGCTCGCCGGCGACAAGGCCGTCGAGAAGGTCGCCGAGGGCATCCAACTATGATTTTGGCTTCGCAATCGCCGCGCCGCATAGAGCTGATGCGCGAGGCAGGCTACAACATTCGCGTGATTCCCGCGGATATCGACGAAACGCCCTTTGATGGCGAGGCCCCGCTCACGCTTGTCGAGCGCTTGGCACGCGCCAAGGCGGCTGCCGTTGCTGCCGAGTATGCCGAGCCCAATGAGCTGACGGTCGCGGCCGACACCATCGTCACCTTTGACGGCAAGATTCTGGGCAAGCCGGCAACCGAGGACGAGGCGCGCACTATGCTCCGTGAGCTTTCGGGCCGCACGCACCAGGTCGCAACCGGCGTCTGCATCGTTAAAGCCGGCGACGCTACAGCCCCGCATGCCGCCGAGAGCCTGTCCTTTGTCGATGTGACCGACGTGACGTTCTACGAGCTCACCGACGAGCAAATCGAGCACTACGTCGCCTCGGGAGAGCCCATGGACAAGGCCGGCGCCTACGGCATTCAGGGCACAGGAGGACGCATGCTCGTGCACGATATTTCGGGCGACTTCTATAACGTGGTGGGCCTACCCATCGCCCGCGTCGCGCGCGCGATTCAAAAACTCTCGTAATTGCATCTGGCGCTGGGTATTCCCCAGCGCCTACAATTTTGGCGTACCGTACGGATCCCGACCGGGCACAAGGCGCGGCGGAAAACCGATAGGAGTTAAACATGGATACACTGCTCGAGGCCATTGACGTCTGCGATGTCGATGGCTTTTGCTATGGCAACTATACGGACGAGGAGGCCGGCACCGGTTGCACCGTAATCGTGGCACCCGAGGGCGCCACCGGCGGCGTTGACGTTCGCGGCGGTGCTCCAGCATCGCGCGAAACCGACCTGCTGCGACCCGAGAACACCGTCGACAAGGTCCACGCCGTCTGCCTTTCGGGTGGATCGGCCTTTGGCCTCGAGGCTGCAAGCGGCGTCGCTCGCGAGCTTGAGAGCCGCGGCATCGGCCTTCCCGTCGGCCCCACGCAGGTGCCTATCGTGTGCTCCAGCTGTATCTTCGACCTCGCCTTTGGTAACCCCACCGTTCGCCCCGACATTGAGGCCGGCATCGCCGCCGTGCGCGAAGCACTCGACAACACCCCCACCAAGCTCGAACAGGGCAACGTAGGCGCCGGCACGGGCGCCACCGTGGGTAAGCTCATGGGCCCCGCCACCTGCATGAAGGCCGGCTTAGGCGCTGCTGCCGTGGCACTCGGCCCCGTCAAGGTGGGCGCCGTGGTCTCAGTCAACGCCTGCGGCAACGTTGTCGACCCCTTCACCGGCGAGTGGGTCGCCGGTATGCGCGCCGCAGCCGATAGCGACCAGATTGTCGACATGGAACTCGCAGCCTTTGCCGCCGCCGGATCCATGCAGATGCCGCTCGACCGCACCAACACCACCATCAGCTGCATCGTCACCAACGTGGAACTCACTAAGGCACAAGCCACCAAGGTCTCCCAGATGGCCGCAGACGCCTACGCACACGCCATCCGTCCCACACACACCACCAACGACGGCGACACCATCTACACCCTCGCCAGCGGCAAACTGGGCGCCCAGGCAAGCGCCGCCGTTCCCCTAGACTTACTGGGTATGCTCGCCGTAAGGGCCCTACAGACCGCCATCGTAAACGGAGCCAAAACCGCCAAAACCTCCCACGGCATCCCCGGCGCCGCGAAGTAGCCTAACCTGACCGGTTACCCGGTGGGGCTTGGTTATGTTTGCTGCTCTACAGTCCTGGCTCGCACGAAGAGCACATTAAGTGCTCTTCGGCTCGTGCGGAACTCGCGACAAACATAACCAAGGCCCACCGGGCAACCTACCAACCAGATTCTTTTCAGCCCAGGCCCCTGTGTACCGCGCGTCGAAGATCTTCAAATTCAAATAACCTGACAATCGATTCTTATAGCAGAGGCCCCTTGGCCTTTAGTTTGATACAAGTTCCGCACGAGCCGGAAAGCACTTAATGTGCTTTCCGTGCGAGCAGGACTGTTCGCAGTAGCAAACTAAAGGCCAAGGGGCCCAGTCAACCTATCAGCAGCGATTACTCGGCAGCTAGTTGAATTTGAAGATCTTTGAGGCAAGACGGTATAGGCCGAGTGTGGTTTTGTCACCGGCACGACCGCGCAGATTGGTGAAGAACCCGACCACGCCGTAGCGGGCACGACGATACATGCGCTCGTCATAGGCCTTCAAATCATTCCACAGCGTCTTTAGGCGCTCGTCGGCGCAATCTTCCTCGGAAAGCTTGGTAAGCACCGAGCAGATCGCCATCATCATGGTGAAATAGCCCATCATGTACGAGCGCAGACGCGACGACTCAACATCGCTGTACAGGTGGTACGACTCCATCATGATGCGCGTCACACGGAACTGCTGGTCCAGACGCTTGACCATCGTGGCCTCGTTGACACTCTGGCCCTCGCGACCGATAAAGTAGCGATAGAGGTCGATGTCGGCGTAGTACATGGTCTTGCAACGCGGCAGCGGCACGTAGGCGTAGATGTTGTCCACATAGAACGTGTGCGGCGGCATGGGAAGGTTGGACTCGCGCAGCACATCCGTGCGATAGCACAGGCTGTGCATGAGTAGGTTCTGGTCCAGGCGGAAATGACCGATCTGATCCCAGGAAAAGATCTTTTTGCGCGGCAGGGCAGATTTGTAGCCAATAGCGGTATGCGTGCCCTCGTAAACCTTCTCGTACACGTAGTTCGAGATAAACAGGTCAACGCGCTGGTCACGCTCTTCAAAGCCACGCAGAATCGACAGCATAGTCGAAAGAGCCGCAGCATCGAGCCAGTCATCCGAGTCGACGACCTTGTAGTAGGTGCCCTGTGCCTCGCGCAGACCCGAAAGGACGGCAATACCGTGGCCGCCGTTCTCCTGGTGCACCGCGCGAATGATACCGGGATAACGTGCCTCCCACTCGTCGGCCTTATCGGCCGTCTCGTCCTTGGAGCCGTCGTCCACTACGATAATCTCGATATCGGTGGCGTAATTGCTCCCCTCCAAGATGGAGGTGATGCAATGGTCCATGTCCTTGGCGGCGTTATACGAGGGAATACCGAATGTTATGACTTTATGCATGGCAGGCGATAATCTCATCCGAAAGATCGAGGGCGGAATTGGTCACAGCGTCCATATCGTAGTAACGATACTCGGCCAGACGACCCACCGGGTGGAAGTTCGTCAGGTTCTGGACGCGCTCAAGATAGCGCTCATAGAGCTCACGGTTCTCGGGCTCAAGAATGGCGTAGTACGGCGTCTCGCCCGAGCCGGGCGTATAGGCCTTGGAATACTCCTTCATGATGGTGGTCTTGCCGGGCAGGGTCTGACCGGTCATGTTCTTGAACTCGGTAATGCGCGTGTAGTCCTCGCTCGTGGTGTAGTTGACGGTGCCCACGGGCTGGAACTGGTCCATATCGAGCGTCTCGAACTTCATGTCGAGCGTGCGGTACGGTAGCGCGCCCAGATCGAGATTGAACAGCTCATCGAGCGGACCGGTGTAGACGATCTCGCCACCATAGACCTTGCCGTCGATCTTGACGGTAGTCTCGTCGATTTCAAAGAGGTCACGGGCGTCCACGTCGCAGAACACGTCGATCAGGTCGTGGTCGAGCATGTGCTCAAAGAGCGCCGTGTAGCCCTCCTGCGGCATGCCCTGGAAGGGAGCTTGCGGGAAGTAGCGGTCATCATCGCCCACAAAGACGGGAACGCGGCCGGTGATCGAGGGATCGATCTGATCGGGCGTCTGGCCCCACTGCTTCATGGTGTAATGCAAAAAGACGTTCTCGTAGACGTAATCGGCGACCTCGGCAAGATCCGGGTCGTTCTTCTTACGCAGCTCCATAATGGGCACCTTGACATCCTTGCCAAAGGTCTCCACGAGCTTCTGATACAGCTCCTCGCCGCGCTCGTCACCAAAGGCGAGCTTGAGACTCGCATGGTTGAAGGGCACGGGCATAAGGGTACCGTTGATGTTGGCGAGCACCTTGTGCTGATAATCCGTCCACTTGGTAAAGCGCGACAGGAAATTGTGCACGCGCTCGTTAAAAGTGTGATAGATATGCGGACCGTACTCGTGGATCAGGATTCCGGCCTCGTCAGTGCAGTCATAGGCATTGCCCGCAATGTGGCTACGGCGCTCCAAAACGGCAACACGATAGCCGATGGTCTCGGCAAGACGGCGGGCGCAAACGGCACCGGCATATCCAGCACCGACGACAATCATGTCGTACGCGCCGGCGTTAAAGCCTTCAGGCAGGCCTGAGGTAATCTGCATCGATACTCCTTGTCAAAAGCCACGGGCTCGTTAGCTGGGCTTTTCTCGAACATTCTTCGAGACATATTTATCAGAGCGATTATAGCGCTAATGCGTCCTATAATGAGCTTGCCACACAAGGAAAGCTCAAGCACCGCGGCGTACATAATTGAAAGGTAAACCCGCTAGCAGCGGGTTTATTCGTGAACAGCCGGGTGCCTGGAGCTTAGCGAAACGCTTGTAAGGAGTAACATGAGCGATTTCCTAAACCGTATGAAGTCTGCCGCCAAGGCCGACCTTAAGACGATCGTCCTGCCCGAGGGCGAGGATCCGCGCACTATCGTCGCGGCCACCAAAATCATCGAGGAGGGCCTGGCAAAGATCGTCATCCTGGGCAACCCCGACGAGATCAACGTTCCCGGCGCTACCGTCATCGACCCGCGCAATGCCGAGAAGCACGAGGAGTATGCGCAGAAGTTTGCTGAGCTCCGCGCCAAGAAGGGCGTTACCATCGAGCAGGCTCGCGCCCAGGTGATGGACGCCACCTACTTTGGCACCATGATGGTCAAGATGGGCGACGCCGACGGCCTGGTCTCCGGCGCCTGCCACTCCACCGCCGACACCCTGCGCCCTGCACTTCAGATCCTCAAGACCGCCCCGGGCACCAAGCTGGTCTCGGCCTTCTTCGTGATGTGCACCGACACCCCGCAGTTCGGCACCGACGGCACGCTGATCTTCGCCGACTGCGGCCTCAACATCAACCCGTCCTCCGACGAGCTCTCCGAGATCGCCATCGCCTCCGCTCACTCCTGGTCCACCTTCATGGGCAACGTTGAGCCGCACGTGGCCATGCTCTCCTACTCCACCATGGGCTCCGCCGGCGGCGAGGTCGCCAAGAAGGTCCAAGAGGCCGTAAAGTTCTGCAAGGAGAAGGCTCCCGAGCTCGCCATCGACGGCGACCTGCAGCTCGATGCCGCTATCGTCCCCACTGTCGCCCAGCTCAAGGCTCCCGGCTCCTCCGTTGCCGGCAAGGCCAACGTGCTCGTGTTCCCCGACCTCGAGGCCGGCAACATCGGCTACAAGCTGGTCCAGCGCTTCGCCGGCGCCGACGCCTACGGCCCCATCCTGCAGGGCATCGCCAAGCCGGTCAACGATCTGTCGCGCGGCTGCTCTGCCGACGACATCGTGGGTGTCGTGGCCATCACCGCCGTCCAGGCTCAGATGGCTGAGTAGCGGACGTACTCGCCCGAAGGCCGCACAGGTTAACCCCTGAAAACGTCCTCGACCAATGAAACGCCCCCGTTCTGCTCCTTCGGAGCTACGAACGGGGGCGTTTCTGGTCTGCGGAATGTTTTCAGGGGTTAACCTGTGCGGCCTTCTACTATCACGTGGCATTCAGGGAATCTGGGGTGGACGGCGGCTTGGCTACGAGCTGGGGCTGAGAATTTGGATGGATGGGCGACGTTGCTGAGAGCGTATGCGTTGCAGGTAATGACCACTTTGGAGCCATAAGATAGACTGCGTTCCGATTTCTGGCCTTCCGGAAAATGTGTCCCGGTTTGGAGGCTGATTGTGGGATGGAGTTTCCGCCCCGCTCGTCTCGTCCATCAAATAAGGCCTCCGGAGCTCGTTGCTCTGGAGGCCTTTCTCTCAATTGCAGACGAATGCGCTAGTTGCTACCGGTCAGACGCTCGACGTCGTGGGCGATCATGTATTCCTCGTCGGTGGGGATGACCATGACCGTGACGGAAGAGCCGGCGGCGCTGATGACCTGCGGGCCGTTACCAACGGCCTCGCGGTTCTTGTTGTTGTCGATGCGTACGCCCAGCCACTCAAAGCAGTCGCAGAAGGCCTTGCGGATCGACCAGTCGTTCTCGCCGATGCCGGCGGTAAAGGTGATGGTGTCCACGCCCGCCATGGAAGCGATCATGGAGCCAGCCTGCTGCATGGCCTTGTAGGCGAACATATCGAAGGCAAGCAGGCAGCGCTCGTCGCCCTCAGAGGCGCGCGTGCGGATGTCGCGGGCGTCGTTGGAGATACCCGAAATGGCAAGCAGGCCGGACTGCTTGTTCATCATGTCATCGACTTCCTGATAGCTGTAGCCGCCCTCGCGCTGGAGGTAGCACACGGTGGCCGGATCAATGGAACCGCAACGGGTGCCCATCATCAGGCCATCGAGCGGCGTGAGACCCATCGTGGTGTCGCGGCACACGCCATCCTCGATAGCAGCGAGCGAAGCACCGTTGCCCAGATGGCACGAAAGCAGACGGTGACAGCGCGAACCCAGGATCTCCTTGGCCATCATCCACTCGTAGCGGTGGCTCGTACCGTGTGCGCCGTACTTGCGCACGTGGTACTTGTCGCACACGTCCTTGGGCAGCGCGTAGGTGTAGGCGACCTCGGGCATGGTCATGTGGAACGAGGTGTCGAAGACGGCCACGTTGGGCAGCTCTGGATACTTCTCGCGGCAATATTCGATTGCCGCGGCCTCGCCGTAGTTGTGCAGCGGAGCAAGCGGTGCCACCTCAAGAATCTTGGCCATAACCTCGTCGTCGACAACTGCGGAATCATCGAAGTGCCAGCCGCCCTGAACGATACGATGGCCAATGCCATCAATCGTAAAGTCGGTCTTCTCAAGCTCCTCGAGCACGCGAGCGATAGCAGAGCGATGATCGGGGAAAGAGACCTCCTCGGTCTGTTTGGCGCCACCGTTCTCGGAGTGGCCAAAGATGCCCATGTCCGAACCGATACGTTCGCAGTTGCCCTTGGCGAAAACCTCTCGGGTATCGGTATCCAAAAGCTGATATTTAAGGCTTGAGCTGCCGGCGTTGACAACAAGTACGTTCATGAGACTCCTTTGCAGTGCAATACGGTCGACGCAGACCCCTTAAGGCGGCCGCATGTTAATAAGAAGTTATCACAACTTGATAAATAGCTATCAGGCATATCGCCCAACGAGCGCAAAAGAGAGGCCAAACGGCATTTGGCCGTCCAGCCCCTCCCCTCTTGTAATTACTTGCCGTTGACGATGCGCTCGACGTCGGAAGCGATCATGAACTCCTCGTCCGTAGGGATGACGAAAATCTTGACCTTGGAATCCTTGGCGGACAGGCACCAAGCGCCGTCGCCACGCAGGGCGTTACGGGCATGATCCATCTTGACACCCATAAAGGCCAGACGGTCGGCCACGCCAGCGCGAACGGCCGGAGCGTGCTCGCCGATGCCGGCAGTAAAGACCAGGGTGTCCATGCCGCACATGGAGGTGGCCATCTCGGCGGCCTTGGCGGCAATCTTGTAGACAAACATGTCGAAGGCGAGCTGAGCCTCGGGGTCACCAGCGGCGGCGAGCTCCTCGACGTTGCGGCAGTCGTTGGTCTTGCCGCCGGTCACAGCCAAAAGGCCGGACTTCTTGTTCATCATCTCGTCGACCTCGTCGAAGGTGTAGCCGCCCTCGCGCTGCAGGTAGCACACGGTAGCCGGATCGATGGAGCCGCAGCGGGTGCCCATCATGACACCGTCGAGCGGCGTCAAGCCCATGGTGGTGTCCATGCACTTGCCGTCCTCGATGGCGCACAGGGAAGCGCCGGAGCCGATATGGCACACGACGACCTTGCGGGCCTCGCCGTTGGTCATCTCGGCGACCTTTTTGGAGATGTAACGGTAGCTGGTGCCGTGGGCGCCGTACTTACGGATGTGCAGCTTGTCGCAAACGTCCTTGGGCAGAGCGTAAGTCTTGGCGACCTCGGGCATGTTGAAGTGGAAAGCGGTGTCATAGACCGTGACGTTGGGCAGGTCGGGATACTGCTCCAGGCAGAACTCGATAACGTTGGCCTCGGGGTTGTTGTGGAGCGGCGCCAGCGGGGCGACCTCGCGGATCTTGGCGAGAACGTCCTCGTCGACGAGGGAGGAGTCGCCAAAGTACCAACCGCCCTGAACGATGCGATGGCCGATGCCCTCGATCTTGACGCCGTTGGCCTCGAGATCCTTCAGAACGACCTCGATGGCGACCTTGTGGTCGGGGAACTCGATGTTCTCGGTCACCTTCTTGGAACCGTTGGCAGCGTGGGTGAAGGTACCGCCGGTAAAGCAGACGCGCTCGCAGGAGCCCTTTGCGGACACCTTGTGAGACTTGGTATCGATGACCTGATACTTAAGGGTCGAAGATCCCGCGTTGACGACCAGAACGTTCATGTGTCTCCCTACTAACAGGCGGTGTGGCGCCGCCAGGTTACATACGCTTCAATAATAAACCCAAACGCCCTCGCGCTCGGGTTTATTGCGTTGATATATAAGTTATCGGTGCCCAAATACTCATGGCCTTTGACTTGTAAGACGAAAGAGCGCGGGGATATACACCAAAGAAGAAATCCCGAGCGCTACAAGCAATATGACTCGAATACCCGCGATGCTGCTCAACGCAGCATTGAACAGATAGAAAAGGATGGCACCCACCGCCACCATCTGGCTTTGGACCGAAATCAGTGAACAGCGCATCGAAGAATCGACAGCATTTTGAAAAATTGAGTATTTAATTGGAGCAAATAACGAGTAAGCGACCGTCTGCAGTACATAGAACACGGGCAGCAAATAGACCGGAGTAAAGGGAATCAAAAACAGAGCAGTCAGGGAAAGGCGCACGATGCCGCAAATACGCGCAAAACGGCCCTTGTCGACATGAGCAATCACACTGGGCACAATAAGCCCCATGGAGGCCGAGGCAAGGAGCTGGACCGCAATGGTCACACCCGAAGCGACGGCATTCATTCCGCGACCCGCAAGCAACAGTGAGAAAAAGTCTTCCAGGGCGACAAAAGCAAATGCCTGAGAGCAGTCCATGATGAACGCTGAACGAAGAATGCCGTTACGCGCAATAGCGGCACCGATCATCTTCGGGCTAATTCCACGCTCAGGTGTCGCTGTAGTGTCCCCTCTTCGCATCTCAGGAATGCAGACAACGACAACCAACGTCAACACCATTGCGATGATATCTGCCAAAAGACCAATGAGATACGCGCCAGCGGACGAAATGAAACCGCCCACACAAGCGGAGAGGGCATAAGAGGCATAGAAAACAAATCGCTCAACGACATTAAGCCTTACGAGCTGGTCCAGAGAGACGCTGTCAATGTAAATCGCTTCCATGGACCCGCTCATACATGCAGCGGCAAAACCTTTGAGAGCAAACGCGCCGATTAAAAGCAGAGGAGAACGGACGAGAAGCAGGGCGGCGTAGTATCCAAGCATCCCCACGACGCCAACGAGACCACTTGTCTTTCGTCCAAACCTATCGGCAATATAGCCAGTGGGAACTTCAAGGATGAACTTGCTCACTTGATATGCAATCATCATGCTAGAAATCGCCACCATCGAGAATCCGACGAATTCAAGGTAAACCGTCAGAAAATACAAAATGGTGCTGAAGTTCGACAGAAAAACAAACGTCATATAAAGCAAAACCGTACGGTTTTTCATGCTCCGCCCTCCAAGAGTCAACAATCTAAATCGGAATCTTGGAAAAGCATGAGGGCAAAGCCGTCAGTCATGTGTTACAAGGCGTCAACATTCACTTGACGACACGAGGCCAAATGGCCTCACGAAGCAAGATGACGCAATAGGTGAAGAAATACCGTCTGGTGTCGATCGGTCCAGGCATTTTGTCGATAGCAAAAGTAGATGGGCAAGGCTACGTCATGCGAACCTTCAATAGAGTACTCGCTCACTTCCGACCCATCTGATGCGAGAGAAGAGCCAGAAAAACCCAATATCAATCCCCCGGCTTGAAGAAACTCAGCCTGCGCTCTGTTTCCGTATTCGACGTCGCGGAAGCGGAAATTAACCAGCTGAGCTTCGGGGCATTGATTGATCGCATTGAGACAGGGCGACAAATTAATGGGAACAGCTAACCTGCCGCCCAGTAACTCACGAACGGTCATAGCACCCACAGATTGATGACCCGCTGGGCACGAAAGAACCTTGAGCTCCTTTTCACCCAAGTATTTCGAAGAAAGGACACTGTCCCTTGGTTCCTCAAATGAGATGGCCGCATCCGAAATGCCAAGCACAAGTGATTCAAAGCATGTAGCCGTTGGCTGATGCCACACATCAAGGTGAATCTGAGGGTGCGAGCTTTCAAACGAGTCGTACCAGTTTTCGGAAAAAAGACGCCCCCGCCCGTGAAGACAGGGGACGTAAAGACGAAAGTGGCCGTCGGGCGAAACGCCACCGTTCCCCGATTGGGTGTACTTTTTGAGATCGTCGACTTGTGCCAGGATCACGCGTGCACGACGCGCAAATTCTCTGCCCGCCGGAGACAAAACAGCCTCCCCCGCCGATCGATTGAGCAAAACGATCTGATACTCAGACTCCAGTTTCTTAATTGCCGACGAGACAGCCTGTGGGCTCACGTGAACGGCGCGAGCCGCTTTGCGCACGCCGCCGTAGTTCGCTACCGCTTGAAGGTATTCGAGTTGAGAAAACTGCATAGGTTACTCCAAAGGCAGCCAAGGCGACGGGCCGTGCGTCCTCAGATGAGGTTCTCGCCCAGGTTCTTGCCGCCGAGGACGTGCATGTGGAAGTGCATGACGGTCTGACCGGCGTTGACGCCCTTGTTGGAGATGACGCGGAAACCGTCCTCCAGACCCTTGGCCTTGGCGACCTCCTGGATGGCGTGGGCCATGGCGCCCATGGTCTCGGCGGGCACGTTATCGGCGATGTCACTGTAGTGCTTCTTGGGGATCACGAGCGTGTGGACCGGCGCCTGGGGATTGAGGTCGTCGAACGCGATGACCTGGTCATCCTCGTAGACGACGGTCGAGGGGATCTCGTGGTTGGCAATTTTGCAGAAGATGCAATCACACATGGTTGGTTCCTTTCTCACAGACCAAGGTAATTATATTTGGTCGGGATGGTTAGAACGAAAGGTTGTCGTCGGTGTTGGCGGCTTCGCCGTCGGCGAGCACGTCGTTGCCGTCGACGTCCTTCAGGAGCACCGAGACCTTCTGCTCGGCATCGGACAAGCGGGTACGCAGGCTCTTGAGGAGCTCGACGCCGCGGGTATAGCTCTCAAGCGACTCCTCGAGCTCCATATCACCCGACTCCAAGCTGCGGATGATGAGCTCCAACTCCTGTGAAGCCTGCTTGTACGTAAGCTGCTCGACCGGGGTCTTCTCTGCCATATCTGTTTCCTTTCCTAAAGGTTTATCGCTATGAAACGCGGCCTACTCGACCGTATCGACCGTTGCCGCCACGTTGCCGTCTGCCATGCGCACGCGAATGGCGTCACCGGGCTTAAAGGTCTTGGCGCTCGTGGCCACCCCATCATCGCTGTACGCGATGGAATAACCACGGGCAAGCACCTTGAGCGGCGACAGGGCATCGAGCGAGGCTGCCGCACGGCCCAGGTCGGATGCTGGCTTGTTGAGCATCGTGCGCCCCTGATGCTCCAGGCGGGAGCTTGCGAGCGTGAGCGCATGGCGCTTGCCATCGAGTCCTGAGGTGCTTGCGATCAAGCGCTCGGGCAGACGCTCAAAGTTGGAGCGGAATGCCCCAACCGAACGCGTTATGGCGCCGGACAAACGATCGGCCGTCAGGGCAAGCTCAGACTCGCGACGCTCAACCATAAACGTTGGGTCGTTGAGGCACGGGCGGCACGCAGCCGCATCGAGCGCATCGCCCAAGCGAGCCGTATAGGTATCCCAGGCACGGCGACCGCGCTGATCGAGCATCTCCAGGTCGACCTGGGCCGACCCAATCATCGATGCCATCGCAGCACCCAGACGTTGATAGCGCGCCTCGAGCACATCGGCCAACTCCGTCATAGCCGGCGCCACCGATTCGGCCGCCGCCGTAGGCGTGGAGGCGCGACGGTCGCTCACCATGTCGCAAATCGAGGTATCGGGCTCATGGCCAATGCCGGTCACCACGGGCACGGGACAAGCCGCCACCGCGCGGGCAAGCTCCTCGTCATTAAAGGTCATGAGGTCCTCAAAGGAGCCGCCGCCGCGCACCAACAAAATACAGTCGGGCGCCGGCGTAATGGAAGCGGCGCGGCGCAGGCCCTCAATGAGCTCTGTCGGCGCACCCTCGCCTTGTACCTTGGCACCCACGCAGACGAGCTCGACGAGCGGGTTGCGACGACGCAATGTGCGCTTGACGTCGTCGATTACGGCACCCGAAAGCGAGGTGACGACCGCCACGCGGGAGCAGAACACCGGGATGCGGCGCTTGCGCGCTTCGTCCATCAGACCCTCACGGCGTAGCTTTTCGGCCAGTTGCGCCACTTGTTGACGCAGCAGACCCTCCCCCGCCAGCGAAAACGAGCGAGCGACAAAGCTCATGCGGCCCGTAGCCTTATAGAGATTGAAGCTGCCCTTAAAGCTCACCTGCATACCGTCGCGCAGATCGAACGTGCGCTTGAGATAGACACCCTTCCAAATGATGCAGTCAACGGCGGCCGAATCGTCCTTGATCTGGAAATAGCAGTGGCCGCTTCGGGCGTTAGGACCACGAAAACCCGTGACCTCGCCCAAGACGCTCAGCTGCGGAATGGCATCGAGCGCACCGGCGGCGATCTCCACCGCCTGGCTCACGCTGAGCTCCTTGCGCTCTTGCTCGTCCGAACCGTCGAACTCGGCGGAAACGGCATTACCGGTTAGGTTCCAGCCTGCCACGCAGCCTCCTTTCGTTATCGAGCACAGAGGCTCCGGCCCCGTGCGAAATTAAGTCCAACACATAGTACAGTGCCGCGAGGACACGAATCCCCGCGGCGCCTGCCTGCCCCATTTGTTATCGGTTGGAGTTTCTGTTGTAGCGAGCCATAAGGTAGAGCAACTGAATGATCGAAGTGAGCGCTGCAGCCACATAGGTAAGCGCGGCTGCCGTCAGTACCTTCTTGGCGCCGTTGACCTGCTTGGAGCTCATGCCCGACTGCTCGATGTACGCCACAGCACGTCGGCTGGCGTCAATCTCGACAGGCAACGTAACGAGTTGGAACAGCACACTAAACGAGAAGAAGATCAACGCGAGGGTCGTGAGCCCGGCAATGTTCATAAACAGGCCCAAGAGTAACACGATGGTCCAGGTGTTCTGGGTAAAGTTGACGACCGGCACGAGGGCGGTACGCACTTTCATCATGGCATAGCCGCTTTGACGCTGGGCGGCATGGCCCGCCTCGTGGCAGGCGACGGCAACGCTTGCGACCGAACCGCCCGAACGGTTGGCATCCGACAGATACAGGTTGTTGTCCTGCGGGTTGTAATGGTCGGTGAGCTCGCCAGCGACACCCTTGATACCCACGGCGCTACAACCGTTGGCATCGAGCATGCGGCGAGCGACTGTGGCACCCGTATCGCCGTCCGAGCGAACCTTGGACCAGGTTTTGTACGTCGAGTTGATATAGTTCTGTGCGGCAAGGCCAAGCACCGTGCAGACAAGAACAACCAGCAGGTACAGCGGGTCGATGCCAAAGCCGTATCCATAGTAATAAGGCATGCGAATTCCTCCGAGTCGAGTTACACGTTGGAGGCATTTTACCCACTCAACCGGCTAGGCTTCCCTACAGGAGCTCGATTTTGCCGTCCTTCACCGTCAACCCCATATTGCCGGAAAGCAGATCGTCCAGGCGCGAGCCCACAAGCTCAAAGCGCCAACCTTCGCGCAGGCGGCTCTGCTCGGGATGCTCAATGTAGTCGGCCAGGTCATCGCGCGAGGCAATGACCGAGGTCGCAACGCCTGAGCGCTCGGCAACCAGGCGGATAAGCGCATACATAAGGTCAGTCACGCTCTCCAGCTCCGGCGAAATCTGACGATGTCCGCGCACCAAGAGCGGCAGGCGATCGTGCGGACAGCTCGCACCGCGCTTGATGGCCATGAGCGCACCGTCCACGTCGCGCTCCCCCAGCTGATCGGTGCCGCGGATACTGCGGAACTCCTCAACGCGCACGGGATTGCGCTTGACGAGCGCCAGCAGCGTATCGTCGGACATGACCCACTTGCGCGGGATGTTACGGCGCTCGGCGCGGTCCTCGCGCCAGGCGGCGAGCTCGCGCGCGATGCCCAACTGGTGACGGCTGCACGAATTGATGCGTTTGACCTTGCGGAACGCCTCGTGGCGATCGGCGCGATAGTGCGACTCGTCAGCCAGCGGGCGCAGCTCGTCGAGCACCCAGTCCACACGGCCCAGCTCGCGCAGGCGGCTCATCATCTCGGTATAGGCGACGATCAGGTACTTGACGTCATCGATCGCATACTCAATCTGCTTATCGGTCAGCGGGCGGCGCGACCAGTCGGTCAGCGACTCGGTCTTGGGCAGCGATACGCCGCAGAACGTCTGAACAAGCGCGCCATACGAAATCTGCTGGCGCTCGCCCAAAAAGGCGGCGGCGACCTGCGTATCGAAAATCGGTCGTGGCAGCACGCCCACGGTATGGAGCATGACCTCCATATCCTGCGAGCACGCGTGGAAGACCTTGGTCACGCTCTCGTCGGCCATAAGCTCGGCCAGCGGCAATAGGTCGTCGATCACCAGGGGGTCGACCGCGACGCTCTCGGCAGGGGTGGCAATCTGAACCAGGCACAGACGCGGATGGAACGTGCGCTCGCGCAAAAACTCGGTATCGACGGCAATCGCGTCGAACTCGCGGGCGCGCTGGCAAAAGTCGAGTAGAGCCTGATGTGTGGAAATGTACATATCAACCCATCGAATAAGGTTAGGCCCGAAAAACACGGGTAGGATATCGGCATTGCCTTACAACTATACTCGGTTAGTCACAGAACGGGAACGTAAGTATGCGCTGCCTTATCATCCACAACCCGGCATCGGGCCCCAGCTCAGATGAAATCTTCGCATTCACGCACGCCCTCGCGCAGGGCGGCGACGAGGTCGTGATGCGCTTTATCGGCGATGGCATGGAGCCCGAGGACGCCGTGGCGGACGTGCGCGAGTTCGATCGCGTGGTGGTCTCGGGCGGCGACGGCACCGTCTCCAACGTGCTCGACCAGATGCGCGGATGCGGCGTCCCCACACTCGTCTTCCCCTCTGGCACGGCATGCCTGTTCTTCAACAACATAGGCAATGCCCCCGAGGCGGCGGCACTCGCCAAGGCCTGCCGCGCCGGCCGCACGGTCAAGGTCGACATGGGTGAGCTCTTTTGGCTCGACGAGGACGGCAACGAAAAGCGCCATGGTTTTATCATCATCGCCGGCTCGGGCTTCGACGCCGAGATCATGATGAAGGCCGCCCCCACCAAAAACGACATCGGCGAGATCGCCTACTTCCTGTCGGCGCTTGCCACGCCCAATCCCACAGTGGCGCGCTTTACGATTGAGCATGACGGCATTGTCGAGGAGCTCGACGGCATCTGCTGCATGGCAGGCAACACCTCGGTCATCCAAAACGACATCAACCTGTTCCCAGACTGCCGCATGAACGACGGCATGGTCGACATCGCGGTCATCGAGCCCGTAAAAACCGTGCAGTTGCTGCCCACCGTGATCACCGCTGCGCTCGACCCCGCCGGCAAGGTGCTCGGTCGCCCGCAGTTCAAGATCATCCAGACCAAGGAAGCTAAGATTACCTGTACACCGTCGCTGGGCATGCAGTTCGATGGCGAGATTATCTCCAGCAACTCCGGCGTCTTTGGCGCCCGCGCGCTTCCGCAATGCCTCGACCTCATCGTCGACGAATTCTCACCGCTCGGTAAATAGGAGGACCCCATGAACGACAATCCCCTGCTCGGCTTTATCGTCATCGTTTTGGCCATGCTCGTCGGCTATGCGATCAACGTGATTCACCGCCGGAAGAAGTAATTCCACATTGGTATGATATTCATCCGAATATCATCTCCCCCGCTGTTTATGCATTTGCCAAACAGCGGGGGATTTTTCATTTCGGTATTTCCAGACGCTTTATCCAGATGCAGTAATTGCAGGGCGTCTTTATTTGGCTAAAGCTACAAACTGAGTATATTAAACCGCTCATCGCATATTTCATTACGCTTATCGAGTAAGCATTTTTCATAGATGAATATTGTTTCCGATTCGTTACGCTAAGGAAGTGTCTTTATTGGCTGAAGCCCTCTGGCTGCGGAGGGCTTTCGCACGCTGGGAGGGAATATGAGGAAAACTCACCCCGTCAACGCGCTCAAAAAGCTTGGCATAGGCCTCGCCTTTGGAGCTGCAACCATCATGTCCATGCCGACCTCTGCGCTCGCCTGCACGCAGATGTACATGGGCAAAGATCTAACGGCCGACGGCAACACGTACTACGGCCGTGCCGAGGACTTTGGTGCGCGTTACCTCAAACACTTCGGCATCGAACCTGCCCACGAAGCTGGCTTTACGTACAGCTCGAATGAGTCTGCTTTCGAATACACTTCGAATAAGCCTACATATCGCTACAGCTACGTACGTGACCATCCCTCCAATTGGGAGGGCCACACCGACGCCTACTCCGAAGCCGGTATCAACGAGAAGGGTGTCTCTTGCTCCGCTACGCTGAGCACCTCCTATAACGAGGATGCCAAAGCAGCAGACCCAATCGATGAGGCTACCGGCATCGGCGAGTACAGCTACGGCAGCGTCATCCTGGGCCAGAGCGCCAATGCCCGCGAGGGCGTCGAGCTCCTCGGCAGCCTGATCGACGAGCAGGGCACTTGCACTAACGACCAGATCATTATCGCCGACAACAACGAGACCTGGCTGTTCGCCACGCTTTCTGCCCATCAATGGATTGCCATGAAGCTGGCCGACGACGTCGCCTCACTCAACCCCAACATCGGCAGCCTCAACTACGATGTCGACCTGAACGATACTGAGAACTGCCTGCACTCCAAGGACATCGAGTCCATGCCCGTGGAGAAGGGTTTCGCCAAATACTCCGCTGACGGTAAATTCGATGTCGCCCAAACGTATGGCGAAAGCCTCGCCGATTCTGGCGTTAACCAATGGTCCCGCTATGTGCAAGGCCGCCATTATTTTGCTAGTCAGCTGACCGAAGGCACGGATTACGAAATTAAAACTATCACCGATAAGGATGGAAAACCCGTCCAAAAGGGAGCTATGGTCAGCGAAATCCAGCCTCTGTTCTTCAAGCCTGGCAAGTCTGGTTGGAGCACCTTTGAGCTGATTCGTGCCTTCGGCAACCGCGGAGAGAACGTCCCTGGTCTCAACGCGAACACTGATGGCGTTTATTGCATCGGCAGCGAGCGCAACACCGAGATCAATCTCTTCCAGATTCGTCGCGGGTATGATCCCGAAGTCGCTACCATCCAGTGGGAAATGCTCTCCCGTGCCGCGTACTCTGTCGCCATCCCGCTGTACTCCGCTCTGATAACTGAAGTTAGCCCCTACTTCAGCGATCAGACCGTCTCCTTCGACCACTGCAATGCGAAAGACGTCGTGTACAACGAGGAGCCCGAGAACTCCATTAACTACGTCCTCATGGACATCAGCTCGCTCTGCTTTGAGAACCCTGACACCCTTGGTACCAGTGTCCGCACCTACCTCGACGCGCTCCAGAACGAGCTCATCGAGCAGAACAAGGAAGTTGACGCCGCTATGCTGGCCGAGACGACCACCGAGGGTCGCACCGCTCTGGCCAACAAGGCAGGCAAGGCTGCCACCGAGAACACCTACAAGAAGTGCAAGGCCCTGCTCCAGGAGATGCGCGCTTATCAGAAGGCCGGAAACTTTGACGAGCGCTTCACCCCGAGCGACCTGAACACCGAGACCAAGGGCCTCAAGGAGTCCATCACCTACGCCAAGGACGCCCTTGCCACCGACCCGGTCACCCCGGATCAGCCCGGCACTCCCGAGCAGCCCGGTAAGCCCGAACAGCCCGGTACCCCGGATCAGCCCAGCAAGCCTGAGCAGCCCGCTAAGCCCGAGCAGCCCGCCACCAAGCCCGAGAAGCCTGGTAAGTCGGATACCACGACCACGGTAACCACCAACAAGACGAACACCAAGGGCGGCCTGCCCACCACTGGCGATCGTTTTGATGGCCGCATGGTGGCCGCATTCGCCATCGCTGGCGTTGCCGTCATCTCCGCAGGCGGCTATATCCTCTATCGCCGCAACAAGGAGTAATCCCTCACTGGTGCGGGCGGGATGGCACGGTTCGTCCCGCCCGCCTTTTTGACCGGCGGGAAACACCGCTGAAATCTTTTCAAAAAAGATTTCCCCGCACACACTTTGCTGTGCTATAGTGCAGCGCAACAGCAACAAGGTGCGACCGCGCCACGGCATCACGAAAGGAGCCACCAACATGAAGAACACGATGAAGTCTCTCAACAACTGGTGGTGGCGTGATGCGAATACGATCGGTCGACAGTGAGTCCCTCACGCCTGTTTTTGCGCTCTAGGTGATTGGAAGGCCTCCGGTTTCGACCGGGGGCCTTTTTCTATCTCGAGCCCGATCGCATTCGCATCACGCGCCCCCGCTTTTCTCTTGCACCCCCCTTCCGAAAGGATTTTCACCATGTCTCAGAACACCACCGCCACCCAGCCCCGCACCGTCCAGACCGCCGACCGCGGCAAACTCGACGTCCGCGCCCTCGTCCTGCTCGCCATCCTGCTCGCCGCCGGCTTCATCCTCAACTTCACCGTCGGCAAGGCCATCTCAGGCATCTCGGGCGGCATGATCAGCCCCGAGTTCATCATCTCGGCCTTCTGCCTCACCATCCTGGTCGTTCGCCCCAACATCGGCCAGGCGCTCGTCATTGGCCTCATCTCGGCTGCCGTAATCCAGATCACCACCACTTCGCCGTTCGTCGATTTTGCCGCTGAGGGCATCGCCGCCATGCTCATGGCCGGCATCGTCAACGTCGCCGGCAAGAACGGTCAGGTCAAGCCCGCGATCGCCATTGTCGCAACCTTCCTGACCACCTTTGTCTCCGGCGTCATCTTCATGGTCATCAAGATGGCCATGCTCGGCGTGGTCGGCGAGCTCGCCGCCGCCATGTTGCCCGTCGTCGCCATGACCGCCGTCTTTAACGCCATTCTGGTCGGCGCCCTCTACTTGCCCATCCAGAAGGCCCTTAGGCTCAACTAGCCCGTTCGACTTTACGAGCCACCCCATCTTGGCGTTCATTCGTCGCTCGCGTACCCAAGTACGCTTCGCTCCTCTTTCTCGCGCCAACCTGGGGCCCTCGTAAAGCCGTCTCCGTGCTTCACCACCAAAGACTGTCCCAAACGACTAGCTTTTGGGGACGTTCTTAAACGACTGGTCATGTAAGAACGTCCATTGACTATGAAAGGTATCCATGGAAACGATCATCAACGTCGACGATGTCTCGTTCTCCTATGGCACGCAAACCGAGCAGGCGCTCAGCCACATCTCGCTCAGCGTGAACAAGGGAGATTTCATCGGCATCATCGGGCCCTCGGGCGCCGGCAAGTCCACGCTTGCCGCCTGCCTGTCGGGTGCCGTGCCCCACCACTACACCGGCACGTTCTTTGGGTCCGTCATGGTTGACGGCCACGACACCTGCGAGGTCTCGCTGACCGACGTGTCGCAAATCGTCGGCAGTGTGCTGCAGGATATCGACACGCAGATGGTCGCTTCGGTCGTCGAGGACGAGATGCTCTTTGGCCTCGAGAACTTTGGCGTTCCCCACGACCAGATCGAGCAGCGCGTGAGCGAAACGCTCGAGACCGTCGGCATCAGCGACCTGCGCGACCGCGAGATCGCCACCCTCTCGGGCGGACAGAAGCAAAAGGTAGCCATCGCCGCCATCCTCGCCATGCGTCCGCGCGTCTTGGTTCTCGACGAGCCCACCGCGGCACTCGACCCCGCCAGCTCCACGTTGGTCTTCGAGACGCTGCGTGAGGCAAACCGCACACTTGGAATCACCATCGTCGTCGTTGAGCAAAAGGTCGCCCTGCTCTCGGAGTACTGCAACCGCGTGCTCGTGCTCAACCATGGCGAAATCGCGCTGCAGGGCGAGCCACACGAGGTCTTCGCGCATACCGACGAGCTTCGTGCCATCGGCGTCGACTGCCCTCGCGTCACGCGTATCTTCAATAGCCTCGAAACCGATGGTCTAGTAAGCGGTACCCCTTGCTTGGATGTCGATGAGGCCGAGTGCCTGATTTCGGGCATCGTCGACCCCGCACGCGCGGCTATCGAAGCCCAGGCGCCCGCCGGTTCCCCGCATGCACCGTCGTTGCGCCCTCATGCCAAGGACGCCGAACCCGTACTCACCTTCGACCATGTTGAGTTTGCCTATCCCAATGGCGGAGCCGCCGTACACGACCTTAGCCTGACGCTCTATCCTGGCGAGCTCGTGGGCATCGTCGGCCAAAACGGCGCCGGCAAGACCACACTCACCAAACTGCTCACAGGCCTGCTTAAGCCTGCCTCGGGCAGCGTGCGCGTCACGGGACTGGATACCGCAGCCGTTCCCACGAGCCGCATCGCTCGCGAGGTCGCGACCCTCTTCCAAAACCCCGACCGCCAGATTTGCAAGGACACCGTGCTCGACGAGGTCGCCTTTGGCTTGGAGCTTGGCGGCATGGACCGCGCCGAGGCTCTGCGTCGTGCCCAACTCGTCATCGACCGCTTTGGCTTGCCGGCCGACGAGGCGCCTTTCTCGCTTTCGCGCGGCCAGCGACAAATGGTGGCACTCGCCTCCGTCGTGGTCGTAGAGCCCAAGATCGTTGTGCTCGACGAGCCCACGAGCGGCCTTGATTACCGCGAGTGCATGACCGTCATGGAAACGGTGCGCACCATGGCCGAGCGTGGCTGCGCCGTTATCATGGTCTGCCACGATATGGAAGTCGTCTCGGATTTTGCCGAGCGCATCGTAGTAATGGCCGACGGTCGCATCCTCGACCGCGGCCGCACGCACGAGCTATTCTCGAACATCGATCTCATGCGGCGTGCCTACGTGGAGCCTCCCCAGGTTATTGAACTCTCGCGCCGTCTGGCATCTTCCGTCTCGCCCGCTTTTGCGCAGGTGAGCGAGGTCACCGATGTCGTTCGAATTACCAAGGAGATGGTCCACCGTGGTTAACGTCATCGACTACATGCCGGGCGATACGCTGCTGCATCGCCTGAATCCCGTCGTCAAACTGGGCCTCGCCGCCGCCATCATCGTCGGCATCTTCTTGTCCGACACCTACGTGGCGCTGCTGGGCTTTTTGGCACTCACCCTTGCACTGGGTGCCTATGCCGGCGTCGTCGACCGTCTGTTCTCGCTGCTCAAGTTGCTGATTCCGCTCGCGCTTATCATGCTGGTGCTCCAGCTGGCCTTTATGCGCGATGGCAACGTGGTGTGGGGCTTTATCACCGACACGGGCCTCATCACAGGATCGAAGGCCTGCCTGCGCCTGCTGGGTGTGGCGTTACCACTCATCCTCATGCTCATGGTGACCAAGCTCAACGACCTTGCCAACGCCTGCGTCGAGGTGCTGCACGTGCCGTATCGCTATGCCTTCACCTTTACCACGGCGTTGCGCTTTGTGCCGGTGTTTGGTCAGGAGATGAACGCCATCATGGAGGCGCAGACCGCACGCGGCGTCGAGTACGACACCAAGAACCCCATCAAGAAGCTTAAGCTCATGCTGCCACTGTGCGTGCCGCTGCTCATCTCGAGCGTGGGCAAGACCGATGCCACAGCCTTGGCGGCAGAACAGCGCGGCTTCTACCTGCGTACGCGCGCCAGCTCGTACAAGCGCTACCCCATCAAAGGCCTGGACATCGCCGTGCTCATCGTCAGCATCGCCCTCATCGCCATCGGCTTCCTGTTCTAGTTCACCACTGACAGCAACCGCCCAACGCAAAAGGCCTCGGCTCGCACCAAACGAGCCGAGGCCTTTACTGTTTCACCAGATAAAACCTACCAAAATTAACCTGTCCCTTTTTGACAGGTCGGAAGCTAGAGGCGGTAGGGGGCACCGCTACGGATGATGGATTCGCGCACCAGGACATCCATGGCGTCGAGGGTGATCTCGGGCATCTCTCGGTACTTCTGCAGCACCGAGAGCTCGGTGCAGGCCAGAATGACGCGGTCGCAGCCGCTACGGGCGAACTCCCACATCACGCGGTCGAACTTATCCATATCGGGCTCACGTCCGGCCTTCACATCATCGTAGATAAGCGACATCACATCGTTCTGACGTTTCTCGCTGGGATAGACGACCTCAACACCCGCAGCCTTACATTCGCGGCCGTAGACGCCCGCGCCCACGGTGCCATCGGTGCCCATGATGCCGATCTTATGCACCGGCTCGGCCGGCACACTCAGGTTGGGGTCGAACTCGCACTCCCCCATCACCGCACCCGCAAGGGCATAACGAACCGACTCACGCGGCATGTGGATAATCGGCACCTTCGTAAACGACTGGATCTGGTCGTAGAAGTAGTGCGACGTGTTGCAGGGAATGGCAATGTGCGCACAGCCCAGCGACTCGAGTGCCCGGGCACACTCTTTCATGGTCGCCAGCAGCTTGGCATGCTCGCCGGTCTTAATGGCCAGCGTGCGGTCGGGCATGGTCGACTTGGAGAGCACCACCATGTCGATTTGTTCCTGATCGCAGGCAGCAGCCGTATGACGCACCACTTGGTCGTAGTAATACGACGTGGCCTCGGCGCCCATGCCGCCGATAACTCCCAGCTTTTCCATCGCCGCCTCCTTGGTGACGCTTGCGCAATTGCGCGTATCATACCCGCGCCCGCCCGATGCAAACCGGACGGGCGCCGCACTCATCTACTTGTAATACGTCTTGAACAGCTTAAAGTGGCGCAGCTTGGTGTGCCACATGCGCAGCCAGCGGTTAAAGACAAAGTCGCCCTTCATAAACGAAGGGTCGGCGCCCTTACCTTCCTTGTCCAGGCGATGCACCTTAGCGCGCAGCTCGGGATCCTTGACGTACTTGTCGACGACGCCCATGGGGACGACCATCCACAGGGCCTCGTCCTGCGCCGTCACAAACTCCGGCTCAAACGGGCGGTTGAACACATACTCGTCCACCACATACTTGGCAACGTTAAAGCCGCTGTTGGTAACGTAGTAGTTGCTGCGACCCTGGCGCGTGTTGAAATCGAAGAACTTAAACGAGCCGTCGCGCTCGTCGTACTTAACGTCAAAGTTGGAATAGCCCACAAAGTGAAGGTCCTCGAGCAGCTTGCGCACGCCGCCCATGAGTTCGTCGTTAGGCTCGGTAATGATACAGGCATGGTTGCCGACACCGTGGGGCTGATGCTCCTCGAGCAGCACATGGCCCAGGCACATCATGCGGACCTTACCGTTGCGGTCGGAATAGCTGGTGAGCACGCGCATGTACTCGTCGTTGCCGGGCACGCGATCCTGCAAGATCAGATCGTCGGTGTAGCCGCTGGCATACGAATCGCGAATGACCTGTTCCAGCTCGGCGCGGTCGGCAATCTCATAGGCCTTCTTCTGGCCCTCGAACTCGTGCTGCCACCACATGATGCCGTCGGAAGGCTTCAGAATCATCGGGTAAGGAAAATCGATCTGGTCGAGCACTTCGGCAGGCGCCTCACCCTGGGCATTGAGCATCGCCTTGGTAAAGGTAAACGTGTGCGGATAGGGCACGCCATGCTTCTCGCACAGCTCGTAGAAGATCTCCTTCTTCTGACACTGTTCAAGCATGCTATAGGGAGCGTAAGGCGCGACGATGTTATCCGCCAACTCATGGGCATCCTTGGCCTGAGCCACGAGGGCAACATAGTTATCGCCACAGCCCACAAGGACAATCGTCTTGTCGGCATGCGCTTGGGCAATGCCGTTGACGGTTTTGAGCATCACGGGCATGGTATCGATATCCACGTTGGGCGTGTAGTCGATAATCTGGCTGCGGTACGCAGGGCCCGTCTGGTACTTGCCAAAGACCAGACTCTTGACCTGGTACTCCTCGTAGAAGGCGCGCGCCACCGAGTAGGCGTTGATGTCGCCACCGAGCAGCACGGGGATGAACTCGCGCTCTGTAAACTGCAATGCCATGGAAACTTCCTATCATGAACTGCCCACACAACGGGCGGCCTTTGCGCAACTGATTTATTCTAGCGTGCCAAGCCGCCGGCGCCCAAAGCTCCACCGTATCTATGGCAATCGACGTAATCGTCCAGCACGAAGGCCAGCACGAAGACGGCGCTCACCGTTGTATGACAATGGGCAATGAACCTACCATTGTTGTAGGATTCAGTGTATTGACATCCTCGAGCGAAAGGCGCGCACGTGCCCCAAGACCATCCGACCGATAATCCCATCCTCAATGCCGCGAAGCACGAGCTGGCGGAACGCGCACAAACGGCAGCTCCCCTACGCACCGCAAACGATGCTTACAACGGGCCCGCCCGCATCGTCTCAATCAACACGTCGAAGCACAAAGGCACGCGTAAGTCACCCGTCGCCGACGGGCACGACACCGTTATAGAGCAATTTGGCCTCGCCTCCGACGCACACGCCGGGCATTGGCACCGCCAGGTTTCCTTTTTAGCTGCAGAGTCTATCCAGACGGCGCAGGCGCGCGGGCTCGATGTGCACGAGGGCGACTTTGGCGAGAACTTCACAACCCGGGGCATCAACCTGCTCTCGCTCCCCTTGGGCACACAGCTCAAGCTTGGCAGCGAGGTGCTTGTCGAAATCAGCCAAATCGGCAAGGTCTGCCACACACGCTGTGCCATCTACTATCTCGCCGGCGACTGCATCTTTCCCCACGAGGGCGTTTTTGGCGTGGTACTAAAGGGCGGAGAGGTCTACGCCGGCGACGATATCCAGGTAATCAAACTCGGCGACGGCACCTGTTCGTTCACCCCCGCCGAGGCCCTCGAAGAGATTGAGCAGGCTCGCCAGAAGGGCACGCTGTAGTTATAAAACCCCACGTTGAGATGGCTTTTACAGCCCAAAACTCCTCTCAAACAGAGCTCTGTAACGTTAAAGTTGAACTCTATGGTTTCTCAACAATTCATCATAACTGCAGGTCAAAGCCAAAGCCTCAAGTTCAACTTGACCCTTTGGAACCTTTAAGGTTCAAGTTGAGGTCGAAAGCAGTAGTAGAATACCGTTCGAACCATAACCTACGATTGATTGCAGAGGGACTGGATGCAGCATTCGAATCATCGCACCGCAGCGCTCATTGCGTCGAAGCCGGCTCGTATCATCACGAGCGCCGTGCTCGCCGTTGCGCTGACGGCCACGCCGATGCTCTCCCCCGTTGCGGCGTATGCCGCCTCGCAGGCAACGCAGGACCAGCTTTCCGCAGCCCAGCAGAAGATCGAAGCCGCCACGAGCGCCTACAACGACGCCCGCACCAAACTCGATGACCTGCAAAAGCAGATTGACTCCAATGAGGCAAGCATCGAGGAAATCGAGGCCAAGCTTCCCGAGCAGCAGGCCAAGGCAAGCTCCGCCATGCGCGATCTGTACAAGTATCAGAAGGGCACCAATCCCATCGTGAGCTTCCTGGTCAACGCACAGAGCCTGGGTGAGTTCATCACGACCTGCAAATACACCAACCAGATCACGAGCTCGAGCGTCGACGAGATCGAACAGCTCAATAACATGCAAACCGAACTCGAGCAGAACAAGGCTGAGCTCCAGCAGGCCAAGTCTCAGCTTGAGGCAGAGCAGAAAAACGCCGAGGATGCGCTGGCGCAGGCCCAGCAGCTCCGCAGCGAGGCACAGGCAAAAGCCGAGCAGGAAAATGCCGCCGAGCTTGCCAAGCTTGAGGCCGATAAGGCCGCTGCCGCTGAGAAGCTCTCGGGCGAGGGCGTGAGCGGCAGCAATTCCAGCAGCCAGGCCACTAACACCAACACCACCATCGACACCACGGTGAACAACGCCAATACCGGTAGCTCCGATTACGATTCGTTCATTAATGAGTGGACGAGCCGCATCGACAATTATCTCGCCGGCTCCCCCATGGCAGGCCAGGGCTATAACTTTGCCGTCGCCGCTTGGAATACCGGTGTCGACCCCCGTTGGTCCCCCGCCATCGCCTGCATCGAGAGCACCAAGGGTGCTTATTGCGCCAATTCTTACAACGCCTGGGGCTGGAGTGCCCGCGGCGGCGGTTGGCGCAGCTTTGGCAGCTGGAGCGAGGGCATCTCCGCTCACGTTGCCTATCTGGGCGCCAACTACGGCTCCACCCTTACCCCGGCTGCGGCCAAAAAGTACTGCCCGCCCACGTGGCAGGACTGGTACAACAAAGTCGCCGCTCAGATGAACCGCATCTAAGTGCAACTGCAAAGGGCCCCAATGGGGCCCTTTTTCTTTTAGGTAGCGGAGGTATCGACGACGCCGGTCGCATTGGCAACCGCGACTATGACGATCATGCATAGGAGCAGCACACCCAATGCCTTGAGCCAGAGTTTCGCGAGCTTCTTGCCGCGATAGCTGTCGAGCAGTGCGAATCGCCGACGAAGACGGCGCTTATCGAGCAGCGCAAAATGCATAAGCACCATAAGGCCATCGACAAAGAAAAAATACTCGATTATGAGAAGCCACGTCGGGTAGCTTTGGTTTGCTCCCGTGGGGTGAAAGACGGCAAAGTGACTTCCGGCAAAGAACACAAGCAGCGAGAAGAAGACGAGCGTATTCCAAATGCGCCCCAGAGACTCAGGAACGCGAGAGAGCAGACCGCATGCAGTGGAGGCGGCAGGCCTAGGAAGCCCTGTGGGGTTCTGGAGCCCTTGGGGCGTCAACACCGTCTCCGAGGCCGGAGTACGGACAAGCACAGGCGCAGGAGGCCGCACGGGGCGACTTAGATCGTATGCCGCGCGCGTCGCCCGTCCCAACGCTTCCGCGCTCGCAAAACGCTTGGCCGGGTCGAGCGCCATCGACATGCAGACGGCATCGGCAAGTGGAGTGGGAATGCCGCATGCCTCACATTGCTCGCGCATGTCGAGCCCTGGTTTAGGGTCGACTCCCGTCAAGCAAAAGAACAACAGGGCCCCAAGTGCGTAGACATCGCTGCGCACACTCGTCTGCCCAAACCCATACTGCTCGGGCGGCGCATAGGGTCGCGTGCCAAACTTGACGGTGTCAGCATCGGCGCCATCGCGCCATACGCGCGCGATCCCCAGGTCGATAATCACCAGCGATGAAAATGTCAGGCCGTCATCAGGCGTATAGTTGGCACCTGTCACGATGATATTCGACGGCTTGAGGTCGCGATGGATCACCGGCGCCGACGTCTCCCCCACCATTGCAAAACCGGCATGGAGCTCGCCCACGGCATCGCATAGGGCAGGATACAATTCACGCGCATAATCGGGGGTGGCTCCCAGACGGTCCACCAGCGCCCCGAGTGTCTCCCCTTCGATGTATTCCATAACCACGTTGAGCTCGTCGCCCACACGACGACAATCGACGATTCTGGGCAGGTGCTCAAAACGCCTGCCTGCCCGCTGAGCGGCAAACAGACGCTCGTATGCCCCGCCGATTTGAGCCGAAGCATCGATGCGTTTACGAACAAAGGGACCGAGCGAACCACCGCCGGTTCCTTCAAAGTACACGAGCTCGGTTGTTTCAACGGACGAGCGCTTAAGTACACGCTCCACGCGATAGCTGTCGTCGCGATCGAGCGACGCCAGGTGCTCGGCAAGCGCTGCGGTCAGCTCGTCAACGGAATATGTTGGGCTCTGAATATCCATAGCCTCCATCATAGCGCAGGGCGCAGACACCCCATGGCATCTGCGCCCCGTTCGTTTGCATCGTTGTTCGGCACCTGCGCCGGCTCAGATATCAGCCGCTAACTCACCGTCTCCTCGCCAAAGCGATACAGCTCCTCGTTGACCTTTTGGAGGCTGCACCCGCGATCGATGCAAAAAATGATAATCGCATCGCGGCGGTCCTTGCAGTTAAGGACGCTTACCCCGGCAGCCGTCAGCGCACGGTTGGTTTCTTTGAGCGTCAGCGCCATCGCAAAGGCAATCTGCAGCACCTTATTGCGGCTCGGATGCCGCGCACCGGTAAAGATCTGATAGCCAAAGGTCTCATTGAGATCGGCCATACGAACCACGCGCGAGCGCTCCAAGCCCTTTTCCTGCAGTAGCTGCTTCAGGTAGTTCGAAAGCGACGGGGCGGCAAAGTCGTGTTCTTTGATATAGCCATCGATGTTTGGCGCGTCGAGAAGCTCATTGAGCAACTCGTCAGTCAGCTTTTTATCGGGCATACGACCTCACCTCCCATACGGCGCAACGGTAGCGACATGCTAGGCCAACACCCAGCTTGCAGTGGCAGACTTATCAAACATGTTGGCAAAATACAGTGCCTTCTTGATATCGCCATCAAAGTAGATATTGCCCGCCACAGAGCCACCAGCGGCAAGGGTACCAGACTGCAGCTCATCGGAGCCCTCGCTGTAGTAACCCTGATTCTGCTGAGCGCCGTTGGCGTCCTCGCCCTTCCAGTCGTAAATGTTGTAATCTGCGCCCTCATCACCATTGTTGACGTACGTGACGTGAATGCCCGTCATGGTCGAACCGTCATAATTTGTGAGGCCGGGCTGGACGGAATCGACAACGACGGAAAGACCGGCAGCCGTGGTCACCGTCGCACCAACCGCCAGGTCAGTCGTAGACTGCTCTTCCTTCTTCGCCTCTTCCTTCTTGTCGCCATCGCCAGCGTCCTCGGTGACGGTCGCCTTATCGCTACCACAACCGGTAAGAAGACCGGCAGTCCCCAAGGCGACGGTGGCGAATGCGCCCAGTGCAGCGCGACGGCTCAGCAGCACTTCGTTTTCAAGCTTTTTCATCATGCATCCTTCCTACGATCCGGCTACCGTGCCGGCACACAGCACATCGTAGGAAGGATTAAACTTGAATTCATTAGCTGAGAGCTAAGGCTGCGGTAAACGGCCAATGCAGTTATCCAAACGCCGAGCAAACGCACTTTGCGCAACCGTCTGTTGGCAGTGCATCAACCCACCGTGATGGATTCCCCGGTAAAGGTGCTCACAAACATCGGTGTACAAGGGGTACAAACAAGATAAAATAGAAATGAGGGGCGATAGAGCGGAAATGTCAGATTTTCCACTCTATCTGAACACGGTCGCTGGTGGCCTTGATCGTAGAGATCAAACCATCGGCGGCTTTTCTTTTGTCGTCAAAATCTATGCTGTCCCAGTTGTCGAGATAATAGGATAACTTCTTTATCTGCTGGGGCGATATGGTTTCAACGCTCAATTCGGCGATTGCCTTTGAAATGGTCTGGCGTCGGGTGTCCAGTTCTTCAATTTTTTTGTTGGCGTAGGCAAGCAAGGTCGCATTGGCTCCGGTCAGTGTGTCCAGCAGCTTTTCAATTTCTGCCTCCACCTGTGCCAGCTCCACTTGATAGGCGGTCAGTTTCGGATTGACTTTTTCCTCCCTGCCGTGGAGTATCTGAAAGTCTTTGAACTTCTCCTGCATGGCCGAGAAAATGAATTGCTCAAATTCTTCTTTGCGGATTTTCCCGCAGCCCGGACAGCCTTTGTTTTCCGTCCGTTTGGTACAGCGGAAATATCCGGTGCTGTTTGGTACATGGGTGGCTTTCAGAGCATACCCACAATGCCCGCATTTGATTTTTCCGGCCAGCCAAGTGTTCTTCGGTTTCCGTCCCTGCTGGAAGGTGGTATTTGCCATAAGTTTTTTCCGGCATTTCAGCCATGTGTCAGAGGAAATGAGTGCTTCGTGGGGAGCGATAACAAGTATCTGGTCTTTTAAGCACCTGTCCTTGTCCTCCTTCACATCCCGCCCCTGATAGAGATAGCAGCCGTTTGTTCCGGCAAAGTCAGAAGCGTCATTGACAATCGCTGCGCCCTGGCTCTTGAAAAATTCGTACAGCTCCAAATCGGCCTGTGCGTAAACGGGGTTTCTTAAAAGCTGGGAAAGAAATGTACGGAACATGGATTTGCCATAAATTTTTATGTCATGTTCCTCGAAGTATCGGGTAATATCTCCGAAGGAGGTTTCCGGTTCAGCGTACATTTCAAACATCAGCCGAACATGGTCGGCGGCTACGGGGTCGGCAACCATTTTCTTTGTGCGGATACCCTCTACCACAGTAGGCTCTAACTGATAACCGTATGGTGCCTGCCCGCTCATGTGGAAGCCTTTCAGGCACCGGGAATAGTAGGCGTCTGTGACACGCTTCTGAATTGTCTCACGTTCAAGCTGGGCGAATACAATGCAGATATTCAGCATGGCCCGGCCCATCGGGGTCGAAGTATCAAACTTTTCCGTGGAGGATACAAACTCCACATCGTACTCTTGAAACAGCTCCATCATCGTTGCAAAGTCCAGAATAGAGCGGCTTATACGGTCCAGCTTGTACACGATGACCCGCCGAACCTTTCCCTTGCGGATCTCGCCCAGCAGCTTTTGAAACTCCGGCCTGTCCGTGTTCTTACCGGAATAGCCTTTGTCCTTGAATACCCGGCAGCTCCCACCTTTCAATTCATACTTGCAAAAGTCGATCTGACTTTCAATGCTGATACTGTCCTTGCGGTCTACTGACTGTCTTGCGTAAATACAATCTTCTCTGATAAATTCCATATTGGGCTCCTTTCCTTGTTGGAATGGAGCTACCAACCTTACAACTATATTATACCATCAGCAGCCCCGGACAACAATGTTGCGAATGATTAGGGAAATCTGTCCCCATATTTGCTGAACACCTCGTAAAGACAACGCTCAATTTCTTTTTTGCGCTGTGCTTTCTCCTTCGGGGGAAGTACCGGCGTGAGGCTTTCCAGCACAATGATCTTCCCTTGAAATGCGACAGACTTTGTTTCTCGTTCATAAGTGACAGCTTGCGTCATTGAAAACCTCCTTTGCGAAAGTGCGTGTATATGCCAGCCTTTCCCACTTGTCCCGTGGGGAAATGTCAAAAGACGGCACCCAGCAGGTGCCGCCCTTTGAGCTTTCTCCACTTCGGGTCAATGTGGCCCGAGGTCAGTAAGGACTGGAAAGGTACTTTTCTTTGGCGTCCTCCACGCTGTTGAGGTCGAATACTTCATAAAGCTGCCCCACAACACGCCGTATATCCTTCTTTGAAAATCCGCAGTCCTCCATTGCCATAATGACATAACCACGGCAGGCGTCATTGCTCCATTCGTCCGGTTCCAAGCCGGGGATCATTCCAAACGCATTTCCCATAAAGTGCTCCTTTTTTGAA
>CAJMHW010000004.1 GCA_905213325.1 Collinsella aerofaciens
AGGCGAACAGCGCGTCGAGCTCGGCCTCCCTGTTGCGGACGGGGGCGCTGGCCAGCACCTCCCCGTCGCGGTCGATCAGGCAGGCCCAGTGCGACGACTTGCCGACGTCCAGGCCGAGCACGGCCGCGGGTCTGGTGGATGGCGCTTTCACGGTGGTATCCTTCCGGTAGTCGTTCGACCGGATGGCCTCCCCCTCGGCACTCACATTACCAGCCGCGGCACCTGCCCGGCACTTTCCTATCAGCCGTCGGGGGCGGCGCGTCCCGCGCCGGCAGCACCCAACTGGCCCTCTCGGGGGCAGGGACGTTCGGCCGTGCGCGGGCGCCCGGTCGGCGGCCCGTTCTGGGCGCGCCTCAATCGTAGCCCGAGACGGTCCCGGGCTGACAATTTCGACTGTAATGGACGTTCTTAAATGACTAGTCATCCAAGGACGTCCCCAACGACTACTCATTTAAGTACGTCCCTAATGAGTACCCAATGAGTGTGTGGGCGAGCGGATTTTCCCGCTCGCCGATTTGTGTCTTGAAAAATGTATATAACGACTATAACGTAGTGTGAAACATATTGGAAACAATACCGAGGAGGCTGCGTTGAAGAAAAGCAATCTGGGCTATGTGCTGGTGCTGATCGCCGCGCTTATGTGGGGCAGCATCGGAATCTTTGTAAACGGCATCTCGGCCATGGGCGTTTCGTCCCAGAGCATGGCCGCCTTTCGCTTGTTGGTCGGAGCGCTTATCTTGGCACCGGTCCTGATGTTTATGGGCTGCCGTCCGGGTGAGGGGTCTACCGTGGCTCAGGGTCCGCTGGCCCTGTTCAAGGCAAGCCCTAAAGAGCTTGTTCCCTGCGCGCTTGTCGGTATCGTCGGTTTGGCCGCCGCCAACACCTGCTATTACGAGTGCATGGGCGAGGTGGGCATGTCCACGGCCTCGGTGCTGCTCTATACCTCGCCGGTGTTTGGCGTCGTGCTCGGCCGCGTGCTTTATCGCGAGGACGTGACCCCCAACAAGCTCGTTGCCATTGTCTTTAACATCGTTGGCTGTGTACTTGCAGTGACCAATGGCGACCTTTCCGGTTTCCATTTTTCGGTTTGGGGCGTCACGTCGGGCGTGATTGCAGGCCTTTGTGGTGCGTCGCTCGCGGTGTTTAGCCGAATAGCAACCAAGACGGTCCACCCGCTGGCTGTCACGTTTTGGGGTTTTGTTTTTGGCGGTGCGGTTATGGCGGCCATCGCGGCTCCGTGGCCGGATGTCGCTGCGGCAATGTCGCCACAGCTGTTGTTGTTGTTCCTTGGCTTTGGACTCATCCCCACAGCCGTGGCCTACATCTTATATATGCAGGGTCTGTCCATGGGGCTCGAGACGTCGAAAGTTCCCGTCGTAATGTCATTCGAGACGGTCGTCACCGTACTGGTGGGCATTGGTGTCTATGCCGAGTCCGCCGGCGCGATCAAGGTTCTGGGCATTGTGCTTGTGCTCGCATCCATCCTGATCATGAACACCGACTTCTCCAAGCTGCGCAACAGTGTGTTTGTCGGTCATGTCATTGAGAGCATGACCTTTAAGCCCAACGCGTGGTGGACCGAAAAATCTCAGGACATGGATCTGTTTAAGGAACGCACCGGCATCGCGCTGGAACCCACCGTGCAGGAAAGCCCCTGGTACTTCGTGCGATAGAGGATTGTGTGCGGCGTCTGACCTGGGGTTATCCAGCCAGCGCCGGCCTATCCAGCCCCAACGTTTCAAGTACGTTAAACCCGTCAACGGTCGATTTTCACCCGCGAACGGTCTTTATACTAATTAGCAATATAGGCAACGTATAAGACGTTATAATGACCATAACGAAAAGGAGGAGGCAAGATGAATCAGATCATTCTCGCATCTCATGGCGGCCTGGCCGCAGGCGCCAAAGACACGCTCGAGATGGTTCTCGGCGACGTGTCGAACGTCCACGTCGTGTCGCTTGCTCGTGACGACAAGGAGCCCATCACCAATAAGGTTGAGGCTATGATCGCCACGTTCAACGCGGACGACACCGTCTATGTGCTGACCGATATGCTCGGCAGCTCGGTCAACAACAACATGGTCGAGCTTTCCAAGAACGGCACGAAGTTCACGGTTGTCAGCGGTTTCAACATTCCGTTGGCACTGACGCTCGCTATGAGCCCCGTCCCCGTCAAGGGCGCCGAGCTCGCGGCCCTCATCAACGAGGCCCGCACCGGTCTGACCAACCCCAACGCACCGGTCGAGGCCGCCGCGGCTCCCGCCAAGAAAGCCAAGGCGTCCCGTCACAGCTCCGGTCCCGCCAAGATCGTCCTCGCACGTCTTGACTACCGTCTGCTGCACGGCCAGGTCGTCTTTACCTGGACCACCAAGGTTCAGGCCGAGCGCATCATCGTCGTCGACAACGCTGCCGCCAACGATGACATCAAGAAGGGCGCTCTTAAGCTGGCCAAGCCCCAGGGCGTGCGCCTGAACGTCTTCACCGTCGAGCGTGCCCTCGCCAAGATGGACAAGCTCAACACCCTCGGCGAGCGCGTCATGTTCGTCTTTGGCAACACGGCCGAGATGCTGCAGTTCTGCCAGGGCTACAAGCCCGACGCCATCAACCTGGGCGCCACCGCCAACCACGACGGTGCCGATCAGGTCGGCGGCAAGGACAGCTCCGTCTTCCTCGACGCCACCCAGAAGGCCGACGTCAACCAGCTGCTCGACATGGGCATTAAGCTCTATGTCCAGCAGACCCCTACGTATCAGAGCGTCGACATCGACGCCAAGCTGTAATCAACCAGGCTTTTGCCTGACTGAAAGGAGAAGGGTATGAATACGTTCATCAGTGCGGTGCTCGTCGGCCTCGTCGGCGTGTTCTGCATGTGGGACTCCCGCCTGCTCGGTCGTCTTAACTTCGAGCAGCCCCTCGTTGGCGCTACGCTCGTCGGTCTGCTGCTGGGCGATGTGCCCACCGGCCTTGCCGTCGGTGCCGCCGTCGAGCTCGTGTCCATGGGCCTGGTGCAGGTCGGCGCCGCCGTTCCGCCCGATATGGTCCTGGGCGGCATCGTGGCCGCTGCCTTTGCGTGCCTGACCGACGCTTCCGCCGAGACCGCCATGACGATCGCCATCCCGGTCGCCGTCTTGGGTCAGCTCCTCGGCATCGTGTTCCGTTCCATCATCGCCGCCCTCACCCATGTGGCAGATAACGCGATCGATAACGGAAAGTTCAAGACCGCCTACCGTATGCACATCTGCGCCGGCTCCGGTCTGTACGCCGTCATGTACTTCCTGCCGATCTTCCTCGCCGTCTTTGTTGGCACCGACCTGGTTCAGGCCATCGTCAACATGGTTCCCGAGTGGCTGTCCACTGGTCTTAACGTTTCGACCAAGATCATGACCGCCTACGGCTTGGCCCTGCTGCTCACCATGATGATCAAGAAGGGTATGACTCCGTTCCTGTTCATCGGTTTCCTGCTCGCCGCTTACCTCAACCTGTCCGTCATCGCGGTCGCTCTGATCGGTGTGTGCCTGGCTGTCGTCTTCATGGGCTTCAAGTTCAACGGTTCCCATGCAGCCGCCGGTGTCGATTCCGACTACGATCCGCTCGAAGACGACGAAGACTAAGGAGGAACACACTATGGCAACCGCAACCAAGGACGTGTCCCTGAACAAGAAGGTCAGCCAGTTCTTCTGGCGCTCCTGGGCCATCCAGGCCTCTTGGAACTACGAGCGTCAGATGAACATGGGCTTCCTCTACGGCATGGTTCCCACGCTCGATCGCCTCTATCCGGATGAGTCCGACCCCAAGCAGCTCGCTGCTAAGAAAGAGGCTTACCACCGTCACATGGCGTTCTACAACTGCACCCCGCAGACGAGCGCTTTCATCCTGGGCCTCTCCGCCTCCATGGAGGAGGAGTACGCCAAGGATCCCGAGAACTTCGATCCCGATTCGATCAACGCGGTCAAGACCTCCCTCATGGGTCCGCTTTCCGGCATCGGTGACTCCTTCTTCCAGGGCACCATCCGCGTTATCGCCTTTGGCCTGGGCGTTCAGCTGGCTCAGCAGGGCTCCATCATGGGCCCGATCCTGGCTATGCTCATCTCCATCGTCCCCTCTGTGCTGATCACTTGGTTCGCAGCCAAGATGGGTTATCAGGGCGGCCACGAGTACCTGAGCAAGCTTCAGGGCGGCGACCTCATGGAGAAGCTCATGTATGTCTGCGGCATCGTGGGTCTTATGTCCGTGGGCGGCATGATCGCTACGCTGATCGGCGCCACCACCCCGCTGCAGTTCGCTGAGGGCACCGTCGTGATCCAGGACATCCTGGACGGCATGATGCCCCAGATGATCTCCCTCGGCCTCACTGGCCTTATGTACTGGCTCATCAAGAAGAACGTCAACACCGGTTGGCTTCTCGTGATCGCCATTGTGGGCGGCATCGCCCTCTCCGCGGTCGGCATCCTGGCTTAGTCGCGACTAAGCGCCTAACCGCTTTCCCCCGGGGGCCTGCCTGGCATCCCATACCCCAGGCAGGCTTCCATCCCCAACATGCGACAATGGGACAGTCCCTTTGTCGCATCCTCAACGGGCCGGCGACTCGGTCCAAACCACAGTAACCCTGCGAGCGCCCGGCAATGTGGCGCCGCAAAAATTGAAAGGAATGTGTCAAATGTACGAGATCGACCTTAACCTTCCTAAGCAGATCGTCGCTGACGTCCTGTCCAACCACGAGATCCACAGCGTCGCTTTCGTCGGCTGCGGCGCCTCCATGTCCGACCTTTACCCCGCCAAGTACTTCCTGGCCAACAACACGGACAAGCTGAACGTTCAGATCTTCACTGCTAACGAGTTCAACTACGACACGCCTTCCTGGGTCAACGAGCACACCTTCGTGATCACCTGCTCCCTCGGTGGCTCCACGCCCGAGACCGTCGAGGCCAACAAGACCGCCAAGAAGCACAACTGCCCGGTCGTCTCCCTCACCAACAAGGCTGGCTCCGCTCTGACCGTCGACGCTGACTACGTCATCGTTCACGGCTTCCACGCCAACTTCGCTGCCAAGTGCGAGAAGCCCGGCTACGCCATCGCTCTTGCTGTCGAGATCCTTCAGCAGACCGAGGGCTATGACCACTACGAGGACATGATCACCGGCCTCACCAACGTCTTTGAGCTCTGCGAGAACGCTGCTCAGTCCTGCAAGAAGCTCGCCAAGAAGTTCGCCGAGGACTTCAAGGACGACAAGATGATCTACTTCATGGCTTCCGGTGCCTCCGAGAAGATGGCTTATTCTCACGCCGCCTTCCTGTTCACCGAGATGCAGTGGATCGACGCCGCCGCCTACAACACCGGTGAGTACTTCCACGGCCCGTTCGAGGTTTCCACCGAGGGTAAGCCCTACGTCTTCTTCATGTCCGATGGCGCTACCCGTCCGATGGACGCCCGCGCCCTCACCTTCCTTAAGCGCATGGGCGCCAAGGTCGCTCTGATCGACTCCAAGGACTACGGCCTGGCTGACGCCGTGCCCGCGAGCGTCGTCACCTACTTCAACCCGCTGCTGCACCTCGCCGTTATGCGTGAGTACGGCAACCAGATCGCCGAGGCCCGTCAGCACCCGCTGACCATGCGTCGCTACATGTGGAAGCTTTCCTACTAATCACAAGTAAGTAGACCTTACGGGTTGATTGAGAGGGGATGGGGCTTGCGCCCCGTCCCCTTTTTGCTCTGGGGAGGGCGTGTCTGTCGCGCCATAAAACCCCAGATAAAACCTACCAAAATAAACCTGTCCCTTTTTGGCAGGTGGGAGGAGATGCGTATGATCAAGGCAGTGCTGTTTGATATGGACGGCGTGCTGGTCGATACCGAGTGGTTCTACAACCGTCGCCGCGTGGCGTTTATGGAGGAGCATGGCATTACGTACGATAGAATTCCAGATCTTTCGGGGTCTAATGAACCGGCAATCTGGGAAGCTCTAGTTCCTGGCAATCTCACGTTACGCGAGGAATTGCTCACGGAATATAAAAAAAGATATTGCCCCGCTCATCCCGTTCCGTATGCCGAGCTACTCAACGAGCAGACGGAGCCGGTGATGCGTGAGCTGCACAAGCGCGGCGTGAAGTGTGCCATCGCGAGTTCGTCCTATCGCGAGCTCATTGACGAGCTGGTGGAGATTGCCGGTATCGCCGACGTGCTGGACTACACCATCAGCGGTCACGAGTGCAGTGCGTTTAAGCCCGACCCCGAGATCTACCTGCGTGCCATGGAAGCACTGGGGGTTGAGCCTTCCGAGTGCCTGGTTATCGAGGACTCGCCTTTGGGCATCGAGGCCGGCAAGCGCTCCGGCGCCCGCGTCCTGGCGCTGCGTCCGCACGAGGGCGTCAACCTGGACCAGTCCGCCGCCGACGTTGTCATCGACAACCTGACCGACATCCTACCTGCCATTTAGGGACAGGTTTATTTTGGCAGGTTTTATCTGGGCAAACGCCGTATTCGCCGTGAAGGGACCGCTCTCTTCACGGCGTTTTTCTTTTGAGCGGCCTCACGGTCCTTCTGATGGTTGTCGAGAGAGGGTGAATTGAAGCGCCCTCGCACACTACATGCTACAATCGCGGACATGCCCCACAACTACATCTGCCTTCGAAAGGAGCCTACGTGGCGAACGCCATTGATCAGCTCACGGACCGAGTGCTCGTACTCGGCCGTCTCGCCATCGTTCGCCGCGCCATCACCGCCGTGGCGGTCACCATTTCGGCCGTTCTCCAGACATTTCTGATCCAGGCGTTCATTCGGCCCGCTGACCTGCTTCCGAGCGGCCTTACCGGCGTCGCGGTCCTGCTCGATCGCGTTACCTCGCTCGGCGGCGTTCACATCGACATCTCGCTCGGCATGCTCGCGCTCAACATCCCCGTGGCGCTCCTATGTTGGAGCGGCATCAGCAAGCGCTTTGTCATCTTCTCGATGATGCAGGTCGTGCTCTCGTCGCTGTTCCTCAACATCTTTCACTTCGCTCCGTTTTTGGGCGACAAGATTATGCTCATCATTTTTGGCGGCGTGGTCTCGGGTCTGGGCGCTGCCATCGCGCTAAAGTCCGGCGCATCCACCGGCGGCACCGACTTTATCGCGCTGTGGGTCTCCAACCACACGGGCAAGACTATCTGGGGTGTCATCTTTGGTTTCAACTGCTTTATCCTGGCGATCTTTGGCTTTATGTTTGGCTGGGACAAGGCGGCGTACTCCATCGTGTTCCAGTTTATTTCGACCAAGACTATCGACAGTTTCTATCGTCGCTACGATCGCGTGACGCTGCAGATCACAACGCGTAAAGCCGACGAGGTCATGACCGCCTATGTTGACCATTTTCAGCACGGCATTAGCTGCGCCGAGGTCATTGGCGGATACAGCCGCGAAAAGATGTATCTGCTGCACGCCGTTGTCTCGACCTATGAGAGCCAGGACATTATCAAGCTAGTGTGCGACATTGATCCCGGCGCCGTAATCAATGTGTTCCACACGCTCAACTTTGTGGGCGGCTGGTGGGGCGGTCATGTTGACGAGCCCATGCCCACGGCCGTACCCGATCCCGACAAGCCCGCGCGCATGGCCAGCAGGCAGGCGCGCCTCATCGAGCAGGACAGTCTGCAACAGGACGACGGCAAGTAGGGTATTGGCATTTTGCCGGTCCTGCGCAACCCATCCGAACGAGCCCCCCGAAAGCCCCGTTGCTTTCGAGGGGCTCTCGTTTGACATGATAAAAACCTACCAAAATAGACCTGTCGCTTTTTTGGTAGGCAGGGTGTATCGTTTTATCGTTATGATGTAATATAGAGCTAGACGTTATATATGTATTAGTAATTTCGATATTTTGATAAGAGTGATCAGATATGCCCGCGACCAAAAATGCACCGCTTTACCAGCAGATTTACGACGAAATCAAGGATGCGATCGAGAAAGGTGTTTATGCACCCAAGGAGCGTATTCCGTCCGAGCTCGAGCTAGCCGAGCAGTACGAGGTGAGCCGCATTACGGTGCGCCGCGCCGTCGAGGAGCTGTGTTCCAATGGCTACCTGGTTAAGCAGCAGGGCCGTGGCACCTTTGTTTCCACGCCGCACATCAACCGTCAGTTCCACGCCTCGACGCTGCAGACGTTTACCGCGCTGTGTGCCGACAATGGCATGAAGGCCGGTGCACATGTGGTCGATCGCCAGATTGTTCCGGCGCGCCAAAACGAGATGGAGTTCTTTGGCCTGCAGAAGGGCGCGCTGCTGCTGCATATCAAGCGCGTGCGCACGGCCGACGGCGAGCCCATCTTTGAGGAGAACGTCTTTGTGCCGTTTGACGCCTACCGTGAACTGTTGACAGCCGACCTTGAGGACAAGTCGATTTTTGCCGAGGTCGGGCGTGTTGGCGGAACCCCGATTGTCTCGGCTGGCTACCGTACGGTCGAGGCCGTTCGCGCCAGCGCTGAGCAGGCGGCCGAGCTGGGCATCGCTCCGCACGATCCGCTGCTCAACCTGCGCGCCGGCTTTATCGGTCCCAATGGCGAGCCGGTCTTGCTCGGCAAACAGTACTACGTGGGCAGTCGCTACGTCATGGTCCTGTAGGGTTGGTTCCGCCGTTCTAACGAACGGCGGACCGGTCGACGCTGCAAACGCTCCTAAGCGGCAATCTGCAGAATGAGCGTGGATAATCTCCCGTTTTTTGCTTGATGACGGGCTCAAAGTGGGAGATTATCCACGCTCATCCGGAAAGTGTCCAAAAATCCACGCTCATTCGCCTTGGATTGCGTTGCCCGTGGCCGGCAGCCGCGCGGCACCGGTCCGCGTGGCGGCGTATAATCGGCGGCAGATGACTTGGACGTTAGGAAACCATGACCGATAACATGCAGCAGATGGCGCTCGACACGCTCGGCGCCTATTTTGGCTACACCTCGTTTCGCCCGGGACAGGACCGCATGGTCGATGCGATCCTTGCCGGTCGCGATGCGCTGGGTGTTATGCCCACGGGCGCCGGAAAGTCCATTTGCTACCAGGTGCCCGCGCTCATGCTGCCCGGCATCACCTTTGTGGTGAGTCCGTTGCTGTCGCTTATGGAGGACCAGACCCGCGCACTGCTCGCGGCGGGTGCGCGCCCCAGCTATCTCAACTCCAGCCTTACGCTGGCTCAGCAAAATACCGTGCTCAAGCGTGCTCGTGAGGGGCGCTACCAGCTAATGTATGTGGCACCCGAGCGCCTGCTCGAGCCACGCTTTCTGGCCTTTGCGCAGGAAGTTGCGGCCGAAGGCGGCATTGGCGTGCCACTCGTAGCTATTGACGAGGCCCACTGCGTGAGCCAGTGGGGGCAGGATTTCCGCCCCGCCTACCTGCAGATTCGCGAGTTCATCGATTCGCTGCCGCAGCGCCCCATCGTGGCGGCGTTTACCGCCACGGCGACCGAGCGCGTGCGTGCGGACATTCAGCAGATGCTCGGCCTGCAAAACCCCGCGACGGTGGTGACGGGTTTTGATCGCAAGAACCTCTACTTTGGTTGCGAGGAGATGGGCGACAAGGCCAAGACCGCGTGGGTGCGCGACTACGTGATTGCGCATTCGAGCGAGAGCGGCATCGTGTATTGCTCGACCCGCAAGACGGTCGACGCGCTGGCCGCGGAGCTTGCCGAGGCTCTGGGCCCCAGCGGCATTCGCGTTGGCCGCTACCATGCAGGCATGGGCAACGACGCCCGTCGCCAAAGCCAGCGCGCCTTTATCGACGACGATATCCAGGTGATGGTTGCCACCAACGCCTTTGGCATGGGCATCGACAAGCCCAACGTGCGCTACGTGATCCACAACAACGTGCCCGAGAGCATTGAGGCCTACTACCAGGAGGCGGGCCGCGCCGGCCGCGATGGCGACCCGGCCAGCTGCCATCTGCTGTGGAACGGCAACGATTTTCGCATGCGCCGCTTTCTGATCGATCGCGGCGATGCTGCCGATGAGGCACTCGACGACGAGCAGCGTGCGTGGGCGCTCCAGAATCGATATCGTCTGCTCAGCCAGATGGAGGGCTACTGCAATACCACCGGCTGCTTGCGCGAATACATGCTGCGCTACTTTGGCGACGAGGCCGCGGTCGAGCATGCCGCGGCCGGTACGGGCGGCGTCGCCACGGACGACGTCGAGGGCTGCGGCAACTGCAGCAACTGCCTCACGCAGTTCGAGGTCGAGGACGTCACCGATATGGCCCGCGCTGCCGTGCGCTATGTGGCCATGCGGCCCATGCGCTTCGGCAAGTCGCTCATCGCCGACGTGCTCCACGGCGGCAACACCGAGCGCATTCGCCAGATGCATTTGGACGAGGACCGCGGCTACGGTGAGCTGTCGAGCGAATCGGTCGGGCGCATCAAGGACATCATCGGCCAGCTGTGCGGCCGCGGTTATCTGGCTACCTCGCAGGGACAGTACCCGGTCGTGGGGCTGGGCCCGCGTGCCGCCGAGGTCGAGGATGAGGCGTTCGCCTTTACCGTTAAGCGTCGCGCGTCCAAGCGCAAGGCCTCGGCCCGCGCCCGCCGTGCGGTGGATCTGCTGCGCGAGGAGGCCGAGCTGGATCAGCGCCCGCGCGTGGGTGACGATGCCGAGCTGTTCGAGCGCCTGCGTGCCCTGCGCAAGGAGATTTCGACCGAGCTGGAGATGGCGCCGTACATGGTCTTCTCCGACAAGGCCCTGCGCGGCCTGTGCCGTCTGCGCCCCCAGACGCGCGACGAGCTGATTCAGGTCAACGGCATTGGCGAGAAAAAGGCCGACGCCTTTGGCGAGCAGTTTATGACGGCGATCGAAGAGTTTGAGTCCGAGCATGCGCGGGATGGAGCGTAACGATGGCATTCGACGATAAAACCGAGCGCACTGAGGTATCCGCCGTGCCGCTGTACCAGCAGGTTATGGACGACCTAAAGGGCGAGATTGCGCGCGGCGTGTACGCATCCGGCTCGCGCATTCCTTCCGAGATGGAGCTCGCGAAGTCCTACGGCGTGGGACGCATCACCGTGCGCCGCGCCATCGAGGAGCTGTCGCGCGCGGGGTATCTCAACCGCCAGCAGGGGAGGGGCACGTTTGTGTGCGCGCCCAAGCTCAAGCGCAAGATTGTCCAAAAGGGTGACGTTCAGAGCTTTTCCGAGGGTTGCGCTGCCAACGACATGGTGGCCGGAGCACACCTGGTGTCGCGCACGGTGGTTGCGGCGACGCGCGAGGACGCGGCGTTTTTTGGGGTGGAACCCGGCTGCGAGCTCATCGTTGTCGAGCGCGTGCGCACGGCAGACGGCGTGCCCGTCATGCTCGAGAACAACGCCTTTGTGCTGGCCGACCATCCCTACCTGCAGACGCTTGCCGACAAGGACCTCACGGACAATTCCATCTTTGCACTCGTTGCCGAGCATTCGGGCCGCGCGCCGCTCAAGTCCGACCCTTGTACCGTGGAGATTGCGCTTGCCGATGTTCAGGCGGCCTCACTGCTGGAGGTGCCGGTCGGCGAGCCGCTGTTTTATATGGAGGCGTACTTTACCGATGAGGACGAGCGGCCCTTGCTGCTCGGACGCCAAAAGATCGTGGGCTCGCGCTACGTGTTCGACATCTAACGTCCACAGATAGAACAACATGGAACAAATTTGTCGCAATGGCTTCCACCGTGGCTGCTTGCGTGGTATATATAGAACAACATAGAATGACAGCAGGTACGAGCTGCCGTCGTTCAAAGCCGCCACACAAGGAGGAGCATCACCGTGAACGCACACGATCTGGTTCAGGAAATTATCGAGCGCAAGGGCAAGATTGAGAACGTCTTTTGGATCGCCTGCGGCGGTTCGATGATCGACCTGATGCCGGCCAACGAGCTGCTCAAGCGCGAGGCCACCACGTTTGCCTCGACGGTCTACACGGCGCGCGAGTTTTGCCTGATGGCTCCCAAGAGTCTTGGCGAGAAATCACTCGTCATCGCCTGCAGCCACAGCGGCAATACGCAGGAGGTCGTCGACGGTTGCGAGATGGCGCTGGCAGCCGGCGCCGAGGTCGTGGCCATGACCGACTGCGAGGGCTCCAAGATTGATAACGGCAAGTGGACCACCTGGGTCTATCCGTGGGGCGAAGGCGTGCCGCAGGCCGAGGTTCCGCAAGGCATCGGCGTCCTGATGGCTGCCGAGCTGCTCGACCAGCAGGAGGGTTACGAGGCACTCGCCGACATGTACGCCGGCCTTAAGCAGATGGATGCGCTGTTGCCCGCTGCCCGTGAGAAGGTCAACGCCGAGCTGGGCGATCGCTTTGCCGAGCTCTGCCAGCAGCATAAGTTCTTCTATATCCTGGGTTCCGGCCCCAACTTTAGCCAGACCTACGCCATGGCCATCTGCTCGCTCATGGAGATGCAGTGGCAGCACTGCTGCTATATCCACTCCGGCGAGTATTTCCACGGCCCGTTTGAGGCCACCGAGCCCGGCGTGTTCTACTTTGTGCAGCTCGGATCGGGCGAGTGCCGCCCCATGGAGGAGCGCGCGCTCGCGTTCCTCAACACGCACACCGATACAGTCATGGTGCTCGATGCACTCGAGTACGGCGTAGGCGAGGTGCCCGCCAGCGTGCGTTCGTTCTTGGAGCCGATCTTCTTCTACAACATGAGCTGCGAGCTGCGCGCCGCCCGCGGCAAGGTGTTTGACCACAGCCCCGAGGTTCGTCGCTACATGGGCATCGAGCAGTATTAGGTACCGGGAATTATCTTTTTTGACGGGGTCTGCGCTGCGCGCGGGCCCCGTATTGCGTTGTGGCGGCCGGATTCGTGTCTGCGCGAAAGCGAAGTTGAATACTTTTCCGCGAAGTGAACGACCTGTTTTGGACCCCCGAAGCATCCACACTTTTTGGCGGTAAAACTGCAGGAAAAACTCGACGAAACCGCAGGAAACAGCGCCTGAAAAATGTCGATGCTTCGGGGGTCCGATTTTGCTCGTTCACTTCGCGGAAAAGTATTCACCTTCGATTCGCAAGGGCACTGCGTGAGTCAAAAAAGCGGGCCGCGCCGGTAGTATTCCGGCGCGGCCCGCTTGGTATTGCGCTTAGATTCGCGAGATTGCGGCGATTGACGGCCTACTTTGCGTCGTAGGCCTCGGCGTCCCACCAGTCGAGCTGGGCGATGTTGTCGCGAATGTGCTGGCAGCTCTTGTGGAAGCCCTCGAGCTCGTGCTCGGACAGGTCCAGTGTGTAAACCTCCTCGACGCCCTCGGCACCGATCACGCACGGCAGGGAGGTAAAGATGCCCTCTTCGCCATACTGGCCGGTCATAAGCGTAGAGGCCGAAAGCACGGCGTGCTCGTTGTGCAGCACGGCAGCGCAGACGCGCGCGGCGGAGTTGGCGACGGCGTACTCGGTGCACTGCTTGCCCTGGTAGGTCACATAGCCGCCCTTGCGTGCAAGCTCCTCGACCTCCATGTGGTCGAAGGCGTACTTGTCGGGGTTTTCGGCCTGAAGCTCGTTGAGGCTCTTGCCGGCGATGGTCGCGGCCTTAAAGGCAGCCAGCTGGCTAAAGCCGTGTTCGCCGATCATGTAGGCGTCGATGGACTTGGGGCTCACGCCGACCTTCTTGGAGATCTCGGTGCGCAGACGGGCGGAATCCAGGCCGCAGCCCGAGCCGATGATCTTCTTGGGATCGTAGCCGGTCAGGTGCCACAGCTCGGTGCACACGACGTCGCAGGGGTTGGAGATGCTCACAAAGATGCCGTCGAAGCCGGCGTCGACGATGCGCTTGGCAAAGGTGCGGGCGGCGTCGGTGGTAAAGAACAGCTCGCCGTCGCGGTTGCCGGCGGCCAGCGCGACCTTGCCGGCGGCGTTGACGATGACGTCGCAGCAGGCAAGCTCCTCGTAGTGGTCGTAGCAGTTGACGATCTTGGTGTTGTACGGGACAAACGAAAGGGAGTCGCGCAGGTCCTGGACCTCGGACGTCACCTTGGCCTCGTTGATATCGCACAGGTACAGCTCATCGGCAATGCCCTGCATGAGTAGGCTGTTGGCGACATGTGCTCCTACGTGGCCCTGGCCGACCACACCGATCTTACGCGTCTGGTACATATATGTATCCTTTCGGCCGAGTTTTTCGCGTCGAACCATTGTAGCGTCCTGCTGCCACTTTGCTAGGCTAAAGCGCCGTAGATTTTTGGACATGCCTTAATCTCTACTTTTGGAGTGATCTGGGCCGCTGACGGCATCGCTGGGCGATGTGCTCGCGCGGATGGGGCCGGTCGTTGTACCATAGCTGTAACTGACTCGTAAGGAGCATCCATGCCCATTCGCATTCCCGACGCCCTCCCTGCCGCCGCGCAGCTCGAGAGCGAGAACATCTTTGTCATGACCGAGTACCGCGCGCTGCACCAGGACATCCGTCCGCTGCGCGTGCTCATCCTCAACCTCATGCCCACCAAGATTGCCACCGAGACGCAGATCATGCGCAAGCTCTCCAACACGCCGCTGCAGGTGGAGGTGGACCTGCTGCGCACCAAGACGCACGAGGCCACGCACGTGAGCGCCGGCCACCTGGAGACGTTCTATCGCACGTTCGACGACATCCGCGATATCCACTACGACGGCCTGATCATCACGGGCGCGCCGGTGGAGCAGATGCCGTTCGAGGAGGTCGACTACTGGCCCGAGCTCTGCCAGATCATGGATTGGTCCACCACGCATGTGCACTCTACGCTGCATATTTGTTGGGGCGCGCAGGCCGGTCTGTACCATCATTACGGCATCCAGAAGCATGACCTGCCGGCAAAGGCGAGCGGCGTGTTCGAGCATTATCTGGTGAAGCCGCAAAGTCCGCTGGTTCGCGGCTTTGACGACCGTTTCTATGCTGTGCATTCGCGCAACACCGATGTGCGTCGCGAGGACGTGGAGGCCGAGCCGCAGCTTGAGGTCGTGGCCGTGTCCGACGAGGTGGGCCTGTACATCGTCAAGTCGACCGACAGCCGTCGCTTCTTTGTCTTTGGCCACCCTGAGTACGATACCGATACGCTGCGCCTGGAGTACGAGCGCGACGTGAAGCGCGGGCTCAACCCTCAGGTGCCGGCGCATTACTTCCCGGGCGACAATCCCACCGCCGAGCCGCGCAACGTCTGGCGCAGCCAGGCTCAGCTGTTCTACACCAACTGGCTCAACTACTACGTCTACCAGACCACGCCCTACGACCTAGCCCGCGCCGGCGAGGAGCACTAGGCTGTCGGGAGGTGCGCCAGCCGTTGGGCGCTGATGATGTGGGGTAGCGGCAGGTCGTGGGCGTCGGTGGGAACGTGGTCGACACGCTGCTCGTCAAAGGCGATGCCGATGATTTGGCATGCGGACGAGAGCGTGGGCAGGTAGCGGTCATAGCAGCCGCCGCCGTAGCCCAGGCGCGCGCCGGCGCGGTCGAATGCTACGAGCGGCACGACGATCATGTCGAGAGCTTCGGCAGGCACGATAGGGAAGCGGCTGCTGTCGATGTCCGTGGCCGCGAAGGCCCGCGTGGGGTGGGCGATAAACGGAGCCGCGGACGCATCGTCGGCGGCAACTGCCCGCATGCACATGCACTGGCCACAAGCTGCGGCATCAATTGCCGAGAGCATGCACGGATAAGCTACGCGCCAGCCGCGCGCAGCGGCCGCAGCGGCAAACGCGGCAGGGTCGACTTCGGAGCCCATCGCGGCATAGATGGCAACGGTGTGCGGCGCCGCGGCACCCAGGCAATCCAACAGCTCAACAAGCCGCGCACAGATAGTGGCGGACTTCGCCGCCCGCACATCCAAATCAATCGCATCGCGCCGAGCAATCACCGCCCGTCGCAACTCAGCCTTATCCATCCCAGCTCCCTCTCCCAAACCTACCAAAAAGGGACAGGTTTATTATGGCAGGTTTTATCTGGGTAAACGTCGAAGCCGCCGCAAAGGCACCCTTTGTGGCGGCTTCGACTCGACGTTGGCTTCACAGCGCCGCAGCGATCGCTTCAGTCACAAACTTATTGAGTGACTCACCCTTCTTTGCCGCCGCTAGCGCTGCTTGCTTGTGGAGCTCAGAGCCCGTTCTTACGTTGAACGAGCCCTTAAAAGCCCGCTCGGGTTCCTTGCCCTTCTCGGCGCAAAACTCAAGGTAATCGTCGACGGCGTCGTGGAAGCATTGCTCCACTTCTTCAGCCGTGGAGCCTTCAAATACGATTGCGTCCCTAATGCCGGCGACCATACCTGTTAGCACATGCTGTTCGGCATCGAACTCGACCGGGGCGAAATAACCCTTGTATGCCAAAACGTTACTCATGACTACCTCCGACATCTTGCAGAAAGCGAACGATGTTTCGAATGGTCCCCGCTGTCAATTCGTCAGATGGATGAGGCGCGTGCATTACGAACATCCTGCCATCTGATGGCCTGTAGAAGCGAACGCGCGATCCGGATGTCTTGCCTTTGCTGTCCATTTCAAAGCCATATGAAGCCATAACTTTAAGAAAGTCAGCGAATCTATACGTTGAAGGACAGCTAAGCAGCTGGGCGATGAGTTTGTCGATCCGAGTCATCCTGCCTCACATCCCGCAACTATATTATAGTTGCAATTTAAGCCCGAAGCAATCACCCATACTATAGAACACATGTACGTATAGAACAAGTGTTCGAACCACAACTGAGGAAGGAGACAGGCACCTTTGTGGTGGTCTGTGCTGTGGAGTGGGCGTCTGCGGCGGTTTGTCTCAATCTGTAACAGTAACTCGGCAAAATTGGACCTAGATGTTACAGATTGAGACAAAGAGCTGGTGCCGTTTGGGAACGTCTCGACCTGTAACATCTGGAGCCGATATTGCCGTCTAGATGTTACAGATTGAGACAAACCGCCGCGGTGGGCTGCGCCGCCCCGCTCAAACCGCAGAAAAAAGGTAGATTTTCGGGCATGTCCCAAAAATCTACCTTTGCCGTGCGTTAGCCCATCAGGTCGACGACGTTAAAGCCGGCGTTGCTCTTGGCGATGACTTCGCGGCCGCCAAAGACGCAGGTGGGCGACTCGGCTGCGATGCGCGTCACGTCGGCGCCGAGCGAGCGGAGCTCACCGGGCGTGGCGGCGAGCATCTGGGCGCGGCGCTCCTCGCGTGCGTGCGGATCGAGCCCGGCCAGGTAGGTCGTGTTGCGGCGCTTGGTGAGCGCGTACGGCTTCACCGGCGCGTCCATGCCGCTCACGCAGCTCACGATAAAGCCCTCAAAGGCGGCCTCGTCGGGCTCAAAGCTGCCAAGCCATGCACCCGCGCGCTTCACGCGCTCAATCGAAGGATCGATCGCCGGGTCGCGGTAGGTGTAGAACGCCGTCTGGCGCTCGCCGGCTGCGCGGAATCCGCAGCCGTACGCACCGCCCTTCACGCGAATCTCGTTCCACAGGTAGTCGTAGGAGAGCGCGTTGGCAGCCACGGCCCAAGCGCCTGTCACGTCAATGCCCAGGCGACGCGGATCGCACGCACGCGCGGCAAAGCAGATGTCGCTGGGGATGACGAAAGCCTCGTGGCGGTCGCGCGGCTCCGGCACCACGAGCGTGCCGCTGGCAGCGCCGTCGCCCGCGCCAAGCCCCAGGTCGCCCGCGGCATCCCAGTACGCGTCAAAGTCCTCGTCGCTGCCGGTAAAGCTCGCCATGCAGCCATCGGCCACAAAGATGCGCTCCGCCAGCTCGGCAAGCTTGGTACGCAGCCCGTCCACGCGCTCGTCAAAGTGGTCGAGCAGATCGCGCAGGAACAGGTAGAAGTCTACGCCCGAGAGCTGCTCACGCACTACGGCCGAAGGCGAGCTGTAGCTCATCGCGCGACCGAGCGCCGTCGAGTGGCCGTTGTTGATAAAGCCCTGTTCAAGCCCAATGCGAATCTGCGTGAGCACGTCGCGCACGCGGTCGGCGTCGGCATCTGCCAAAAGCGTGCTCGACCATACCTCGCGCGGCAGACTCGCCAGCGCATCGATTTTCTCGGACAGGGCGCCGGCGCTCACCAGCAGATAGGGGCGCACGCCGTCCACGTCGGGCTGGGTCATGACTTCGGTCGTAAAGCTCAAAAAGCCGAGCTTGCCGGCGAGCAAGTTGTCGAGTTCCTCGGCCGAGTGCTCGCGCGTGGGCAGCTGCTTGAGCAGGCGGCAGAGCAGTGTCACATAGGGCAGGTCCTCAAACGCGACGCAGCTCAGGTCGAAATACTGCATGGCGTAGGCCAGACGGTTGGTGGGGATGCCGTGGCGCAGGCAGGGGATGGGTGCGGTCGTGTCCACGATCAGCGGCTGCTCGGGGTGCGCCTCGCCAATGTCGGACACGCGCAGGCGCGGCAGCGTGGCCTTGGCCTCGGGCGTGTCTTCGGCCTCCTGCGCGGCACGCAGCGCGGCCGTGCGCTCGACCACGTCGGCCAGCTCGGCATCGGTCATGGCATCGCGCTTGGCTGCTAGCTCGGCGGCCTCGGCACCCTCCGAACCCTCGGCGGCGTCCACCGGCACCAGCTCGACCAGTGCCATGTGATCGTTCTGCAGCACCAGCTCGCGCAGCAGGTCCTCAAAATAGCTGCCGTCCAGCTCGCTACGCAGCTCCTCGTACACCGGGCCGTACTTGAGCGCCAACGTCGCGGCGTCGTCATCGTAGAGCCAGGTGCTCAGCGCGTCGCACGCAATGGCCACGCCATCGGCGATACCGTAGTCGCGCTGGCGCAGATCGTATTCGTTGCTGCTGATGATGGCTTCCAGGCGCTCGCGCGGAACGCCGTGCTCGCACAGGTCGCGGCAGGCGTCCTGGAACACGCGACGCAGCTCGCGCGCCACGCCGGGCTGAGCGTTTTGCAGCATGATGAGCTCGTAGGGCTGCAGGCTCTCGGCCGCGGTGTAGCTCACCACGTTGCCGCCCAGGCCGGCGGCCAGAATGGCCTTCTTAACCGGCGCTTCGTTGGAGCCTAGTAGCGCCTCGAACAGGATATCCGCCGCGATCGTGCGCTTGCGGTCGAGCGCGCTGCCCAGCACAAGGCCCAGGCCCACCAGGGCGTTCTCGGGCGTGGTGGCCATCTCGACGCGCTTATACTCGCAGGTCACGGGCGCCTGCACGCCCAGCGGATTGGGTGCCAGCGTGGACGGGTCCTCGCCGGCGGCGACGGCAGCGTCCATGCGGCGGCTCGCGGCGCTCGGCTGCGACAGATAGCGCTCGTCCAAAAAGGCCAGCGCGCGGTCCACGTCCAGGTCGCCGTAGAGCGTGATGTAGGAGTTGGAAGGATTGTAGTGGCGCGCGTGCGTGTCCAGGAACTGCTCGTAGGTGAGCGCGGGAATCGCGCGCGGGTCGCCGCCGCTCTCGTGCGCATAGGCGGTGTCGGGATAGAGCGCGGCGTTGACGGCGTCGTCCAGCACGCTCATGGGGTCGGACAGCGCGCCCTTCATTTCGTTGAACACCACGCCGTTATAGCGCAGCGTACCCTCGCGCAGGCTCGCGGAGCTGCCGTCGCCCTCGCCCTCGGCGCTCTCCGGCAGGTCCAGCTCGTAGTGCCAGCCCTCCTGCTGAAAAATGGTGGGTTTGGTATAGATGGCCGGGTTGAACACCGCGTCCAGATACACGTCCATCAGGTTGTACAGATCCTGCTCGTTGGTGGTGGCAACGGGGTAGATGGTCTTGTCGGGGTAGGTCATGGCGTTGAGGAACGTCTGCATGGAGCTCTTGATCAGGTCGACAAATGGCTCCTTGACGGGAAACTTGGCCGATCCGCACAGCACCGAGTGCTCAAGAATATGGAACACGCCGGTGGAATCGGCCGGCGGCGTCTTAAAGCCAATGGCGAAGGCCTTGTTTTCGTCGTCGCACGCCAGGTACAGCAGGCGAGCGCCCGAGGCGGTGTGGCGCAGCACGTAAGCGTCCGAGTCGAGCTCGGGCACGGTCTCGCAGCGCTCGACGGCAAAACCGTGACAGATGGTACCGGGCACCAGCAGTGCGGCAGCAGCGGCGCGCGGGTCGGTTGAGGTGGTGGACATATGCAGTCTCCTTTGACGCCCCAGCGGGGGCGAATCGAGTCGAATCCCCGAGAGTATACCCATATGGGGCCGCGGCTCTGCGGCGAACTGAAGACGATGCTGGCGGATTGGGCAAAGGCCCCGCGTGACCGCCGCGCGAGCGTGGAAACTTGGACGCCTATCGAATGAGAGTGGATTTTCGGACGGAATCAGCCTCAAAACGCCCAAAAACCGTCCAAATATCCACCCTCATTTTCCGACCGTCCAAAATCCACGCTCATCCGCCGCCCACACATCTCTCATATCTCATTCGTCTCTAATATGAGAGATAACAGAAAGATGAGAGATAATTACAAGAGATAACTGAGAGACGAAGGAAATTTATTCGCGGCATTCTCCGCAGAACCGAGCGAAAGGACGTGCAGATGAACGAAAACGAACTGACCGGTCTGCTCGAGTCTTTAAGGCGCATGGGCTCGGACGATTTTAACGTCGAGGTCAAGGAGAGCGCCACGACGCTTTCCCGCGACGTATGGGAAACGGTCAGCGCTTTCGCAAACACCGCCGGCGGCATCATCGTACTCGGAGTGAGCGAGCGCGCGGGTTTTGTCCCAGTTGCAAACTTTGAGACCGAGAAAGTGCTCAACCAATTCGTGGCGGGCATGGGCGATGCGGGCGGTCGCGGAAAGCTGGCCAATCCGCCCAAATACGCGATCGAGCGAGTGGAGCTTCAGGGCGTCATCGTTCTCGTCATTACGATTGAGGAGCTCGACCCGTCGAGCAAGCCTTGCTATGTCATAGAGCGGGGCGCTCAAGGTGGCAGCTACAAACGCATCGATGACAAAGATGTCCCGCTTTCGTCGACCGAGGTTTTGGCACTGCCGTCATATGAGCGGACGAGTCCTAGCGATCGCGATGCGGTGCCCGGCACGAGTGTGGGCGATCTCGACGAGTCGCTGGTCGACCGCACGATAGAGCGTGCCTATTCGTTGACGCCTCGAGCGATGCGCGGTGCGGCGGACAAGAAGACAAAGATGGAGCGTCTGAATTTCCTCGACTTCCAGGGCAATGTTACCAAGGCCGGCCTCCTTGCCGCGGGCGTTTACCCTCAGCAGTTCTATCCCAAGCTCTTCATTGACGTGGCTGTCCATGCGGGAACTCAGAAGGGCATGGCGGGGTCGCTGAGGTTCATGGACCGCACAATCTGTGAGGGAACGTTGGGCGAGATGATCTCGGATGCCGTCGCAGCCGTCGCCAAGAATTTGCGGCGAACCTCGACCGTCCAAGGCGTCTCGCGTGTCGACTCGCTTGAGATTCCCGAGGAGGTTCTGCGCGAGGCAATCGCCAATGCCGTAATCCATCGAGAATACGGGGATCGGTTCTGTGGACAATCGATCGCCGTCGACGTCTTTGACGATCGTGTCGAGGTGACGAATCCTGGCGGCCTTTACGGGGGAAAGACTCGCGAGAACTTGTTTGACGGCAGCTCCCGATGCCGTAACGCGACGCTTGTGAAGCTCATGTCGATTGTCCCGCTGCCGGATGGCGCAGGTTCGCCGGCTGAGGGCAATGGCTCGGGCATCCCGATGATGATCGATGCCATGCGCGCGCATGGTCTGGCCGATCCCCTGTTCTGCCCGGGATTCGATCGGTTCAAGGTCGTACTTTACCGTTCAAAGATCGAGCCGGTCGATCATGGCGGGGGCTTAATTGTGACGGCACTCAAACACTACGGCGAGCTGGGGACGCGCGAGCTGGCAGAGCACACAGGGCTCACAATTTCCCAGGTTAGGTCGCGCGTCAACGCGCTCATTGCTCAAGGCGAGCTTGAGCCCACGGCGCCGGCGACGAGCCGCAACCGCAAGTATCGACTGTCGGAGCGCGTGGGATAGATGCGTTAGTGGACGAGGCGACCCAATAATCGACCCTCGATTGACGTCCATTAAGGTAAAGCGGTTGTTGCCCAGTCGATGGTAATGCTAAAGACTCGGCTTACGCCGGCATGGCCCCGAACCCGTCTATCAAGAACAGCCTAAGAACCAGCTTGATGACATTTCCCGGTTTGACTTCAGCCGTGCCAAAGACGCTGCGCTCGGCGAGCTCGCTGCAGTATGCATAGATGTCGCGGATAAGGTCCGCGCCCGAAAGCGTAAACATGTAGCCTGCGTCCGAAAGCGCATTGGGCGCGGCGGGCAACTTGGCCATGTGGCAGAACGTTTGCAGGTCGGGCGCCATAACATTCTGGTAGTCGAGGTGGCCGCTGGCATCCTGTTCGGCAAGCTCCAATTGGCGCACAAAATCCAGCGCCGCCGCTAACACAAAGCTCGGTGTAGGCGCATTGACGTCCTGAGTGGTCGCCACAAGCCTGCCCGCTGCCTGCGTGATAAGCCAGGCGACCTCGCGCTGGCAACGCACGGCCTTGCGCGTAACCGGCCTGATGGACGAAGAAGAAACGCTTCCCTTAGGCGGATTCGAAACAGCCACAAGAACCTCCCATGAACGAACCGGCCCAACAAGCCCGGATGAAACACGTGCTACATCAGTATACAGGGGAGTGGGGCAGCGGGGTACAAGCGCGCCAGCGGCAAACCGAGAGCATCAACGATGTGCCGATCGCGGAATGAGATCTCGTAATAATTGACTCTCGGCCATATTATTGAGGGGCATGACTCGCGTTCGTATGGTTGTAGGTGCTGGCGATGAACGACATTGACCTTGCTGTTCCGTTGATGGATGGACCAAGCTATGACCGTGCCTGCAGTCTCGTGCCTTCCGAATACGTTGAGGCATGGGAGTGGTTTCTGGGTGAGGAACAGCGCGGCGGCGTTTGGACCAGCCTTCCGCACCACACCAAGGAAGATAGCCCTCAGTATCAGTATCGTTTGAGAATTGGCTCGGACTTCTTTCCCGTAACGCGGGATTCAGGGATCTTCTGGCCGGGCCAGGATCGGGTGAAGCAAGATCCCAATAAGATCTTTGCGCTTTCGGTCCATAACTCTAAAAAGAGCTTCTACACCGATGTGCCTCCGCTCTATTTGGACGATGGTACGTGGGTCATTAAGTACTCGGTTCAAGCGCCGGGTACCGTTGGTTTTCGAGACCAGAATTACAACCGTAAAATGCTCAACTGCATGGAATGTGGCGTTCCAGTCGGAGTCATATTTGCAACCGAGGTAGGCTACAAGGTGCTCGGCCTTGCGTTTGTTGAGCGGTTCGAGCCCGAAAACGGATGGTTTGTTCTGCACGGTCCTGTTCATAAAGGCGGACCGGACCCTCGTTTTGCACCCGACATGAGTTATCTGAAGCACATGCCCGTCGATATTGAGTTTACCGGACAGGGTACGACCGACGACGAAAAGGTCCGCTATGCGTTAAGGCGCGAGCGATTGGGGCAGCAATGGTTCCGCAAACAGCTCGTTGCCGCCTATGATGGCCGTTGCGCGGTGTCGGACTGCGGCGTCAGCGAAGCTCTGGAGGCTGCACATATCGAGAATTACTCGGGACCCAAATCGCAGGTTGCCAGCAACGGCATTCTGCTTCGGCGCGATCTTCATTCCCTATTTGATGCTCACCTGATTTCGTTTGAGCCTGTTTGCGGCGAATATCGGCTGTGCGGATCGTACCTGCTGGATAAGACCGACTACGTTTCCTTTGCGGGTGCGACGCTAAGGCAGCCGAATGAACGTCAGTGGCGACCCAATACGGTGTTTCTTGAGGCCCATCGCATTGAGTTCGATCGCTCGGAAAAGAAGCGTGAAAAGGCGGGGCTTCTGCCGTATTAGCGTATTTGGCTTTGGCATTCTTTGACAATCGTGTTGTTTGATCGGATCGCGTGGCGATGCAATATCGCGCCCACCCGCCGGTGCATGCTCTTCCTGATTTGTATAGCGAGAGGGGAGCGTGTATGAGCTGGCGAGGCGATATTGCGATGGGGAAGTACGGAAAACTGCCGTGTGCCCTTATAGACAACAATATGTTTCCGAGCGTAGAGGTTGATTGCGGGTCGTTTGTCGTCACCTGCCCTTGCTGCGGCTCGCAAATACCGTGTCTCGACATTCGGTTCATCGATGCGCGCGACAGACTCAGCGACGAAGTGAGAAAACGGACGGGCGTTCATATGCCGGTGTATCCGGAGAAATGCCCTGTTTGTGGCCTCGATATCGTGTACGACGCCGGCGACGAGGGATAGGTGATGCGGAGGAGTTGGCTGTGAGTGTCTTTTGCCTCTACAAATAAACCCCCTCACCGAGTTGCCTGTGGAACTCGGCGTGATGGTCGCGTGCCCAGGTAAAGAGCGCCTGGTCAAAGTCGGTACGCGTGGCCGGGACGCCAAATACGCCGGCAACTTCGACGCGCACAAACTCCAGTGCCGGCAGCTTGTTGATGGCAGTGAGGGCAAACGGGGACGAGGGCTCCTCGAACAGATAGCGGCTGCCTTGCAGCGCGTCGCAACTGGTGCACGTGTTGCCGAGCGACGGGGCTTTGGAGGCTCGCGCGCCTACGGGCTTGTAGCCGCAGCGCTTATGAAGGTAGTCGCGGATCTCGCCCGGTACGCAGCCAAGAGCGGGCACGATGGCGAGTGCGTTGGCGTTGGCCGTGTCGATGGCAATGTACCCGGCTTCGTTGGGCGCGTGCGCGATGGCGATGCTCTCGTCGTTATCGGTTCGATAGGGAATGCCGAAGGCTGCGACCGAGGTCTCTTTGTGACACTTCCAGCACTCGCGCTTGCCCAGTACTAGATATATATACGGCGCTGAGGGGTCGGATCGGTCAACACCGGGCAGCCACTCGGCAAAGGGCTCGGGGTTGACGCCGCTGGGTACATACCAGATCTTCTTGGTCCGGTCCCATTTGGCGCCCAGCGCCTTGGCTTCTTCTTTGTGCGAAAAGGGGACATCGAGCTCGGTGCGCATGGCGGCTCCTTGGTGCTGCAGGTGCAAGTGGCTCAAGGATACCGCAGGGCGCAGACATCGCGGCGTTTTGCTGAGAAGTTGCGGTGCGGACTGATTGGTTATGCCGATGAATAGATCGGCAAGTAGATGGTCGGCTTTTGGCTAGTTGGGCGGTTGGAGCTGCCAGCTGATTTGGCGACATAAAACAAAACAGCTCAGAGACATAGCCTCTGAGCTGTGAACATTTGGTGGGCGTTAGAAGATTTGAACTTCTGACCTCTTCCGTGTCAGGGAAGCGCTCTCCCCCTGAGCTAAACGCCCGATCAAGGGTGCGCAAGCGCGCAAGGGATAATATAACGGAGCCTGAACTCGGTGGCAAGAACATTTTTAAAAATCGCTTACATTGTGGAATTCGGGGGCTTTGTCATATCCATTTCAAAAGAGCCTGCTGCCGCGATTTGGCTGTTGCATAATGCAAGCCCATTGTGGTATCGAGCTATGGAAAGACGTCTGCGGAATTGTCCTACCGATAAACGGACAAGCCTCCAGCTGGTGCCTTTGCCGTGGTAAGGTAAGCCGAATTGCTTCCAGACTGTTTCGGGGGAGTGGAATGAGCAAAGAGTGTGTCGAGCAGGTCGAAGGCGCAGGGGCTTCGGTGCCGATGACCGATATATCGAACATTGATGTGCCCGAGGGCACCGACGAGCTCAGCCGCAACACCCGTCGCGCATGGCGCGACCGCCTGAACAGCGCTTCGACGCGCAAGATGATCACGGGCGTCTTGGCTACGCTGGTGGGCGGTTCGTTTTGGGGCTTCTCGGGCACCAGCGCGAGTTTTTTGTTCGATACCTACCATGTCGATACGCTGTGGCTTATGAGCGTGCGTCAGATTCTCGCCGGCCTGCTCTTTATGGCTGTGGTTGTCACGCGCGACCGCGCACGCCTGGTCAAGCTTTGGACGACGCCCGCTGATCGCAAGCAGCTGCTGCTCTTTACCGCTTTTGGCCTGCTGTTCAACCAGTTTTGCTATCTTTCGGCCGTGCGCCTGACGAACGCCGGAACCGCGACGGTGCTCCAGTGCCTGCAGCTCGTTATCATCATGGGCTACGCCTGCGTGACCGATCGCCGTATGCCGCGTACTCGCGAAGTCATCGGCATTGGCCTGGCTCTGGGTGGAACCTTTTTAATCGCCACCGGCGGCGACCCCACCAGCCTGAATATCTCGCCGCTTGGCCTGGCAGCAGGTCTTATGTGTGCGGTCAGCGCCGCGTGTATGGCGGTGATTCCCGCCAAGATCCTGCCCGAATACGGCAGCCCCATCGTCACGGGCTCGGCAATGCTCACGGCGGGCGTGGTCTCGTGCGTCTTCGTGCAGCCCTGGGCGCATATGCCGGCGCTCGACGCTGCCGGCATCGAGGCGCTCGCGGTGTTCGTGGTTATCGGCTCGTTTTTTGCTTACATGCTTTATATGCAGGGCGTTAAGGACATCGGCTCGGTGCGCGCGAGCCTCATCGGAACTGTGGAGCCGGTTTCGGCGACCATCACCAGCGCCGTTATGCTGGGGACGGTGTTTTTGCCGACCGACCTTATCGGCTTTGTCATGATCATCGTGATGATGTTCCTTACGGTGTAGCTAGCGCCGCCGCCAAGACGGAAAAGGTGTTGTGCCGCATTTTCGCCAATTGATGTCCGTGTCTGGAGTTTAGCTGTCGATGCTCAAAATGCCATAAACTAGCAACGTTATGGACTTTTTCATTGCGACTCAATTGCGAGGATTTCTTTATGGCTGGTAATCACTTTAAGGGCAGCGATAGCGGCCGCCCTGCAGTTCCGCCGCGTCCGAACGGGGCTGGTAAGGCCGGCACGCCGGGCGGCGCTGGACAGGGCGGTTCCGGTAAGCGCGTGTCCCCGGGCGAGACGGCGATGTTTACCGCTCTGTACGAGCAGTCTCAAAAGGCAAAAAAGACCGGCCGTGCAAGAGGGAATGTCTTTGCGGGCGGTGCAACCTCCGCGTCGCAGCCGAGCGGGGCTCCTTCGGTGCCTGCGAACAACGCAGGTGCTGCCAACGCCGCGAATGCTGCCGGCAACGTTAATGCCGGCAAGGCCGCCAACAATACTCCCTCTGCTGGTGGCGCGGGGCTTACGGGTAACCTTGGCACGATTTACACCGGCGCCTCCGAGACTGGCACGTTCGCCCGCCTGGATGATAGCGGTGCCGAGTTTGCGGGCTCGGGTTCCAAGGAAGATTATTACGATTTTGGCTTGAACTACGGTAGCGACGCTTCGTCGAGTTCGACCTCTGACGGTCTGGTCCGTCATCGCCATCGCAAGGGCGAGCGCAAAAAGCGTCACACCGGCGCCATTATTGCCGCTGTAGTCGCGGTGCTTCTCGTTGCGCTTGGCGCAAGCGGCTTTATGCTGCTTAACTCGGCAAAGACCGTAAAGAGCGAAGCGAAGGAGGCTGTCGAGATCGTCGGTGGCCTTAAGGACAAGGTCACGTCGGGCGATTTTTCGACGCTGCCTGACGACGCGAAGAAGATCGATGAGCTCTGCAACAGCATGAAGGCGGAGACCTCGAGCCCGCTGTGGACGGCGGCATCGTTTATCCCGGTGTATGGCAGTGACATCAATGCGGCCCGCACCATGATTGATGCCCTGTCCGATGTCTCGAGCAACGCGCTGGTTCCCATGGCCGACAACCTTTCGCAGGCCACGCCCGGCAAGCTGTTCCAGGACGGCATGATTAACGTGTCCGCGCTGCAGGCGGTCGCCGATTCGCTTTCCAGCAGCTCGAAGGTGTTCAAGAGCGCCAACGAGAAGGTCCAGGGCATTGGCGATACTCATATTTCCCAGGTGACCGAGCTGGTCGATAAGGCCAAGGACGGCTTTGCCACCCTCAACGGCGCGGTTGACGCGGCGGAGAAGGTCGCCCCCGTCCTTCCCCAGATGCTCGGCGCCAACGGCCAGACGCGCAACTATCTTATGTACGCCATGAACAACGTCGAGATTCGTGCCTGCGGCGGCTTTGGCGGTTCGCAGGGCCTGATTTCGGTCACCGACGGCCAGATGTCGATTGGCGAGTTTGTTCCCCGCATTGGACTCAGTGAGGATGAGGCAGTCGAGAGCGTCGACGAAGAGGATGAGGCGCTGTTCGGCAACCACAGCAACCTGTACAACTCGGGCAATACCTATTCGCCTGATTGGCCCCGCAACTCGCAGCGTGTCGCCGCGCTGTGGAAGTCCCAGTATGGACAGGACGTTGATGGCGTCATCGGTATCGACCCGGTGTTCCTGCAGTATCTGCTGGGCCTGGTCGGTAATGTCTCGCTGCCCGACGGAACGGTTGTCGACGGCACCAACGCCGCAAAGGTCCTCATGCACGATGTGTACTGGAACTATCCGGTCGAGGAGTCGGACGGCATCTTTGCATCCGTCGCCAGCGCTGCCTTCGACAAGATCCTTGGCGGTATCGGCGATGTCGATGTTACGAAGCTTGTCAGCGCCGTTGAGCGCGGTGCCGAAGAGGGCCGCCTGATCGCGTGGATGAGAAACGATGATGAGCAGAATGCCATCAAAGAGACGGGTATTGACGCTTCGCTGCCCGATCCGGATGACCCGAGTGCCGATCCTGTTGCCGGCGTTTACTTTAACAACCTGAGCTTCTCCAAGCTCGACTGGTACCTGAACGCCGATACGCAGATTGGCCAGGGCATCAAGAACGGTGACGGCACGTGCTCCTATCGCATCACCGTTACCCTGACGAACATCATGACGCAGGAGGAGGCTGGCAAGCTGCCCGACTACGTTGCGGCGAGCGCACCCGATGCCGCGCGTGACGACGAGCGTCTGAATGTCTCGTTGTTTGCCCCGACGGGCGGCAACATTACTGATCTGACCGTCGGGGGCACCCAGTTTGGTCTTGGCGCCGCTACGTGGCATGGAATCCCCTTCTATTCGGGCACCGTTGACCTGCATGCTGGCGAGATGACGACGATCACGTATACGCTGACCACGTCGGCCGAGGCGGGGGACAAGCCGCTTACGCTGCGTCAGACTCCTACATGCCAGGCGGCTCGCGACAGCGCGTCGGCGTAGGGTTTTTCTGGTAGCGCAGATAATCGAGTACCATTTTGGGGCGGACAGGCAATCTGTTCGCCCCTATTTTGTAAGGAGAGCGCATGAAGTACTTTGGCACCGACGGCTTTCGCGGTGAGGCCAACGTTGGGCTGACGGTAGAGCACGCTTATAAGATTGGCCGTTTTGTGGGCTGGTATTACGGCGCCAACCGCGAGCGCAAGGCACGCGTGATCGTGGGCAAGGACACGCGTCGCTCGAGTTATATGTTCGAGGCGGCGCTGGTGAGCGGCCTGGTCGCGAGCGGTGCGGACGCCTATATGCTGCATGTGATCCCCACGCCGGGCGTGGCACATCAGACCGTGGAGGGCTGCTTCGATTGCGGCATCATGATCAGTGCGAGCCACAACCCGTTTTGCGATAACGGCATTAAGCTCGTCAACAGCGACGGCTTTAAGATGGACGAGGACGTGCTGGAGCTCATCGAGGACTACATCGATGGCAAGAGCGAGGTGCCGCTGGCCACGGGCAACCACATCGGCGCCACGGTGGACTACATGCAGGGCCGCAACCGCTACATTGCTTCGCTCATCGCCAGCGCGAACTTTTCGCTGCAGGGCGTCAAGATCGGTATCGACTGCGCCAACGGCTCGGCTTCCTCGGTGGCCAAGCCGGTGTTCGACGCGCTGGGCGCTGACGTGCGCGTGATCAACGCCGCGCCCGATGGTTTTAACATCAACGTCGACTGCGGCTCCACGCATATGGAGCGTCTGCAGCGCCATGTGGTGGAGCAGGGCCTGGACGTGGGTTTTGCCTACGACGGCGATGCCGACCGCTGCCTGGCCGTGGATGAGCGCGGTCGCGTGGTAGACGGCGACCAGATCCTGTACGTGTGCGGCGTGTATCTGAACAAGCACGGGCGACTCTCGGGCGGTACCGTGGTGCCGACGATCGCCAGCAACTTTGGCCTGATCAAGTCGTTGGAGCTTGCCGGCCTGAGTGCCGTGACCAGCGGCGTGGGCGACCGTCACGTGTATGCCAAGATGCGCGAGGGCGGCTACAGCCTGGGCGGCGAGCAGACGGGCCATACGATCTTTGGCGATATCGAGCGCACGGGCGACGGCATTATGACCTCGCTGCGCGTGATGGAAGTGATTCGTGCCGAGCGCGAGACGCTCTCGCAGCTCACGGCTCCGTGCAGGCTGCTGCCGCAGGCGCAGGTGGCCGTGCACGTGGCGGACAAGGACGCCGCGCTCGAGAACATGGGCGTGCAGAACGCCATCGCCGAGGCCGAGGTTGCGCTGGCGGGCGAGGGCCGCGTGCTCGTGCGCAAGAGCGGAACCGAGTCGGTTATCCGCGTGCTGGCCGAGGCGCCCGACCAAGCATCTGCCGATGCCGCCATGAAGCGCATCGCCGCCGCGCTGGAAGCTCTGTAAGGTAGTCATTGGGGACGTTCTTAAACAACTAGGTGGAAAGGGGGCGCCGCGGATTGGTTCCGCGGCGTCCCCTTTGCGTTGGCGTGTCGGTTATGCCTTACAGCTCGTAGAGCGTGGTGAACTTGTCCTGCAGGTAGCTGCAGTAGTAGCGGGCATCGAACGCCATGCCGCAGGCGCCCTTGATGAGCTCCGGCGCGTCCTTGGCGCGTCCCCACTGCCAAATGTGCTCGCCGAGCCAGGCGCGGACGGGTGTCAGGTCGCCGCTCGCACAGGCGCCGGTAAGGTCGACACCGTCGCGGCACATGGCCGGCACAAACATGGCATCGTAGGCGCTGCCCAGCGCGTAGGTGGGGAAGTAGCCAAACGAGCCGCCGCTCCAGTGCGTATCCTGCAGGCAACCACGCGTGTCGTCGGGAACGGGGATGCCCAGGTACTCGTTCATAAAGCGATTCCAAAGCGCGGGGATATCCTTGGCTGTGGCCTCGCCGGCAAACAGCATGCGCTCGATCTCGTAGCGCACCATAACGTGCAGCGGATAGGTGAGCTCGTCGGCCTCGGTGCGGATCAACGACGGCTGCGCGATGTTCACGGCGCGGTAGAGCGTGTCCTCGTCGACGTCGCCGTAGACCTCGGGCGCGTGGCGGCGCAGCACCTCGAGCAGCGGTCCCATAAAGGCGCGGCTGCGACCCACGGTGTTCTCGAAAAAGCGGCTCTGGCTCTCGTGGATGCCCATGGAGGTGCCGCCCTCAAGACAGGTGCGCGCATAGGCGGGATTGACGCCCAGCTCGTACATGGCATGTCCTGCCTCGTGGATGATGCTGTAGACGTTGGAGATGCAATCGTTCTCGTAGATGTGTGTCGCGATGCGCGCGTCACCCACGGCAAAGCCCTCGCTAAACGGGTGTTCGGTAAAGGCAAGCGTGGTGTCGTTCAGGTTCAGGCCGACGAGCTTCATAAGGTCGAAGCTCATGGCGCGCTGGGCGGCCTCGGGCACGCGGGCGTGCAAAAAGTCGGCAGCGGGCTGCTGGCCGCGCTCGCCGATGGCGTGCACGAGCGGCACGACCGTCGCCTTGACCTCATCGCAAAACGCATCGAAGCTCTCGGCAGAAAGGCCGCGCTCGTACTGGTCGAGCCAAACGTCGTATGGGTCGCGCTTGGGGTCCATGAGCTCGGCCTGATGCTTGAGCTGGCTGACGATTTTGTCCACATAGGGCTCAAAGCTCGCCCAGTCGTTGGCCGCTTTGGCCTTGTGCCACACGGCGTCGGCCTCGCAGGTGAGCCTGGTCCAGGCCTCGGCCTCCTCGGTGGGGATGACGCTTGCCTCGCGCTGGTCGCGGCCGAGCACGCGAATCTCGTCAAGCAGCTGCGGGTCGTCGATCTTTCCGCCGGTGACGGTCTCGCGTGCCAGCGAACGTACAAGTTCGACAGACTTTTCGCTGGTCAGGAGCTTATGGTGCTCGCCGGCAAGGGTGCCCATGGCGTCGGCACGGGCGGCGGCACCGTTGGCGGGAGCAATGGTCGCGCCGTCAAACTCGGCAATCTTGAGCAGGTACTCGCGGGTCCACAGCTTGCCCTCGAGCTTGCGGAATTTTTTGACGGCCTTATCGACCTTCATGCCTTTGGGCGTCTTGCCCGCTGCGGGCTTGGCCTTCTTATCGTACTTCTTTCCCATACCATATCCTTAATCTCGCAGGCCGAGCGCCGCAGGCGGGTGCACGGCCAGTTTGCACAGCTACTTGCCTTGTACCCAGCGCGAACAAAACGGAACGCGGCGATGCGCTCGCGAAATGTGTTATCCTATAGCCCAATGCGTTGACGGAGAGGGTTTTGCCCGCCGCGTCGCCGGCGAGAGAGGGAAGGTCATGGGCTGCAAGCCTTCCTGCGGTGGCAAGGGCCAAGCGTTCACTCCCGAGCAGCGACCTCAACGGGCGCGCGGCCAGTGGCAGCAAAGCCCCAGTAGGGAAGCCGTGAGCCTCGCGACAAGAGGCGCAGAGTGGGCACGGCGGGCCAGACATCCGCCGGGTCAAACAAGGTGGTACCGCGGAATTCAACCGTCCTTGGGCAATGCACATGCCCGAGGGCGGTTTTTTGTTACCGAACCGGGCCGCGTTTTCGCAGTGCCAGACGGCGACAGTCGTCCCGGCAGGCGGAAAGCGCGAGAGACGAAAGGGAAGACATGAGTCTGATTGATGATCTGGTCAAACTCGAGGAAGAGGCCAAGGAGCTCGTCGCCGGTGCCGACGACGCCGCCAAGCTCGAGGCCGCGCGCGTTGAGCTGCTCGGCCGCAAGGGCCGCATCACCGGCCTGATGCGCATGATGGGCAAGCTCGCCCCCGAGGATCGTCCCATGATGGGCAAACGCGCCAACGAGATGCGCCAGCTGATCGAGGGCATGCTCGACGAGCGCACCACCGAGATGAAGGCCGCCGCCCTCAAGCACGCACTCGAGCACGAGGCCGTCGACATCACGCTGCCGGGTATCCGTCCGCAGATCGGTCACCAGCACCTGATCAAGCAGATCATCGAGGAGGCCGAGGACATCTTCTGCGGCATCGGCTACACCGTCGAGTCCGGCCCCATGGTCGATACCTCCTACTACAACTTCACCGCGCTCAACGCGCCCATGGATCACCCGAGCCGCTCGGCTCGCGACACGTTCTATGTGGTCGACAACAACCCCGGCAGCGTTGCGCATCCCGAGGCTCACGCTCACGGCGAGTCCGACGTGCTGCTGCGCACCCAGACCTCGGGCGTGCAGATCCACACCATGGAGTCGCAAAAGCCGCCCATCTACATGATCTGCCCGGGCACCGTCTATCGTCCCGACACGGCCGACGCCTGCCACCTGCCGCAGTTCAACCAGATCGAAGGCCTGGTCGTCGACGAGGGTATCACCTTTGGCGATCTTAAGGGCACGCTCGACTACTTTGTTAAGTGCATGTTTGGTGAGGATCGCAAGACGCGCTATCGCCCGCACTTCTTCCCCTTCACCGAGCCTTCCTGCGAGGTGGACGTGAGCTGCCACGTGTGCGGCGGCAAGGGCTGCAACTTCTGCAAGCACAGCGGCTGGATCGAGATTCTGGGCTGCGGCATGGTCGACCCCAACGTCCTGATCAACTGTGGCATCGACCCCGAGAAGTACACCGGCTTCGCCTTTGGTATTGGCGCCGAGCGCGTCGCGGCACTGCGCTACGACCTGCCCGACCTCAGAACTCTCATGACGGGTGATATGCGCTTCTTGAATCAGTTCTAGGCTGCGGCTTGCCCAAGCACGACACCTCGGCGCTCATTCGTCGCTTGCGTACCAAAGTACGCGGCGCTCCTCTTTCGGGCCGATCTGCCGCACTTGGACAACCCTCGCTTTGTAAGGAATGTTCACAAAGTTGAAGTTTCCACCTGCATCTCTTCGCAGGCTTTCAGTATGAAAGGAGAGCTAGATGCGTGTTTCTTACGACTGGCTCAAGACCATGATCGATATTCCGGAGGATCCCAAGACCCTTTCGGACGAATATATCCGTACCGGCACCGAGGTCGAGGCGATCGACACCGTGGGCGAGTCCTTCGACCACGTGGTGACCGCCAAGGTGCTCACCAAGATCCCGCACCCCGATAGCGACCACATGTATGTGTGCTCGGTCGACGTGGGCGACAAGAATCTCGACGCCGACGGCAATCCCGCTCCGCTGCAGATCGTCTGCGGCGCGCAGAACTTCGAGGCCGGCGACCACATCGTCACGGCCATGATTGGCGCCGTGCTTCCCGGCGACGTCAAGATCAAGAAGAGCAAGCTTCGCGGCGTCGTGTCCATGGGCATGAACTGCTCCGCGCGCGAGCTCGGCCTGGGTGGCGACCACTCCGGCATTATGATCCTGCCCGAGGATACGCCCTGCGGCATGCCGTTTGCCGAGTACGTGGGCTCGAGCGACACCGTGCTCGACTGTGAGATCACGCCCAACCGTCCCGACTGCCTGTCCATGATCGGCATGGCCCGCGAGACCGGCGCCATCTTCGACCGCGATTTCCACGTTGAGCTGCCCGCCATCAAGGTCGAGACCGGCCGCGCGACCGACGACGAGCTTTCCGTCGAGATCGCCGACGAGGGCCTGTGCGACCGCTACGTTGCCCGCATCGTGCGCAACGTCAAGGTCGGCCCGTCGCCAGACTGGATGGTCAAGCGCCTCAACGCCCTAGGCGTGCGCCCGCACAACAACATCGTCGACATCACCAACTACGTGATGATGCTCACCGGTCAGCCGCTGCACGCCTTTGACCTGGACACCTTTGCCGAGCGCGATGGCCACCGTCGTGTGGTGGTTCGTGCCGCCCAGCAGGACGAGAAGTTCACGACGCTCGACGGCGAGGAGCGCGTGCTCGACGCCGGCATGGGCCTCATCACCGACGGCGAGCGCCCCGTGGCGTTGGCCGGCGTTATGGGTGGCATGGATTCCGAGATCGAGGACGATACCGTTGACGTGATGGTCGAGAGCGCCTGCTTCAACGCCGGCCGCACCTCGCACACCAGCCGCGACCTTTCGCTGATCTCCGACGCCTCCATTCGCTTTGAGCGCCAGGTTGACGAGACCGGCTGCGTGGATGTTGCCAACGTTACCTGCGCGCTGATTGAGGAGATCGCCGGCGGCGAGGTCGCTCCCGGCTATGTGGACGTGTTCCCCGCGCCCAAGACCATCGACAGCATTAAGCTGCGCCTGGCCCGCGTGCACGCCATCTGCGGTGCCGACATCGAGCCCGACTTTATCGAGCGCTCGCTCACCCGCCTGGGCTGCACCGTCGAGCGCGACGGCGAGGACTTTATGGTCACGCCGCCGAGCTTCCGTCCCGACCTGCCGCGTGAGATCGACCTGATCGAGGAGGTTCTGCGCCTGTGGGGCATGGGTCGCGTCACGGCGACCATTCCGGCTGCCAAGAACCACATCGGCGGCCTGACTCGCGAGCAGAAGCTCACCCGCAAGGTCGGCGAGATCCTGCGCGCCTGCGGCCTCAACGAGACCACGACCTTTGGCTTTGCCGCTCCGGGCGACCTGGAGAAGATCGGCATGTCCACCGAGGGCCGCGGCTGCCCCGTGGTGCTCATGAACCCGCTGGTGGCCGAGCAGACCGAGATGCGCCGCTCGCTGCTGCCGGGTCTGCTGCAGTCCGTTGCCTATAACGAGGCGCACGGTACGCCCAACGTACACCTGTACGAGGTCGGCAGCCTGTTCCATGGCCGCGAGAACGCCAGCCTGCCCAAGGAGACCAAGTCCGTCGCGGGCGTGCTCTCGGGCCAGTGGAGCGAGCAGTCTTGGAGCATGAAGTACCGCAAGCTGCGTTTCTTCTTTGGCAAGGGCATCGTCGAGGAGCTGCTCGCCCAGCTGCGCATCGAGAAGGTTCGCTTCCGTCCCGTCGAGGGCGAGGGCTATGCCTTCCTGCAGCCGGGTCGTGCTGCCGAGGTCCTGTCCGGCGGCACCGTGCTGGGTTGGGTCGGCGAGATCCACCCCGAGGCGCGCGAGGCTATGGGCATTGACGAGGTCGTCGTCGCCTTTGAGCTCGACTTGGATAAGCTGATCAAGGGCGCCCGCAACCAGGAGAACTACCGTGAGTTCTCGCAGTACCCGGCCGTTGAGCACGACCTCGCTATCGTGGTTGACAACACTGTGACCTGCGAGGATCTTGAGCGTCGTATTACGAGTGCCGGCGGCAAGCTGCTCGAGGGCGTGCGCCTGTTCGATGTCTACCGCGATCCGGTCCGCATCGGCAAGGGCAAGAAATCCATGGCCTTTGCGCTTACGTATCGCTCCGACGACCACACGCTCACCAGCGAAGAGGTCGAAAAGGCGCACCAGAAGATCGTCACCAAGGTGTGCAAGGGCGTAAACGGCGAGGTCCGCGGCTAGGTCCTGCGCCGGATATAGACCAGCGTCGGCTGCCGCCGAGTCTTACGTGACTGCTGTTTTCGGTATAAGGCACCGTTGAGCCTTCATATATGACACGCGCATTACATAACGGCGTGCTGCTTTGTCGGCAGTGCGCCGTTTTGCTATGATAGCCCGCGGCGTGTTACGAATCTGACAATGCGTAACACTGACAAGGTGATTCAAGCGGCGTTGCAATTCTGTGCGTCGATAACCGGGAGGCGTATATGCACATTCCAGATAACTACCTGTCCCCGCAGACCGATGCCGTTATGGCGGTGGCGATGGTGCCCGTTTGGGTCCATTGCATCAAAAAGGTACGCGCCACGCTCGATCGCGAGCACATGGCTTTCCTGGGCATCTGCGCTGCGTTCTCCTTCTTGCTCATGATGTTTAACGTGCCGCTGCCCGGCGGCACCACGGGTCACGCCGTCGGCGGTGCACTCATCGCGCTGCTGCTGGGCCCCGAGGCCGCGGCCATTGCGGTTTCGGTCGCACTGGCACTGCAGGCGCTGCTGTTTGGCGACGGCGGCATCCTGTCCTTTGGAGCCAACTGCTTTAACATGGCATTTGTGCTGCCGTTTGTGGCAGCCATCGTGTTCCGTGCGCTCAACGGCCGCCTGCACGACAAGAGCTGGGGCACTTCGGTTTCTGCCATCGTGAGCGGCTGGATCGGCTTGTGCGTGGCTGCCCTGTGCGCTGCCATCGAGTTCGGCATTCAGCCGATGCTCTTCACCAACGCCTCGGGTGCCCCGCTATACTGCCCCTTCCCGCTGTCTGTTTCCATTCCGGCCATGTTGATTCCGCACATGCTGGTAGCCGGTGTGGTCGAGGGCGTGGCGACTGCCGCGATCTACGGCTTTATCAAGAAGACGGCGCCGGGCGTTATCGTCGGCCCCGAAGCCGCCGATGGACAGCTTACTGCCGAGGGCGCAGCCGCCAAGAAGACCTCGCTGGTCCCCACGCTCATCCTGGTCGCCGTGCTTGTCGTGGCCACGCCGCTGGGCCTGCTGGCCACGGGTGACGCATGGGGCGAGTGGGACGCCGAGGGCGCCGCGACCGCCGTTCAGGAGGCTGGTGACGACAGTCTGCAGACTTCGGTTGGCCTCGATACTCCGACCTTTGCCGATGTCCTGCCCACGGGCGATTATCTGCAGGCCTATTCCGAGGAGCAGGGCCTTGACTTTGCCGGTCAGGCTGCCATGTATATCCTGTCCGGCGTGATTGGCGTGGCGGTGCTCACCATCGCATTCCGCCTGATCTCGCTGACGGTTAAGGAAAGCGGTGCTCATGGCAATAGCCGAGCTGCCTAGCTGGCTTGCGGCCGAGGAGCGATATGAGCCCGTGGGGGCTCGGCATCGTGTGATGCAAAAGAATGTCCTGCACCTGGCGAGCCTGCTTGAGCGGGTTCGCCTGGGTGGAGGCGCGCACGAGGGCGGGTCGATGGTCGACCGCGCCCTTTCTTGCGTTTCGGCTCCGGTGCGCCTGGTGGGGATGTTCGTTTGCGTCCTGTGCGTGTGTCTGACGCAGAGCCCTCTGTACCTCATGTTGATGGCGGCTATCGCGCTGGTGCTCGTTGCCGTGCGCCCCGTACGCGGGCTGCGGGCAACCTTTGTGCCGGCGCTTGGCGCTGCAGGGCTCGCGGTGGTTCTGGTACTGCTCGCCTTGCTGCTGGACACTTCTGCCGCGGGCGCCATGCTCAAGATCGCGCTCAAGACGTTTATTAATGTGTCGCTGGTGCTGGGTGTTTCGTGGACGCTCACCTGGAGCCGCATGTCGGCGGCGCTCAAAATGCTGCACCTGCCCGACGAGGTTATCTTTACGTTTGATATGGCGCTCAAGCATATTGAGGTGCTGGGACGCACGGCGCACGATCTGTGCGAATCGGTCATGCTGCGCAGCGTCGGTTCCGCGCCTGCGGGTTTTTCGCGCACCGATTCGCTGGCGGGTATCATGGGCATGACGTTTATCAAGGCGATGGAATGCAGCCGCGCGATGGACGAGGCCATGCTGTGTCGCGGCTTCGCCGGCGTGTATCCGGCGCTTGCACGGAGCGGCTTTGGCTGGCACGATGCGGTTTACGCGGCCGTTGTGGCGTTGCTCGCCGTGTTGTGCGCGGTGCTGTAGCGCGGACGGTCGAACCGTTGATGTGAGTAGGGAAGGGCGACGTTTTGGCAAACGATACGAATAACGCGATGGGTGCGAGCGGTGCTGCCGGCGCCGAGGTCACGCCGCTCATCGAGTTTCGCGACGTGGTGTTTTCCTATGCGGGTCATACGGTGGTCGATGGCGTTTCATTGCAGGTGAACCGTGGAGAGCTCGTTGCTCTGCTTGGTCCTAACGGCTGCGGCAAGACGACGATTATGCGTCTTATCAACGGCCTTGAGCTTGCGGACGCGGGTGCGTACCTGTTCGACGGGCATGCGGTCGATGCGGCGTTTCTAAAGGATTCTGCGGCCGCTCAGCGTTTTCATCAGCGCGTGGGCTTTGTGTTCCAGAATGCCGACGCCCAGCTGTTCTGCGCTACGGTGGGCGAGGAAGTTGCTTTTGGTCCCGCGCAGATGGGGCTGCCGGCAGACGAGCTCGAGCGCCGCGTGCGCGATGCCATGGAGCTGTTCCAGGTTGCCGACCTTGTCGACGTCTCTCCCTATCAGCTCTCGGGCGGGCAAAAGAAGCGTGTGGCGCTGGCGGCAGTTGTATCGATGAACCCCGATATCCTAGTGCTCGATGAGCCCACCAATGGGCTCGACGAGGATTCATGCGACATCGTGGTCAACTTCTTGCTGGCCTACGTCGCGGCGGGTAAGACGGTCTTGATGAGCACGCATCACCAGGATTTGGTGCGACGCCTGGGTGCCCGTGCAATCTATATCGATCGATATCACCATGTGGTCGAGGCGCCTTCGCCGTCGTATGGAACCGAAAGCGGTACTACGGACTAGTTGCTGCGTAGAGCGTGCGTAGCCGCCCGCGCGGCTTTGCCGTGATGGTATAGTTATCCAGGTTTTTTATGGGGGTGGCTATGCCAAGTTGGAACATTCATATCGCTCAGACGGAGCGTTTGCTGGAGCGCACCGGTGCACTTGCCAATAGCGTGCGCGACCGCAATGCCTTTTTGTTTGGCTGCGTGGTTCCGGATATTTTCGTGGGCTATATGGTCCCTGGCATCGCCGATCCCATCCCGTACCGCATTACGCACTTTGCCAAGCCCGAGCCTATCCCTAAGCCGCGTGAGCACGAGTTCTGGGATACCTATGTGGCACCGTTGCTTAAAAGTTCGCCCACCGGTGCGCCAGCCGCGGCGACCTCGATTATCGAGGAGCGCGAGCGACTGAATCGCGTGCACTATCCCCAGCGCTACAGGGATGCTGAGCCGGTTGTCGGTCCCGGCGCTCGTGAGTTCTCGCTTGCGTCCGAAGATGTGGCGCAGTCGTTGCTCGATTTGACACTGGGTGTCTGGTCGCATCTGGTGGCCGATACCGTATGGAATACGCGCGTGAATCAGTACCTGGAGGCGCACGGCGGCAAGCCGTGCGAGGAGTTCCGCATTAAAAAGCAAGGCGACTTTGACTGGTTTGGCAAGACGCTGGGCATCGTTTCCATCCCGCGTGCGACCGATCGCCTGTATACCGCTGCGACGTGTTTTGGGCAGTATCCCATCCATAAGGAGTATGTGCTCAAGACCATCGGCGTCATGCACGAGATCGTGCGCGAAAACCCCGGCGAGCCCGATCATCCGCCGTATCGCTTGCTAACCGAGGAGTTTTTCGATGCAACGTTTACCGAGGTCGTCGAGCTGACCGAGGCGGGCTTTGCGGCTCGCGTTGCTGCTTCTGACGTTCCCGCAGTCCCCCTGATCGCTAGCTGCTAGCCGGCCGGCTTAACGGAGAACAGTTCATCCCAATTGACCAACAGCTCCCGCCGCAGGGCATCTTCGGTGGTACGCTCGGCATCGGAAAGGTTCGCGACTGATCACAAATCGATGAAGCGGCATATGAAGTAGGTCCTAAAAAAGGGCCCGGAAGGCAAAGCCTTCCGGGCCCTTTGCAATGCAAGTGTGCTTGCAAGTGCGATTTAGCGCACCTGAGCGACGTAAGCGACGTTGGTCGAGGAGACCTTGTCCTCGAGCTGGACGCTCATGCGGGGATCGCCGGCGGTGGCGACGGTCAGATCGCCGGCCTCGACGTAGCCGAGCTCCTTAGCGGTCTCGATCGCCTTGACGATCGTGCCGTTGACGGTGCCCTGGGTAATCTCGGCCTGGTGCGGGATAACGCCCCAGTACATAATCATTTGCTGGACGGCCCACTCGTGGCGGGAGAACGCGCAGATCGGCATGTTGGGACGGAAGTGCGAGATCAGGCGAGCGGTACGACCGGTGGTCGTCGGCACGGTGATGCACTTGGCGCCAACGGTGGTAGCCATGTTCACAGCGGACATACCCACAACGTTGTTGACGACGCGGGTGCCGTGAGCATCGGCCGGAACCTCGAGCGGAGCGTGAGCCGGGAGGTACTTCTCGGTCTCGAGAGCAATGCTGGCCTGCATCTTGACGGCCTCGACCGGGTACTTACCGGCAGCGGACTCGCCGGACAGCATAACGGCGTCGGTGCCGTCGTAAATGGCGTTAGCAACGTCGGCAACCTCGGCGCGCGTCGGGCGCGGGTTCTGCTGCATGGAGTCGAGCATCTGCGTAGCGGTGATAACGGGCTTGTAGGCCGCGTTGCACTTGGCGATGATCTCCTTCTGGATGTGCGGAACGAGCTCGGGCTTGATCTCGATGCCCAGGTCGCCACGGGCGACCATGATGCCGTCGGAAGCCTCGAGGATCTCGTCGAAGTTCTCGACGCCCAGGGCGCACTCGATCTTCGGGAAGATCGTCACGTGCTCGCCACCGTTCTCGCGGCAAAGCTCGCGGATGCCGCGGACGGACTCGCCGTCACGGATGAAGGAAGTGGCGATGTAGTCGATGTTCTCGGTCAGGCCAAAGAGGATGTCCTGACGATCGCGCTCGGTGATGGCGGGCAGAGAGATGTTGACGTTGGGCATGTTGACGCCCTTGCGCTCGCCGATCAGGCCGTCGTTCTTAACGACGCAGGTCATGTCCTGGCCGTCGACGGACTCGACCTCGAGGGCAACCAGGCCGTCATCGATCAGGATGAGGGAGCCCTTCTCGACCTCGGAGGGCAGGGCCAGGTAGTCGAGGGAGATGTGCTCAGCGGTGCCGTGGAAATCCTCGGACGTGGGCTGAGCGGTGACGACGATCTTGTCGCCGGTCTTGACGGCAACCTTCTTGCCGTCGACCAGAAGGCCGGTGCGGACCTCGGGGCCCTTGGTGTCGAGCAGGATGCCGACGGGCAGACCGAGCTCCTTGGAAATACGACGGACGCGCTCGATGCGACCGTGGTGCTCGTCGTAGGATCCGTGCGAGAAGTTAAAACGGGCGACGTTCATGCCCGCCTTGATCATCTCACGGATGGTCTCGTCGCTATCGCAGGCGGGACCCATGGTGCATACAATCTTAGTGCGCTTGTACATTCAGACCTCCATCTGACATCGTCTTGCGCTGATAGATAAACCATAAGAAATAAAACTGAGATGATTATAACGAAATGACGACCGAATACCCCAAAAAATCGACCGTATGCCGAATTAGAAGTTCATTTTTTGCGGTAAAAACGGTATATGAAAAAACTTTATCAACCGTTCTGACCGCTGCTATCTGGGCGATATTTCAGTTTGAAGATGCGCCGAAGAAAAAACGTTTTATCAATGTTGAGCATCACACGGTCTGCATCGTTGCACTCGAGCCGTGTTTCCAATTGGAATGTTTTGGCTAGACGCGCCGCTTTGGGGTACCATAGCCCCACTATCAACTGCCGCTCAGCACGGCAGCCTTGATGAGCCCTTGCCCTTCTCCTGGGAATTATGATCGGGCATCAATCTGCTGAGTGGCCCGAATCCCAGGAGGGGACTCTATATGCAAAAGGAATACCTGTCCGCCGCGGCGGAGGTACTCAGCGACCAAGGTGTCGATGAGAACCTCGGCCTGAGCAACGACGAGGCGTCGTCGCGCCTCGCCAAGACAGGCCCTAACAAGCTCGAGGAAGCCGAGAAGACGCCGTTGTGGAAGCGCTTCTTTGAGCAGATGGCCGACCCCATGGTCATCATGCTGATCGTTGCCGCCGTCATCAGCGCGCTCACGGGCATGGTCAAGGGCGAGGCGGACTTTGCCGATGTCGCCATCATCATGTTCGTCGTTATCGTCAACTCGGTGCTGGGCGTGGTTCAGGAGGCCAAGAGCGAGGAAGCTCTCGAGGCCCTGCAGGAGATGAGCGCCGCGCAGTCCAAGGTTCTGCGCGACGGCAAGCTCGTGCACCTGCCGAGCGCCGAGCTCGTGCCCGGCGATGTGATCATGCTCGAGGCGGGCGACTCCGTCCCGGCCGACTGCCGCGTGCTCGAGAGCGCCACGATGAAGATCGAGGAGGCCGCCCTTACCGGCGAGTCCGTACCCGTCGAGAAGCATGCCAACGTGATCGAGCTCGCCGCCGGCACCGACGACGTGCCGCTCGGCGACCGCAAGAACATGTGCTACATGGGCTCCACCGTGGTGTACGGCCGTGGCCGCGCCGTCGTAGTCGGTACCGGCATGAACACCGAGATGGGTAAGATCGCCGGCGCCCTGGCCGAGGCCAAGGAAGAGCTCACGCCGCTGCAGGTGAAGCTTGCCGAGCTCAGCCGCATCCTCACCATCATGGTTATCGTCATCTGCGTCGTCATCTTTGGCGTTGATATCATCCGCCACGGCGTGGGCAACGTTCTTACCGACCCGACCGCCCTGCTCGATACCTTTATGGTTGCCGTCTCGCTCGCCGTCGCTGCCATCCCCGAGGGCCTGGTCGCCGTCGTGACCATCGTGCTGTCGCTTGGCGTGACCAAGATGGCCAAGCGCCAGGCAATCATCCGCAAGCTCTCTGCCGTCGAGACGCTCGGCTGCACGCAGACCATCTGCTCCGACAAGACCGGTACCCTTACCCAAAACAAGATGACCGTCGTCAAGCACGAGCTCGCCGCACCTAAGGAGAAGTTCCTGGCCGGCATGGCGCTGTGCTCCGATGCCCAGTGGGACGAGGAGTTGGGCGAGGCCGTGGGCGAGCCGACTGAGTGCGCGCTCGTCAACGACGCCGGCAAGGCGGGCCTCACTGGCCTGACTGCCGAGCACCCGCGCGTGGGCGAGGCCCCGTTCGACTCGGGCCGCAAGATGATGTCCGTGGTCGTCGAGACCCTGGACGGCGAGTATGAGCAGTACACCAAGGGCGCGCCCGACGTGGTGATCGGCCTGTGCACCCACATCTACGAGGGCGATAAGGTCGTTCCGCTGACCGAGGAGCGTCGTGCCGAGCTCGTGGCCGCCAACAAGGCCATGGCCGACGAGGCCCTGCGCGTGCTGGCGCTGGCAAGCCGCACCTACACCGAGGTCCCGGCCGACTGCAGTCCCGCCGCGCTCGAGCACGACCTGGTCTTCTGCGGCCTGTCCGGCATGATCGACCCGGTTCGCCCCGAGGTCGCCGACGCCATCCGCGAGGCGCACGACGCCGGTATCCGCACCGTCATGATCACGGGCGACCACATCGACACCGCCGTGGCCATCGCCAAGCAGCTGGGCATCGTCGCCGATCGCAGCCAGGCCATTACCGGTGCCGACCTCGACCGCATGAGCGACGAGGAGCTCGACGCGCACATCGAGGACTACGGCGTGTACGCCCGCGTCCAGCCCGAGCACAAGACGCGCATCGTCGAGGCCTGGAAGTCGCGCGACCAGATCGTCGCCATGACCGGCGACGGCGTCAACGACGCCCCGTCCATCAAGCGCGCCGACATCGGCGTCGGTATGGGCATCACCGGCACCGACGTCACCAAGAACGTTGCCGACATGGTGCTTGCCGACGACAACTTCGCCACCATCATCGGTGCCTGCGAAGAGGGCCGTCGCATCTACGACAACATCCGCAAGGTCATCCAGTTCCTGCTTTCGGCCAACCTTGCTGAGGTGTTCTCGGTGTTTATCGCCACGCTCATCGGCTTTACCATCTTCCAGCCGGTGCAGCTGCTGTGGGTGAACCTGGTCACCGACTGCTTCCCCGCGCTCGCGCTGGGCATGGAGGACGCCGAGGGTGACATCATGAAGCGCAAGCCGCGCAACGCCAAGGACGGTGTCTTTGCCGGTCACATGGGCCTGGACTGCGTGGTCCAGGGTCTGATCATCACCGTGCTGGTGCTGGCGAGCTTCTTTGTGGGCGTGTACTTTGACATGGGCTACATCCACATCGCCGATATGATCGCCGGCAATGCCGACGAGGAAGGCGTGATGATGGCGTTCATCACGCTCAACATGGTCGAGATTTTCCACTGCTTCAATATGCGCAGTCGTCGTGCGTCGCTGTTCACCATGAAGAAGCAGAACAAGTGGCTGTGGGCTTCCGCCGCGCTGGCACTGGTGCTGACGGTGATCGTGACCGTGCAGCCGACGCTTGCCGAGATGTTCTTTGGCCCCGTGACGCTTGAGCTCAAGGGCGTTCTTGCCGCGCTGGGCCTGGCCTTCCTGATCATCCCGCTGATGGAGATCTACAAGGCGATCATGCGCGCGGTCGAGAAGGAGTAACGTACCTGTCCGGGCCCTACCGCCTGCGGGGTTTCCACGGGCACGTCCTCGCCGCTTTGCGGCTGCGGGATGTGCCCTTAGGAAACCCCTCCCGGCGGGCGGGCCCTGCGGTATCCTTGCTGGCTTTTCTCCCGTGCGGATGAAAAGGGCTGAGGGAAAGTTTGTGAGCTGGTCGGGCTTTGCCCGGCCAGCTCTTTTTGATTTAAAATACCTGCTCAGTTGTGATTTGTGGTGCTGGGAGGCGTTTGTGGGCAAGGCTAAGGCGAAGGCGAAGAAAAAGACGACGGGGGCGCGGGCTAAGCGCGATCGTCGTCGGAAGCTTGCGACCGAGGCCCCCGCATCTGCCGAGGAGCTGCTGGCAAACGTGCCGGGACTCGACGCGCTGCAGGATGTTCCGGCGTTCGATGACCTGCCGGTCGATGAAGCTCAGCAGGCGGCATTTGACGACTTTTGCGCACATGCCGAGGAGCCCGAGCAGATGCAGCTTGGCGCCGTGGTGCGCTTGGATCGCGGGTTTCCGCTGGTGGCGACTGCCGACGACACCTTTCGCGCCGAGCATGCCGTGGGGTTTGCCAAGTCGCGCGGCGAGGACGAGGTCCTGCTGCCTGCCGTGGGCGACCGTGTGGCGGTGCGCCGCGCTCCCGGGCACGATATGGGCGTGATTGAGTGCGTGCTGCCGCGCCGTACGAGCTTTGAGCGTTGGCGCGGCCGTGCCCGCGGAGAGCGTCAGGTGCTCTGCTCCAACGTGGATAGCGTGCTAATCGTGCAGGCGCTCGGTGCCGGTGAGGTGCTGCTCGACCGCGTGGCGCGCTCGCTGGTGTTGGCGCTCGACTGCGATGCCGAGCCGGTGGTGGTGCTCACCAAAGCTGACCGCTGCGATGCCGAGGAGCTCGAGCGCGATCTGGACCGCGTGCGCCGCCTGGTGGGTCCGGACGTGCGCGTGATCGTGACGTCCTCTGCCGAGGGCCGCGGCCTGGACGAGGTCCGTGCCTGCGTGCCTGCCGGGAGCTGCGCCATGATTCTGGGCGAGTCGGGTGCCGGCAAGTCGACGCTGCTCAATGCACTGCTGGGCCACGATACGTTGGCGACCGGCGGTGTGCGCGAACGCGACGACCAGGGCCGTCACACTACCGTCGCGCGCGTGATGGTGGCGCTGCCGGGCGACGCCGGCGTGATCGCCGATGCCCCGGGCCTGCGCAGTCTACCGCTCGTGGGTCACGAGCGGGGTCTGGCGCGCGCCTTCCCCGAGATTGTCGAGGCATCGCGCGCGTGCCGGTTTGGCGATTGCACACATACTCATGAGCCGGGCTGCGCCGTTCGCGAGGCCGAGGACGCCGGGCAGATCGACAGCCTGCGGCTGGAAACGTTCCAAAACCTGGCGTCATCCATGCGCGTGAGCGCTCAAATACTCGATCCCGATGTTCATCTGTAATTGATTTTTCCTATGACAGCCGTTTCCCAACTGTTCGGGAGACGGCTTTTTTGCTGCGGAAAAGCCTCGAAACATGCAGTTTGCTGACGTGCTGACCAAAACCTTGCCATGAGCTTGACGGGCTGGTCAGCTTTTGGTCGGCGATTGGTTTGACATCGAAAACCAAGATCGCGATTGCGCCGCTTTGCACTCTGACCGCCCAGACAATGGTGGTACGGGCATTCGCCCGGCACTGCCATGAGAGGAGCGGCCGTGAACAAGAGCAAGCGCATCGCCATCAGTCTGGTCGCGGGCGTGCTCGCTGCTCTGCTCTGCATGGTTTACGGCTCGTCGATCCGCTCGCAAGCCGAACAGGTCCAGGCTGAGATCTTGGCCAAGTACGGTGGCGATCGCGTCGAGGTGTGCGTCGCGGCGCGCGATATCGATGTGGGCGAGACCCTCGATGAGACCAATGTCATAACTCAGGAATGGCTGGCGAGTCTGTTGCCGCGCGATGCGGTGACCGAGCTGCGCCAGGTGCGCGGCGACGTGACGACTTCGCGTATTCCCAAAAACGCCGTGATTTGCAATGTCTACACCAAGGCCGAGAGCCACAAGCTCGAGGTGCCTAAGGGCAAAGTTGCCGTTTCGGTGGCGGTCGATGCCGAGCACTCGGTCGGCGGCGCTACGGGCGTGGGCAGCTATGTGGACGTGTACGTGCAAAAAGATGGCGTGACCGATCGACTGTGCGGCGCGTATGTGATCGATACCAGTGAGGATTCCGGTGCCACGCGCGAGGGCAAGATCGAATGGGTGACGCTGGCGGCTGACCCCGAAGACGTCAAGGAGCTGCTGGGAGCCTCGGGCAAGGGAACGGTCAGCTTGACGATTCCCGCCACGGCGCGCGGCAAAAAGAGCGGAGGCGACGAGTGATGAAGGCGATCTGGCTTGCGTGCTGCGCGTGCGGCGATTACGGGCTGTTGCAGCGGGAAGTCGAGGGCCGTGATGCGGGTGCACAGGTGCTTCGCGTGGGTGACCTGGACGGGCTGGTTTCCATGGCGCGGGCGTTTCCGTCGCGCCGCGGGGCTGCCATTATCGCGGCGTCTCTGTTTGATACCGAAGATGTGCGCAAGACTGTTGCGCGCCTGACGGCCGAAGGCCGCGTGAGTCGCGTGGTCGTGTTGATAGAAGCGCTCGATCCGTCGGATATCGAGGGACTGTTTCGCGCGGGGGCGACCGAGGTCATCGCTGCGCACAGTATATGCGGCAACGGGCGCGCGGGCGAGGGAGCGGTTGATTCCGATCGGCGCATGACGATTGAGCCCGATGCTTTTGTTGATAGGGAACCCGGGGCGCCTCGCGCTACAAGAGGCCCGCGTGTTGATGATTATGGAAAAGCGGAAGCCGAGCATGGTCGGCGCCCCCGGAACCCCCTTGTATACGATGACGCTGGAGGGCCGGCACAGCATGCTGGCGACTACCCGGCTGTAGATATGGGATACGTGCACGGCGTGAATCTGGCGGATGAACTCGACGAAGTTGAGGGCTTTGCCGGGTGCGGCGAGTTGTCGCTGATGCAGCATGAGCAGATTGCACAGAACGAGCCTGCCTTGCAGACCGAACAAGCTGCCATGCCGGCTTGGACGCAGCGTGTGGTTGCGGCGGGGGAGACGGGGACGCTGTCGCCGACGCCCGCCCCGCCGCCTCCGATGCCGCCGGCAGACGCTGCCGCTCCGCAGCATCGAGCTCCGGTCATCTGCGCCATTTCGGGTTCGGGCGGTTGCGGCAAGTCGACGATCGTTGCCACCATGGCACACACATCGTCGCTGTTGGGCTTGCGTGCCGCCGTGCTCGACCTGGACCTGATGTTTGGAAACCTTTACGACTTGTTAGGCGTCGATGCTCCGCGCGATATGGCGGCACTTATCGAGCCGGCGGCGGGCGCGCTCACCGAGCCGGATATCGTAGCCACATCGATGCGCGTGGCGCCGGGCGTTACGCTCTGGGGTCCCGTCGCGGCTCCCGAGCAAGCCGAGCTCATGGCACGTCCGGTGGAGCTACTGCTCGATGTCCTGCGTCGCGAATCCGACGTGGTCTTTATCGATACCTCGGTCTTTTGGGGCGACGCCGTGGCGGCTGCGGTGGCGGCGAGCGACCGCTGCCTGGTCGTTGGCGATGCTGCGGTGTCGTCCGCGACGTCGGCGTCGCGCGTCATTGAACTGGCAAGTCGAGTAGGTGTGCCGCGCACGCGCATGAGCGCCGTGTTCAACCGGTTCGGTGCGCGCGGGGCAGACGAGGACGTCGCCATGCGCTTTGAGATTGCCTGTGCGTTGAGCTCCAAGATTCGCATCGCCGATGGCGGGCAGGATCTCGCCGCGCTCATGGCGTTTGGGCGCGCTGATGAGGCAGTGGGGCAGACCAGCGCTTTTGCGACCAGCGTGCGCGAGGCCACGCGCGAGATGCTCGTGGAACTGGGGTGCGCCGTCGGCCCTTGGAGCGATATGGTCGCCGACCGTGCAACGCGCACCGATCGCCCGCGTATCCGCCTTCCCTGGTCGCGCGAGGGTGATCAGCGATGAGCCTGCAAACGAGGATTAAGGCTGCCGGCGCTGCAGCGGCGGCAGCGCCTGTAGATGCGGGGCGTCGCCGCGCGGTGAAACGACGTACTAAGCGCGCCGTGATGGACCGCATGGGTTACGACGAAGTGGCGCGTATCAGCGCCTATATCGACCCGGCACTTGCCCGCTCGGAATTGCGTCCCGCGGTGGAGGCGGCGCTCAATGTTGAAGAGCCGACCGACCTCGCGACGACCGAGCGCGAGACCATCATCGACGAGATTTTGGATGACGTGGTGGGCTTGGGGCCGTTGCAGCCGCTCATCGAGGACGACACCGTTACCGAGATCATGATCAACGGCTGCCGCTCGGCTTTCTTTGAACGCGGCGGCGTCTTGTACCCCATCGAGCATGCGTTTGAGGATGATGAGCAGATCCGTGTGCTTATCGACCGCATCATCTCGCCACTTGGCCGCCGTATCGACGAACGCAGCCCCATCGTCAACGCCCGCCTCAAAACGGGCTATCGCGTCAACGCGGTGATTCCGCCTGTGGCGATTGACGGACCGATTCTCACCATCCGAAAGTTCTCGGACCGTATCTGCTCACTGGACGAGCTTGTGGGGCTGGGGTCGCTGCCGCTTTGGTATGCGCAGCTGCTGTCGTGCGCGGTGTCGCTGCGACAGGACCTGGCGGTTGCGGGAGGCACGGGATCTGGTAAGACCACCCTGCTCAACGCGTTGTCATGCGAGATTTCCACCGGCGAGCGCATCGTGACGATCGAGGACTCTGCCGAGCTCAAGTTTGCGCATCATCCGCACGTGGTGCGCCTAGAGGCGCGCGAGGCTTCAATTGAGGGTGAGGGTGCGGTGACGATTCGCGACCTAGTAACTAATGCCCTGCGCATGCGCCCCGACCGCATCGTGGTGGGCGAGGTGCGTGGTGCCGAGTGCTGCGACATGTTGCAGGCCATGAACACGGGCCACGACGGGTCGCTCACCACACTTCATGCGGGTTCAGAACAGGAGACCGTGGTGCGTCTGACGTTGCTTGCACGTTATGGCATCGATCTGCCGAGCGAGCTCATCGAGGAGCAGATTGCCATGGCGCTCGACGGCATCGTGATGTCCGAGCGCCACGCCGATGGCAGGCGTTTCGTCTCCTCGTATTCGGGGGTGCGTCGCGCCGCGTCGGGCGGCGTAGAGCTCGAGCGCTATGTGACTTTCGATGCCGCCGAGCGCACCTGGACGCTTGACCGCGAGCCGCCGTTTATCGCAGAAGGCCTGCGGTCGGGGACGCTCACACAAGAGGAGGTGGACGAATGGAGGTCGCTGTGCCCCTCGTCGTAGGGGGTTTGGCAGGGTTTTCTGTTGCGACGGCGTGCGGGGCGGAACCTCGTGTGCCGCAGGTGCCGCCGGCGGAGCTGGCGCGTCAGGCGCTCGAGACGGTGGCAGAGAGGCTGCCGCGTGAGCTGGTGGAAAACGATCTGCTGAAAAAGATCGCCCGTTCGTGGACATCGCTGGCTCCGGCGCATCGCCTTGGCCTCGTGATCGAAGATGCTTCGGGGCGTTTGGCGTTTCTACTGCTATCGAGCGGTGTCTGCTGCGTTTTACTAACGATGGTGTCGTTATCGCCCCTCGGGTTTGCCTTGGGACTTGTTGCTCCGATTGCCGCTGGCGCCGCTCGGGATGGCTTTGAGAGCCGGCGCGAGCAACACGATGCAGAAGAGGCCATGCCCGAGGCGTTTACCGCACTTTCCATGTCGCTTGCCTCGGGACATTCGCTGGCCCAGGGCATGCGCTTTGTGGGCGCTCATGCGCAAGAACCGGTGCATACCGAGTTTTTGCGGGTGGCGGCGGCGATCGATTGCGGTATCTCGGCGACCGACGCGCTCGATGACTTGCTCGTGCGCATCGACGCCCCCGGCCTTTCGCTTGTGACCTTGGCGCTTAAGGTGTCTCAGCGCACCGGTGCTCCGCTTGCCGACTTACTGTCCGAGGCGTCGAGCATGGTGGGGGAGCGCATTGAGCTCAAGCGCCGCCTAGATGTCAAGACGTCGCAGGCTCGCATGTCTGCGCATATGGTCGCGGCGATGCCGGCGGGCATGTGCGCGGTGTTGGCGCTGCTTTCGGCAGATTTTCGTCGCGGTCTTGCGACGCCTGCCGGCGTGGGCGCTGTGGTGCTGGGTCTTGCCCTCAACGCCGTTGCCCTGGTGGTTATCCGACGCATTATGCGGGTGGAGCTATGAGCGCCCCGGTTGCAGTTGCGGCTTGCCTGTGCGCCCTGAGTGTATTTGTCGCGACGGGTTTGGATCGGGCGGATGCACGCAAGATCGCAGGGGCCTGCAAGCGCGAGGCGGTGTTGGTCGCTGCCGCGGGTCGCTCAGTGGTCGATGCCCTGACCGCGCGAGTGAAGGGCGCGGTTGGAGTGGGCGGCCCGGCGCGAGTGCCGCTCGGCGAAGTGTCCGAGATGATCGATGTTGTGCGCTTGGGTCTTTCGGCCGGTCTTTCGTTTGATGCGGCGCTTGAGATTTTCTGCGCCAACCGCCGGTCAGTGCTGGCTCTTCGCCTTGAGCGGGCCTGCATGGCGTGGCAGGTGGGCGTGGGCACGCGTGAGGACGAGTTGTTGGCCGCCGCGCGCGACCTGGACGTGCGAGCGCTCGAGACCTTTGCCATCACGGTGGGGCAGGCGCTCGCCCTGGGTGCCCCACTTGCCGAGACGCTGGCCGCTCAAAGTCGCGAGATCCGTGCGGCTCATCGCGCTGCGGTCGAGCGCGAGATCGAGCGTGCGCCCGTCAAGCTGCTGATTCCCACCGGCACGCTCATCTTGCCGGCGTTGCTTCTGTCCATATTGGGCCCGCTGCTGGGAGCAGGCGGGATGATGTAGGGAGGAATACATGAACACGATGACTGACGTTGCTGGCAAGGTCTGGAGCTGGGCTGTTTGCCAGTCAATTCGCGCTCGCCAGCATGCCGGGGAGCTACTGCAGGAGGAGAGTGCGCAGGGCACCACCGAATACGCCATCTTGGTCGGCGTGCTCGTGGTGATCGCCATCATTGCCATTGTCGCATTTAAGGGCAAGGTCCAAGATCTATGGAACGCTATCAGCGAGGGCATCAACAGCCTGTAGAGGGCGAGCGCCCCATCGGGGTGCTGCTGGTGTTTGCTTGCCTGACCGTGGCGATAGCGGCGGTGCTTTGGGGGCTTAACGCCGCGCGGCAGCAGCGTCCTGGGGCCGCCTTCGATTCGGGCTCAGATTCGGCGGTGGCGTCTCAAAAAGATGAGATGCGAGATGCGGACGATTCGGATGTCGCTGTCACGGCGCAAACCTTTCTGCGGACGCTCGACAAGCGGTCTGGCACTGCGACGGATTTGCCTGAGGACAACGCGATTGCGGTCCGGCTTGCATGGTCCGAGGACCGACCGATGACCGAGGCAGCAGCGGATATGTTACGCGCCTACCGCGAGGTGCCAACGGCCCAGCTCGCCCTGAGCGGCTATCTCGATATTAAGGGCAACGTATGGGGCGCCATCGTGCGCGATGGGCGCGGCTGGGTCGATATGGTGACGGTTGCCGCGGATACCGGCGATGCTTCGTGTCGTCTGCGCGCGGTGCGCCTGGTCCCGCAAACAATAAGCTCAAAGGAGGGATCGTGAAATGCATGGCGTTCTGCGTGAAGAGGTTGCCCAAGCGACTGTGGAATACGCCATCGTCACGGTGGCGCTGCTATCGATCGTGCTGGCGATTGCGGGACTTTGGCGTGCTGGCACCGATGGACGCTTGGCGGCGCTGGTTGAGCGGGCGGCATCCCATGGCGTTGCCTCGACGTCGGTTATCGACGCCGCTGCGGGCGCTAAGGACATCGCGTTGTATTGATATCGCGCGCGAGGACCGGGCGCAGTCTACGGTCGAGGCCGCTTTTTTGCTGCCGACGTTTCTGACGCTCATCCTTCTCGCACTGCAACCGGTGTGCCTGCTTTATACGCGCGCGGTCATGGAGTCTGCCGCCGCCGAGACCGCGCGGCTCATGACCACGACGACGGCGGAGGACGACGATCTTAAGGAGTTCACCCTCCGCCGGCTTGCCGCAGTGCCCAACGTTTCGATCTTTCATGCCGGCGGGCCGTTGTCGTGGGATATCGAGCTTGGCCGGGCCGGTGCGGGTGGCGTCTCGTCCGTGTCCGTTTCCGGCGAGGTCAAGCCGTTGCCTGTGATCGGTGCGTTTGTGCAGGCTATGGGTGGTACCGCCGAGGGCGGCTACGTTGAGCTCAAGGTTGATGTCTCATATCAATCACGTCCCGAATGGCTGGAGGGAGATTATGATTCGTGGATTGCTGCATGGGATTAAGCGTTTCTGGTCTAGACGCGTTTTGACGCGCCGTCCGAGCTGCCATCGCAAGCGAGGCGGCTTTATGGGCCGCGCCGGTATCGACCTGTTTATCGAAGACGGTGCCTACACCACGCTTTCTTCTGCCGTGGTCATCCTAGTGGTGCTCACGTTGTTGTTTTCGTCGACCGCGGCGATATGGAGCATGTCGCGCGCGGGGGACACCCAGGTGGCGGCCGATAGCGGCGCGCTGGCGGGTGCCAACGTAGTGTCGTCCTATCACACGGCTGCCACGGTGGTTGATGCGAGCATCTTGAGTCTGGGGCTAGCGGGGTTTGCCACGATCGGGACGGGCCTGGTCGCCATCCTCATCCCGGGTGCCGAACCAGTTGCCGGCAATATGGTCGACACCGGGATTGAGATCATTAAAACGCGCAACAAGTTTGCCAAAAGCGCATCGGAAGGCTTGCAGAAAATCGAGACGGCTCTGCCGTATCTGATTGCCGCGCGTGCCACGCAGGCGGTGTCGGCGCAGGATACCGATAGTGTGACCTATACCGGTACGGCGCTTGCCGTGCCCAGGATGTCCGAGTCGGATTTCGTTGCGCTCGAGGGTTCTGAGATCTCGACCGATGCCATTAAAGACACATCGAAAGATCTGGAGCGCGCAGCAGATGAGCTGCAGAAGGCCTCGGAGGAGACGGCGAAAGCAAAAGAACGCGCCTGGCTTGCGGATTGCGGTGGATCGGTTCCGGCTTCGGTCGGTAGCTGTTCATGCATGTGGGAACGTGCGAGGAGTTTGGCAAAGCTCTCGGGTGAGCAGAACCCGCATTATGCCTCGAGCATTTCGTGGGAGCCACAGGTGGCGCTCGACCGCGCGAAGACCTACTACCGTCAACGCCTGGCAGACGAAAAACCGCAGGGTTCAAGCGTCGAGACGAAGGCGGAGTCGGCGGCGCGCAAGGCGTTTTACACCTATGCGAGTACAGAGGTCAATCGTGCATATGTAACCGAGGACGAAGATGAAGTCGCTTCCTATATCCCGCTGTTGCCGCGCAACACTGACGAGGTGCGAGCGACGGAACTCTATACCGATACGGTGTGGCCAACCAGTGCCATCGATGGCAAGACGTATCTGCATTACGGAACGAGTTGCCCCAACTATAAGAAGGGGGCGCCATGCGGGCTGGCCTCGGTTGCTGCTTATGACGGGCAGGACAAATGCAATAGATGCCATTTTGGTGTTTCGTCGCTCGGTGCCGTTGCGGCTCCTTCGACTTCTATCGAAAACGGCTTTGAGTACCACTTTGATCGATTCAAAGAGGCTCTGGAAGACTACGTCGAATGCCGCAACAAAGAACTCGAACTTGAGCGTCAGACCGAGGATGAGGCCGACCGTGCGGGCAATGCGTTTGACCAGGCCATTAAAGCGCTTTCCGGCGAGCGCCCGCGTATCGCCCCACCTGGCCGCAACGGCGTGGTCGCCTTTGCAGTTTCGGGTGACATTACCAGCCCCGATCAACTTAACTCCTCGTTTAACGCGGCAGTCAGGCTTGGCGATCGCGGTGCTATCTCTGCCGCGGTGCTGGCGCCCGATGAGGCGACGGCGCAAAACAACATGCTTTCGCGATTTTTCTCGACATTGAAGGAACGCTCGGGCGGCGTTGCCGTCGTGCTCGACGGCGTCATGGATGTTTGGGGACGGCTACTCGTGGGATACGGAGACATCCAAGGTTCGGCCGACGAACTTATGGACGAGATGATTAAAGACCTAGGAGGGGGCAGCGGTGCGTTGGGCTCCATTGCATCGTGGCTCGGCGATACCGTTTCGGCGTCCGTGGCGGCGCTGGGTTTGGAACCGTGCGACTTGCGACTGCGAAAGCCGGTGCTGACCGATTCCGCAAATGTCATTAAGAGTCCGGGGTCTGACATTGCGGGTCTCTCTCAAGCGCAAGACAAACTGCGAAGTATTCCGTTGGGCGTGACCGATCCCAAGGCGCTTTGCGAGGCGTTGGAATATCAAGTCGAACGCACCATTAGCGGTACGGTGTTCACACTTGCGGAGATTCCTCTGCCCGGCGGCGGCTCCATCCCGCTCACCGTCGATGTCGCCACGCTGGTTGGCGTTCTGGGCGGTGGGTCGTAATGAGTATCCGCATGCGTCTGCGCGAGGAGCGCGCCCAAGCGACGGTTGAGATGGCAGTGGTTACGCCCGTTTTGCTGGTGCTGGCACTCGTCGTGTACAACGTCATGATCTTTGCCAGCGCTGTCGCGCGCTTCGACCGCGTGGTGCCCGACATCGTGTTGGCGCACGCTGTGGCGTCGGAGGGGGAGGGCGACGAAAGCTCTGCCGATGCCTCGGCGACGGTTCAGACTCAAATTCTGAATGCCATGGAAGGCTATGACTTGCAGATCGAAGTGTCGAGTGAGCAAGGCGCGGAGGCATCGGATGGTGGCCTGCTCTCCCTATCCGGTACGTTTAGGACCTACACCTGCACCATGTACTATGAGCCGTGGCCGACTTTTCTCAGCATCGCTGGCGTTTCGCTGGGGGCGCCGACAACGTTGTCGCACGAGCGCGCGGTGACGGTCGATCCATGGCGCCCGGGGGTGGTCATGTGACCGCGGTCTCGTCCTACATCGCCTACGCGCGGGCACTCAACAGGCTGGGTTGGACGCCGGCCGAGTTTGCGGTGGCGGAGTCGTTTGTCGTGCGACTGCGCGGCATGCTGGGACGGCGTCCGGTTGCCGCCAACGGCCTGCCGCTCGTCATGGCGTTTCCACGCTGCTCTTCGGTCCATACGTGTTTTATGGCCTATCCCATCGACATCGCCTTCATCAATCGCGACGGCAATATCCTCGCGCGCTACGAAAACGTCCGTCCTTGGCACATGTGTTCCTGTCCCGGCGCCTGGGCGGTATTGGAACGCCCTTCAATCCTCGCTACACCTCCCGCCCTCCAACAAGCGCCGGCGTAAGAGATTGACGACGGCGGACTTTCGTCATACGAAATTGGGTAAGATGGAGGAGAAGATGCATGGATGTTGAGATCCATCCGAACGCCAAAAAAACACTTGACGGAAAAGCAGGTGCTTGGTGCCTGGTTCGCGGTTACTGAGTGCATTCGCCGCGAGTCGGAGGACGAGCCGCCGAGATGGCTTGCCATTGGATGGCTTCCAGATGGTCGAAGTGTGGAACTTGTTGCGGTCGAACTAATTCGTGGATGGCTCATTATTCATGCCCCGTCTCCGGTTCAGAAGAAATTCTGGCAAGAGATCGAGCGAGCTCGGCAGAGGGGTCGATGATGGGCAAGACGTATACGGCCGCTAATGGTCAGGTTGTAACGGATGAAATGATTGACGCGTGGTGTGAGTCGTACGAGCGCGGAGAGTTTCCGGATGGCGAACACACCGTTGGTGGAATCGTGCGTGGACGGCCCCCGCTCTCAGGTGAGGGGACGGCAACGCTGTCGGTCAAGATTCCTCTGGGAATGAAGGAGGCCATTCGTCGACGGGCGGCTGCCGAGGGGATGACGCCAAGTGAGTTTGCCCGTGCGGCTCTGAGTGAAAAACTTCTTGCTGCCGGCTGATGCCTCTGACGTGCCGATTTATAGAACCGAGGCTGTGCTCAAAAACTTTTTTAAAATTCTCGGTTGACCGGAACGCGTCCTTGGTTATACTAATCAAGCCTTGAAACAAGGCACACCTCAAATGGCTGGGTAGCTCAGTTGGTAGAGCAGAGGACTGAAAATCCTCGTGTCAGGGGTTCGATTCCCTTCCCCGCCACCTTGAATTGACTAGGACCTCTGCAAAGGGGTCCTTTTCTTTTATCGAGGGCTCTGCGGAAATTGCGTCCCGGAATTTGGCTTCAGAGTGGGATGCGTTTTCCGCTTTGATGTCGCTTGGGAAAGCGCGACCCGGAATCCGGCGTCAGAATGGGACGTGCTTTCCTTTTGCGGCCTTTGGCGGAAACTGCGTCCCAGATCCCGCGCTCAGAACGGGATGCGCTTTTCGGCCGCCTACTTCCGGCGCATATGTACATCTCGGCGCGCCATCTCGGGCCCGCCCAGATATTCCTCCCGCTTTTGCGCCACTTTACAGACCGTTCGGTCGTCTGTCCGCACGCGCGGGTATACTCAAAACGATACTTTTCCTGTGCAATACGATGCAGGCTCAGCCTGCACGATCCGAAGGGGGCAGTGATGGAGAGGATACTCGGCGTTAATCTCTCTGGCTGGTTTATTCCCGAGCCTTGGGTGACCCCGTCGCTATACGCGGCGACCGGTGCATCCAACGCGGCCGAGCTGCAGGAGGCCATGGGCACCGCCGCCTATAACGAGCGCATGCGCCGTCATTACGAGACGTTTGTGAGCGAGGACGATTTCCGCCGCATGGCGCAGATTGGCCTCAATGCCGTGCGTCTGCCGGTACCCTGGTATGCCTTTGGCTCGCAGGGGTCCGATGCGTCCTACATCTCGGTTGTCGACTACATCGACCGTGCAATTGAGTGGGCTGCCAAGTACGACATCCGCGTGCTGCTTGATCTAGCAACTGTGCCCGGTGGCCAGGGCGATTCCAACGATTCGCCCGCCACGCCGGAGGCTGTTGCCGAGTGGCATTCGTCCACCAACGGTCGTCATGTCGCACTCGACGTGCTCGAGCGCCTGGCCGATCGCTACGGCGAGGCCGAGAGCCTGCTGGGCATTGAGCTGCTGGATACGCCGCAGATGAGTGTCCGCAAGAGCCTCTTCACCATGACGGATGGCATTCCTGCGCACTACCTGCGCAACTTCTATCGCGATGCCTATGAGCTCGTCCGTTCGTATATGCCCGAGGATAAGATCGTCGTCTTTTCGTCTTCGGGACATCCCAGCGAGTGGAAGCATTTTATGCGCGGCGCTAAGTACAAGAACGTCTACATGGACCTTCACCTGTACCATTACCGCGACGAGTATGCGCTCGATATCACGAGCCCCCGCGGGCTGACGACGGCGATTTCGCGTAACAAGCGCGAGCTTAAAGAAGCGATTTCGACTGGGTTCCCCGTGCTGGTGGGCGAATGGTCGGGCGCGGCGATCTTTGCCAACTCGTCGGTTACGCCCGAGGGCCGCAATGCCTACGAGCGCGTGTTTATCGCCAACCAACTGGCTTCGTTTGCACCGGCTGCCGGTTGGTTCTTCCAAACGTGGAAGACCGAGAAGCGCATTGCAGCATGGGACGCCCGCGCGGCGCTCGGTACGCTCGAGCGTGGCATGATTGAATAGGTTGATATGACGCAAAACAGCGCCCATACGGGCAAACTCTATGTGGTCGGCACGCCCATCGGCAACCTGGGCGACCTGTCCCCGCGCGTTGGCGAGGCGTTTGCCGCCGCCGATGCCATCTGCTGCGAAGACACGCGTGTGACGTCAAAGCTGCTGATGCATCTGGGCATTTCCAAGCCGCTTGTCCGTTGCGACGAGAATGTGATCGCCAGCCGCGCCGCCGGCCTGGTCGACCGTCTGCTGGCGGGGGAGACCCTCGCCTTTGCCTCGGACGCCGGCATGCCGAGCGTGTCCGATCCCGGCCAGGCGCTGGTCGAGGCGGCACGTGAGGCCGATGTGCCCGTCGAAGTTATTCCCGGGCCCTCCGCTTGCGTCACGGCGCTCGTTTCGTCCGGCATTCCCTGTGAGCATTTTTTCTTTGAGGGCTTTTTGGGCCGAAAGCACGGCGACCGCGTGCGTCGTTTGCAGCGCCTTGCCGTGGTTCCCGGCGCACTCATCTTCTACGAGTCTCCACATCGCATCGTGGCGACGCTCGAGGCCGTGGCAGAGGTTTTTCCCCAGCGTGAGGTTGCCGTCTGCCGCGAGCTCACCAAGCTGCACGAGGAAGTCTTGCGCGGGCCCGCTGCCCAGCTTGCTGAGGAGCTGCGTGCTCGCGGCGAGGTAAAGGGCGAGATTGCGCTGGTCATCGCGCCGCCGAGCGAGGATGAGGAGGCCGGTATCGTGCCGGTTGGCGCCGCGGCAGCGGATCCCGACGAGGCCCTGCGCGAGGATATCCGCGCCGCGCTCGAGGAGGGGGAGCCCGCGTCTGCGGTGGCCAAGCGCCTGTCTCAGAAGTATTCGCGCCGCAAGCGCGATGTCTATGCCATGGTGCTCGATATGCAATAGATGGAGGATATCCAGCCCTTGCGCTAGAATCATCCTCTGTATGCAACGTTTTTCTGGAGGACAAACCCCATGGATCAAAGCAAGCCTTCGTTCTTTATCACGACGCCCATCTACTACGTCAACGCCGATCCGCACCTGGGCACGGCTTATTCCACCATCATCGCCGACGTTCAGGCTCGCTATCGCCGCTCCGCCGGCTATAACGTCAAGTTCCTGACCGGCATGGACGAGCACGGCGAGAAGGTCGCCGAGGCCGCAGCCAAGCACAACATGACGCCTCAGGAGTGGACCGACAGCCAGGCTCCGCACTTCAAGGAGCTTTGGAACAAGCTCGAGATCTCCAACGACGACTTCATCCGCACCACCGAGCCGCGCCAGCATCATGCCGTGCAGTACCTGTGGGAGCGCATGAAGGAGTCCGGTTACCTGTATAAGGGCAGCTACGACGGCTGGTATTGCGTGCCTGATGAGACCTACTTCACCGATACACAGGTCCAGAAGGGCGACGAGGAGTACGGCAGCGTCGGCCAGCACCTGTGCCCCGACTGCCACCGTCCGCTTGAGCGCGTGCAGGAGGAGTCCTACTTCTTCAAGCTTTCCGCTTTCCAGGACAAGCTGCTCAAGCTCTATGACGAGCACCCCGACTTTGTCGAGCCTGCGTTCCGCATGAACGAGGTTCGCAGCTTTGTCGAGGGCGGCCTTAATGACCTTTCCGTGAGCCGTACGAGCTTCGACTGGGGCATCCAGGTTCCGTTTGACGAGGGCCATGTGACCTATGTATGGTTCGACGCGCTGCTCAACTATATGACGGCCGTCGGCTACGGTGTCGACACCGACGAGGCGCGTGCCGAGCTGGCCTATCGCTGGCCCGCGCAGTTCCACATCGTGGGTAAGGACATCATTCGCTTCCACTGCGTCATTTGGCCCGCCATGCTCATGGCCATCGGCGAGGCCCTGCCCGAGCACGTCTTTGCCCACGGCTTCCTGACCGTGCGCAATGCCGAGACTGGCAAGGCCGAGAAGATGTCCAAGAGCCGCGGCAACGCCATCGCTCCGCAGGACGTTATCGACATGCTGGGCGTCGAGGGCTATCGCTACTACTTCATGACCGACGTGGTTCCCGGCACCGACGGCGCCATCAGCTTCGATCGCATGGAGCAGGTCTACAACGCTGACCTGGCCAACAGCTGGGGCAACCTCATCTCGCGTTCGCTCAACATGAGCGGCAAGTACTTTGACGGTTGCGCGCCTGCCAAGCCCGCGTCGTTCGATACGTTTGACAACCCTCTGGCAAAGATCGCCGACGGTCTGGTTGAGCGCTACATGGCCAAGATGGACGTGCTCGATTACGGCGGAGCCAAGGATGAGGTCATGGAGCTCATCCATGCTGCCAACCACTACATCGAGGACTTCGAGCCCTGGGCGCTTGCCAAGGACGAGGCCAAGGCTGACGAGCTGGCGTTTGTGATCTACAACCTGCTCGAGGCCATCCGCATTGCCGCTCACCTGCTGATGCCGCTCATGCCTCAGACTTCCGTCGAGGCCCTGCGTCGCCTGTCCTGTGAGAACGAGGCCGCGACCGACGACCTCAAGGGCATTTGCGCTTGGGGCCTGCTTGCTGGTGGTCAGCCCGTCGAGAAGGGTGAGCCGCTGTTCCCGCGTCTGGGCTAAGACGTAGCGCGCCATATCGGCAATTTGCTGTTTAGATGTAAGGGCATGGCCGCAACGGTCCATGCCCTTTCGTTTCAAGACGCCGCCATCATGCTAAGGAGGCAACTATGACAACTTCGCCTTTGGCAAACCCCACGGCAACAAGGGAGCTGCTGGAGGAGTTTGGCCTTGCGACCAAGCATCGCCTGGGCCAGAACTTCCTGATCGACAACCATGTGATTGAGCGCATCTGCGAGCTTGCCGAGCTCACGGGCGATGAGCGCGTGCTCGAGGTTGGCCCGGGCGTTGGTACGCTCACGCTTGCGCTGCTGCAGGAGGCGGCGTGCGTCACGTCGATCGAGGCCGACCCCGAGCTCGAGCCGGTGCTCGACGCCCATGCCGCCGACTATGCCAACTTCCGCTTTATCATGGGCGACGCGCTTAAGGTGGGCCCGGAGCAGATTGAGCAGGCCGCCGGCGGCGAGCCCACGGTATTTGTCGCGAACTTGCCCTATAACGTGGCGGCGACGATCATTTTGCAATTTTTCCAGACGATGCCGGCGCTCAAGCGTGCCGTCGTCATGGTGCAAAAGGAGGTTGCCGATCGCATTGCCGCAGTGCCGGGCAACAAGACCTATGGCGGCTATACGGCAAAGCTCGGCCTGTATGCGCAGGTGACGGGTCGCTTTGAGGTGCCGCCGCGTTGCTTTATGCCAGCGCCGCACGTGGACTCGGCCGTCGTGCGTATCGACCGTGTTGACGGCGTGGTGCCCGAGGGGCTCGATCGCGAGTTCGTGGCTCGTGTGATCGACGCTGCATTTGCTCAGCGGCGCAAGACCATCCGAAATTCCATGAGCGCCAACGGTTTTGCCAAGGACGTGCTCGATGCCGCTTTTGAGGTTTGCGGTATCGCACCCACCACGCGCGCCGAGACGCTCGATGTTGCCGACTTTGTCCGTCTGGCCCGGGAGCTAATCCATGACGCCTAATGCCGAACGCGTGACGTTTACCAAGAAAAAGAAGACGGTTGCTTGTCCCGTGCCCTTGGCGCCGCTTGCCGACACGCATGCACATCTGCTTTCGTTTTGGGGCAAGGATGTGCCCGAGACGCTCGTGCACGCCAAAGCCGCGGGCGTCGACCTGTTGGTGACGATGTTCGACCCCATTGCCGACAAGCGCAGCGTGGCGGACTATAGCGACTGGCTGGTGCGCGAGATTTTGCCGATGCGAGATATTCCGCAGATTAAGTATCTCGCCGGCGTGCACCCCTATGGCGCACCGGACTACACCGATGATATCCATGCCCAGATTGTGACTGCGCTCGACGATCCGTTGTGTGTTGGCATCGGCGAAATTGGCCTGGACTACCACATGGACTATGACGACGATGTCGCGCCGGCGCCTCATGACGTGCAGATTGATTGCGTGGCACGTCAGCTTGAGGTTGCCGTACGACGCAATGTGCCGGTAGAGCTGCATCTGCGTCATGAGGACACGGACGAGGAGCGCACCTCGCATGTGGATGCGTACAACGTGCTGCGCGAGGTGGGTGTGCCCCAGGCCGGTTGCGTACTGCACTGCTTTGGCGAGGACCGAGCCACAATGGAGCGCTTTGTGGATTTGGGTTGTTACATCGCCTATGGCGGCGCGGCTACCTTTAAGCGCAACGACGACGTGCGCGAGGCATTCGCGGCAACCCCGCTCGACCGTATTCTGTTCGAGACGGATTGTCCCTATATGGCTCCGGAGCCCATTCGCGGTCTTGAGTGCGAGCCTGCAATGATTTCCATCACAGCAAACACGCTGGTCAACGACCGCGTCGATCGTACCGGCGAGGACGCCGAGGCAATCGCTCGAGCCGCCTGGGAAAATGCCTGCAAACTTTTTCAAAAATAGTTCTTGCGTTCACGGTGGCGCTCCGTTATTCTAATTCCTGCACGCGGGCGTGGCGGAATTGGCAGACGCGTACGGTTCAGGTCCGTATGGGGGCAACCCCATGAAGGTTCAAGTCCTTTCGCCCGCACCATTAAATGAAAGAGCTCCCAGCAATGGGAGTTTTTTTGTTATGGGCCGTTTTTGGCAGATTTGACCTATCGATTTCGCGCGGTAGATGCCCCCGTGGTCAAAAAGTGGCAAATATGAGTACTGGCACGAAAATAGAGACATTTCACGAAGCCATTTTTGCTCATTTTGCGCAACAGATGTACGCTAATTTGACCCAATCTTGAGACAAGACGAAGTAAATTCGATAGACCTCGGGTTCAAAGAGGCGATTTTGACCCAAATACGCTGTTACTAAACTGGTAACAGTACTCATATTTGGCCTTTTTTGACCACGGGTCCTCTTGTTGGTGTCACACAGCTGCTTCGTGCGGGTATCCTAGTCCCAACGCGTGCCTATCAGAGGAGAAACCATGCTGTTGTCCGGTATCATCGCTACCCTTACGAGCCTTCTACTTCCCATCATCCTTTTGTTGCTATTGCTCCCCAACGCCTGCTATGTCGTTGAACAGCAGCATGCTGTGATCATCGAGCGCCTGGGCAAGTTCAATCGCATCGTCAACGCGGGCTTCCACATGAAGGTACCCGTGATCGACCGCAAGGCCGCCACGGTGAGTCTGCGCACCATGAAAAACGGCTTTGGCATCGACGTTAAGACCCAGGACAACGTGACCATCGGTCTTGAGGTCTCTGCTCAGTACCACGTGAGCTATGACATGGGCGCCGGCCCGGCAGATTCGGGTATCTACAAGAGCTACTACATGCTGCAGGAGCCCGTCGACCAAATGCGTGACTTCATCACCGATGCCCTGCGCTCTTCCATCCCCGTCTACACGCTCGATGAGGTCTTTGCCAAAAAAGACGATATCGCCAAGGACGTCAACGCCACCGTGTCCGAGCAGATGGCCGCCTACGGCTTCACCCTCGTGTCGACACTTATCACCAAGATCGCACTGCCGACCGAGGTCGAGAACTCCATGAACGACATCAACGCCGCCCAGCGCAAGCGCGCTGCGGCACAGGAGCTCGCCGAGGCAGACCGTATCAAGCGCGTCACCGAGGCGACCGCCGAGGCCGAGGCTATGGAAAAGGCGGGCGAGGGCATTGCCAACCAGCGCAAGGCCATCGCGCTGGGCATCAAAGATTCACTCGAGATCATCCAGGAGACGGGCGTCGGCAACGACGAGGCCAACCAGCTGTTCATGTTTACGCAGTGGTCCGAGATGATGACGGAGTTCGCTCGCACGGGTAAAACTTCGACGGTCGTACTGCCGAGCGATTTCTCGCAGTCGGCCTCGATGTTCGAGCAGATGCTGACCGCCGGCAAAGTTCAAAACGGTTCGAAGGAGTAGGCGCGCGTGAAATACACCGTCGTTTGCGTCGGTAAGCTCAAGGAGCGCTTTTGGAAGGACGCGTGCGCTGAGTACACCAAGCGCTTAGGTGCCTATGCCAAGGTGGATATCCGCGAGGTGGCCGATATCGACCCGGCTAAGGCGGGCGGCGTGGATGCCGCGCGCGACAAGGAGGGGGCGGCGATTCTTGCAGTCCTGCCGCCTCGAGCGCATGTGATCTTGCTGGCCATTGAGGGCAAAGAGCGCTCGAGCGAGGAGTTTTCGGCGCGGCTCGATGATCTTATGCTGCGTGGTAACAGCGACATCGCCTTTGTAATCGGCGGATCGGACGGCGTGAGCGATGACGTGCGCGCACGAGCCGACGAGATGCTCAGCTTTGGACGCATTACTTTGCCGCATAACTTGGCGCGCGTGGTGCTGCTGGAGCAAATCTATCGCGCCTGCAAGATCAGCCGTGGCGAGCCGTATCACAAATAGGTCGGCAATACGAAACAATGGCGTGGGACAATACCTTTCGTTTTGAAGAGCGTGTCTGAGAGGACTATGAGATATGAAGATTGGGTTTGTCGGTTTTGGCAATATGGCGAGCGCTATGGCCGATGGCTGGATCGCTGCCGGTGTAGCTGCGAGCGACATGTGCGCCTGCGCGGGTCGCTACGACGCACTGGTTGAGCGCTGCGAGGCGCGCGGCATGGTCGCCTGCCACGATGCCGCCGAGGTTGTCGCTGCATCCGATATCGTGGTCGCTGCGGTCAAACCGTATATGATCGAGAAGATATTCGCCCCGCTCAAGGATGTTCTTGCCAAAAAGGTCGTTCTGTCGGTTGCTTGGACCTGGGACAGTGCCAAGTGGGAGCAGGTCCTGCCGGGCGTCGCGCATATCTCGACGGTGCCCAACACACCGGTTTCGGTGGGCGAGGGCGTCATCGCTTGCGAGAAGGCTTCCACGCTTAGTGATGAGCAGAGCGCCGTGGTGCTTGATCTGCTTGGCAAGATCGGTGCGGTGGTCGAGCTCGATACGAGCCTGCTGTTTGTGGGCGGCACGGTGGGTGGTTGCGCTCCGGCATTTGTCGCCATGGCAATCGAGGCCCTGGGCGATGCAGCGGTCAAGCACGGTATCCCGCGTGCCGATGCCTATCGCATTGTGAGCCAGATGGTGCTAGGTACGGCAAAGCTGCAGCTTGCAACTGGTCAGCATCCTGCGGCGATGAAGGATGCCGTATGCTCGCCCGGTGGCGCCACCATCAAGGGCGTCATCGCGCTCGAGGATGCCGGCATGCGCAGTGCCCTGGTCAAGGCAATCGACGCAACTCTCCAGTAAAACCGACCAAAAAAGACAGGTTTTTTGACAGGTATTTCCTGCGGTTTTGCCCTTTTAGCGAAAAGCGCCCCGCAACTGGCTCAATTCCAGTTGCGGGGCGCTTGCGTTTGCCCAGATAAAACAGACCAAAATAAACCTGTCCTTTTTTGGCAGGTTAGTCCCAGAAGCTGTCTTCCTCATCCTCGGACTTGGGTCCGCGGTCGACGTACATCTTATGGGTACGCTTCTCCATTACAAAGGCAAGAATCGCAAATAACAGGATGCCGCCGGCGAAAAGGATGGCAAAACCGGTGCGGGTGCCAAACAAAAAGGAAAAAACTGCGTCCATTGGGTGCCTTCTTGCGTAGTTGAGTTGGGTCGTAAACGCTCATAAGTATATACTTGCCCATACATGTACAAGGTTGCAACCTAAATGGAATGTATATCGCCGGAGGATCTAATGCTTGATATCAAGTTTGTTCGCGAGAACCCCGATGCCATCGATGTCGCCATGGCTAACCGCCAGACGTCTTGGGATCGCGAGAAGTTCTTTGAGCTCGACGACGAGCGCCGTGCCGTCATCACCGAGGTCGAGGAGCTCCAGGCTACGCGCAATGCCGAGTCCAAGAAGATCGGCGCCCTGATGAAGGAGGGCAAGAAGGACGAGGCCGAGGCCGCCAAGGAGGCCGTGCGCGCCGTCAACGAGAAGATTGACGGTCTGGCCGAGCGCCGTACTGCTCTCGAGCAGGAGCAGTACGACTTCATGGCTCACCTGCCCAACATTCCTTGCGAGGCCACGCCGTACGGCAAGGACGAGGACGAGAATATTGAGCGCCGTCGTTGGGGCACCCCGCGCGAGTTCGACTTCGACTTTAAGCCGCATTGGGATCTGGGCACCGATCTGGACATCCTCGACTTCGAGCGCGGCAACAAGCTCTCCGGCAGCCGTTTTACCGTTCTCGGTGGCGCTGGCGCCCGCCTGGAGCGCGCCCTCATCAACTTCTTCCTCGATACGCACACCAGCCGTGGTTTTAAGGAGTGGTGGCCGCCCATCGTCGTCAAGCGTCAGACCATGTTTGGCACGGGTCAGCTGCCCAAGTTCGAGGACGACGCCTATCACGTCTCGGGCGACAACTTCCTGATCCCCACCGCCGAGGTCGTGCTTACCAACCTGCATGCCGGCGAGGTCCTCGATGCCGACACTCTGCCGCGTCGCTACACCGCCTTCACCCCCTGCTTCCGCGAGGAGGCCGGTTCCGCCGGTCGCGACACCCGCGGCATCATCCGTCAGCACGAGTTCGACAAGGTCGAGATGGTCAAGTTCGCTAAGCCGGAGGAGTCCGACGATGAGCTCGAGAGCATGACCGCCGAGGCCGAGTACCTGCTGCAGCAGCTGGGCCTTCCGTATCGCGTGATTAGCCTGTGCACCGGCGACTTGGGCTTCTCTGCCCGTCAGACCTACGACGTTGAGGTCTGGCTGCCGAGCTACAACGCCTACAAGGAGATTAGCTCCTGCTCCAACTGCGGTGACTTCCAGGCTCGCCGCGCCAACATCAAGTATCGCGACCCCGAGAACTTCAAGGGTTCGCGCTACCTGCACACGCTCAACGGTTCCGGCCTGCCGGCCGGCCGCACCATGGCTGCCATTCTGGAGAACTACCAGAACGCCGACGGCACCATCACGATCCCCGAGGTTCTGCGTCCCTACATGGGTGGTCTCGAGAAGATCGAGCCCGAGGCGTAAGGTCTCTTGCAAACATATCGCATGATGAGCGGCGGGGCCATGGGGCTCCGCCGCCTTTGTTTGCGCGCGGCTTGCGACGTTTTGACGCGGAAGACGGCCAAAACAAAAAGAGGCCCGATTCCGGGGGAAGCGGGAATCGGGCCCTGCTCGCGCGCTCGCGCTGCCCTGCGGGCTATTCTGCGCGTGGCGTCATGCTGGGTTTGGCGCTACTTTCTCGTTCCGGAGATGACAAGTCCGTTCTCCTCGCAGAGATCCTTGATGCTAATGTCCTTGGCCTCAAGCTTCTTTTCCTCAAGATCTTCTTCGCAGAACTCAATGGACTCGAGGAATGCCTTGCAGGCGGGGTCGTCGGTGGTCGCCATAAAGAGAGTGATCTCGACGCTTCTTCCGGAGTTGGGAATATCGGTCGCGAGGTGCATGCTCGGTGTCTTGTGCCACGTAAAGTTGACGGTCTTCCAGGTATACCGGCCGATGGTCACGTCTTCTCCACGCTCATAGCCATCGCGGGCCGAGTCGTTGGTGACAACCGTCTCGGCGTCCTTCGTGGAGCTTACGCCAAAGGAGATGACTTTGTTGCTATCCTCGATGCCGTTGAAGAGGATTTCAGACACATTGCCATCGCTTCCGCTGCGCGCCCATACGTCGTAGCCCTCGGGTGCGTAAGCCTTGAACCACGTAAAGTCGATACGGTCGTCGGCGGGCTTTTTGGACTCCTTCTTTTCGGTCGCCTGCTTGGGGGCGCTGCCGGCGTCGCTGCCAGCAGGCTTTGCAGAGCTACCGCCGTTGCAGCCCATGAGGGCCATGCTCAGGGCAAGAGCCGCAACGCATACCGCCAATAGCTTCTTAGTGATCTTCATGGGTTCTCGTCCTTTCTTGCTCGACCCTCTCCGTTTTCCTTACAGACCGTTGTGTGGAGCAACGTCTGTCGTACACAAATGAACTGCGGGGCTACTTTCCCGGCTTGTACTCAGTGAGGCCGTTTTCCTTGCAGAGGTCGGCAATGCTGATGTTCTTGGCCTCGTTATGCGCCTCTTCGAGGTTCTCGGGGAACTCGAGGGACTCGAGGAATGCCTTGACGGCGGGGTCGTCGGGAGTCGTCATGAACAGGTAGATAACGACGCTTTGGCCGGTATCGGGAATCTCGGAGATCAGTTCGACGCTCGGTGTCTTGTTCCAGGTGAAGTTGACGGTCTTCCAGGTGTACTTGCCGATGGTGATATCTTCACCTGCTTCGTAGCCGTCGCTCTCGGTTTCATCGGCAACGAGCGTCTCGGCGTCGTCGGACTCAACATCAAAGGAGATGGACTTATCGCTCTCGTCGACATTCTTGAAGCAAATGCTGCCGACGAAGCCGCCGTCGCCGCTGTCGGACCAGACGTCATAGCCCTCGGGCACAGAGGCCTTGAACCAGGTGAAGTCGATACGGTTGTCCGCGGGCTTCTTGGACTCCTTTTGCTCGGTAGTGCCCTTGGAAGCGCTCCCGCCACTGGAAGAGCTTGTGCCGCCGTTGCAGCCCATGAGGGCCATGCTCAGGGCAAGAGCCGCAACGCATACCG
>CAJMHW010000005.1 GCA_905213325.1 Collinsella aerofaciens
CGGTGGCGATATAGCGGGTTTCCACCACGGCCGCCGCGGTCGTCACGGCCGCCGCGAGGACCGCGATCCTCGTCCAGGCCCATGGCGACGAGCGGAGCGATAACCTTATCGAGAGCAGCCATCAGCTCGGTGGCCTCCTCGTAAGAAAGCTCGGGCAGGAGCTTCTCCTTCTTGTTGGCAAGCTCGACCAGGCCCTCAGCGGCATCCTCGGCAGCGAAGACGACGATCTTGCGCATATCGCCCTCGGCGTCGTCGATGCGGCCGACCAGATCGGCGGCCTCGGCCTCGGCCATCAGGCCATCGAGCTCACGGAGGCGCATGCCCAGCAGGTCGGACATTTCCTTCTGCTCCATCTTGGGCTTGAGGTCAAGAAGCTTGATGGCGCGCTCGATGTTCGCCATGCGCTCAGCCTTGGCCTCCTCCTCCTTGGAAATAGCAAAGCGACGGCTACGCAGCAGGCGGGCGGCCTTCTGCATCTTGTCCATCAGCTCTTCGTCATCGTAATCAACGGCGGCCTCGACAACCTCGGCCTCCTCCTCGGCGGAAACCTCGTCAGCAGCCTCAACCTCGGCAGCTTCAGTCTCCACGGTCTCGACTGCCTCAACCTCGGCAGCCATGGTCTCGTTCTCGGTCTCGTTCATGATCTCTTCGTTCTCGGACATGAGACTCCTTCTTGGCCCTCTCGGGCATCATCGCCCCATTCGCGGGGCCCGTCGCGCACTCTTTGCGCTTTAAACATTCATGCCTCTCGGCAAAACGTCCATTAGTTTATGGTGTCGCCATCCAATCTAGCTGCAGAATCTATGTGCACACATTAATGCGACATGTGCGACTCGCGACGAGCGTACACCAGCGACGTCACGAACCCGACCACGGCAATTACAGCCGCCACACGCACGGCAGCTGCAAATCCAATCGCCTGGGCAACGTCCGTCGCAGCGCCAGCGACACCGGCAGTCGCCGCAGAACTCGAGAGCAAGCCGATAAACAGCGACGGGCCAAACGATGCGGCAATCATGTTCCACGTGTTGAGCAATGCCGTTCCGTGAGGATGCTCAGCGGCAGGAAGCGTCTCCAAGCCGGCTGTCTGCGAGGGGCTCAGCACCAGGCCGACTCCGGCATACACCACAACGGTCAGCGCCACGACGACGCCGATGTTCATGCTTGCCGCCGTCATCGAGATGGCAGTCTGTCCCACGGCAATCAGGGCAAAGCCGACCGGCAGCAGCGGCCATGCGCCACGGGCATCCATCACGCGTCCGCCTACAATCGAGGTCACGGCGTTGCAGGCAATCGCCGGCAAAATGAGCAAGCCCGCAATAAGTGCGGTCATGCCGTATGCGCCCTCAAAATAGAGCGGCAACAAAACGCTCATCGAGAACGTCGTCATCATCGACACCACCACAAGCAGGCACGCAGGCCAAAAGCGAACGCTCGCCATGGGACGCACGTTAAGCACCGGATGCTCGAGCTTAAGCTGGCGGGCCGCAAACAGGCCGAGCAGCACAATGGCGGCGAAGAGCGTCACGATGCCGGCAATCAGATTGGTCGAGAACTCGCCTACGGAATACACAAATGCCGTAATGCCGGCGGCGAGCAAAACAACCGACAGAATATCAAGCGTGGTGTTCGAGCGCTCTCCGACATTCTGAACGAGCTTTACGCCCGCCGCAGCGACCACAATGCCGCCCACCAGCGGCACTACGAACACCGCCCTCCAGCCAAACAACGTGCACATAAGACCACTGATCACGGGTCCAAACGCCGGCCCCAGCGTAATGCAGGCGCCGCCCAGGCTCAGGTACAAACCGAGCTTCTCGCGCGGGGCGCAAGACAGCACCACGTTCATCATGAGCGGGAACAAGATGCCCGATCCCGCAGCCTGCAAAATACGACTTGGCAGCAAAACGCTAAACGACGGAGCGACCAGGCACAGGACTTCGCCGGCGACCATGCATCCGCATGCGAAAAACAGCAGCTTGCGCGTCGAGAAACGGCCGGACAGGAAGGCCATGATGGCCGTAAAAATCGACGTCACGATCATGTAGCCCGAGACGAGCCACTGTGCCGTGGTGGCACTCACCGAAAAGGCTGCCATAATGTCGTGCAACGCCACGTTAATGATGTTCTCGTTAAACGCGGCAACAAAGGCTGCAATATACATTACGACGAGAATCGCCGCAGAGGCCGATGGCGTTACTTGAACTTGTTGCTGAGATTTGCTCCCCATGCATTTCCTTCCTCTTGGAACGACAGTCGCATCGCCCCAGAGGAACGGTCCAGGGCGAAAAATGAGCCCTAGACTTACGCCAGACGCCGTACACGACGAATCTGGCAACATGGTCCAACATCGAAAGATTGTAACGCGGACGCACAGCTTTCCTTCCGCGCTATTATTAAAAGTCCACGAAAGCATAAGACATGAGGAGCCCGCCATGATTAAGCCCATCATGAAATCCGAGTTCTTTTTGCGTCTGCCTTCCGAAGACGCGGGACCCGACGATGCCGCAACCGGGCAGGATCTCCTGGATACACTCCACGAGCATGAGCGCGAGTGCGTGGGCCTCGCCGCCAACATGATCGGCGTGCGCAAACGCATCATCTGCGTAAAGGACGGCAACAGGACACTCCTGATGTACAACCCTCAAATTCTTGAGCAGGTCAATGCCTATCAGACGAGCGAAGGATGCCTCTCGCTGATCGGCGAGCGTCCCTGTACCCGCTATCGCCGCATTAAGGTTGAGTATTTGGACGAGAACTTCGTTCACCGCATCAAAAACTTCTCGGGCTACACCGCCGAGATCATCCAGCACGAAATCGACCACTGCAACGGGATTGTTATATAGTTCCGCCGTTCTACCGAACGGCGGACCACTTGACGCTGCGCGAGCCGCATTCACGCCAATCTGACGTTCAATTTCGAGGGCGCGACCAGAAGGTCAGCGCCCTCTCATTTCACGTCACCTTGGCGCAAATGCGGCTCGCTCGCTGTCGTATGTCTATCCTGCGACGTCTCGATTCTTGCGGCGGCAGGCACCTAATCCCCTACGATTGGCGGTAATGGTCAAAGAAGTCGGCGAGGTCTTCGAGGGACTCTTTGAGCACTTCCATGCGCGGCAGGTACACGATGCGGAAGTGATCGGGCTCGGCCCAGTTAAAGCCGCCGCCGCGCGTGATCAGAATCTTCTTCTCGTGCAGCAGGTCGAGGGCGAACTGCTCGTCATCGGTGATGTTGAACTTTTTAACATCCATCTTGGGGAAGATGTAGAACGCCGCACGCGGCTTAACCACCGAGATGCCGTCGATCTTGTTGAGCGCCTCATACACAAAGTTGCGCTGCTCGTAGACACGGCCGCCGGGACGGATGTAGTCGTTGACGGACTGATGGCCACCGAGTGCCGTCTGGACGATCGACTGGGCCGGCACGTTGGAGCACAGGCGCATGTTAGAGAGCATGTTGACGCCCATGATGAAGTCGCTCATGCAGCGCTGGTTGCCCGAAAGCACCATCCAGCCAATACGATAGCCCGCGATCATGTGCGACTTGGAAAGGCCGCTAAAGGTGACGCAGGGCAGGTCGGGGGCGAGCGAGGCAATCGAGACGTGCTCGTAGCCGTCCATGCACAGGCGGTCGTAGATCTCATCGGCAAAGATCATCAGCTGATGCCTGCGTGCAATCTCGACGATGCCCTCGAGCACCTCGCGCGGATAGACGGAACCCGTAGGGTTGTTGGGGTTGATGATGACGAGGGCTTTGGTCGCGCTCGTAATCTTGGACTCCATATCCTCCAAGTCGGGATACCAATCCGCCTGCTCATCGCACAGATAATGTACGGGATGACCGCCGGCAAGGGTTGCGCACGCCGTCCAGAGCGGATAGTCGGGGCTGGGGATCAGAATCTCGTCGCCATTGTCGAGCAGCGCGTTCATCGAAAGCTGAATGAGCTCGGACACGCCGTTGCCCGTGTAGATATGCTCCATCTGAACGTTGGGCAGGCCCTTGATCTGCGAATACTGCATGATCGCCTTGCGCGCGGAGAACAGGCCACGCGAGTTGGAATAGCCTTCGCAGTCGGGCAGCTGCTGGCGCATGTCCTTGATGACCTCATCGGGCGTGCGGAAACCGAAGGGCGCCGGGTTGCCGATATTGAGCTTGAGGATGCGCTCGCCCTCGTCCTCCATACGGGCGGCCTCGTCGACGACGGGACCGCGCACGTCATACAGGACGTTATCGAGCTTGGTGGATTTAGAAAAAGTACGCATGGTGGTGCTCCTTGCAATTTGAGCTGAGGGATGGGGTTCGGGCTTGGAATCGTTGCGGGGTGATGATGCCTCGCCTTGATCGGCGTCGCCGGCAAGCAGCCAGGTAACATCGACCTCCAAAATACGGGCGAGCAGCTCAGCCACATCGCGCCGCGGGATCGTCTTGCCGCTCACATATTGGCTCATCTGACTCTTGCCGAGTTTTTTGCCGAGCATCTCCGATGCGCGGATCACGTCCGACTGGCGAACGTCGCGATCGGACATAGTCTGTCGCAGGCGATCGCTAAACGTCTCTTGGGCCACTAGAACCTCCTTGCTGGCAAAGTTCAATTTATAGAATACGAATTGAACCAAGGTTCAATTTAGGCAGCAGTATAACGCGGCACCTCATTCGAAAGTTCAATTTCATAAGAAAATGCACCGGACTCTGAGATTTGCCCAAAGTGGGCAATGACGCGCACACGTTTAGAGGTATTCGAGGAAACGGGCGGCGGCAAGCGAAACATCGACCGTTCGATATATCGCATTGATCTGCCGATGAGGATGTCCCTCGAGCGGACGCACGGCAACATCGAACTGACAGCGACGCAAGATGAGCGCGGGAAGAATGCTAACGCCCAGGCCGTCCTCGACCATAGCCATAATCGCATAGTCATCCCAAGTCGACAGCTTAGAGCGCACCGCCAGGCCCGCGCGGCGAAACAGCGGCGTAATCTCGTCGTCGCTACCGCGTTCCAGCAGGATAAACTGCTCGTTGGCCAAATCGGCAAGGGAAACGACCTCCGCGGTGGCAAGCGAGGAGTCCGCTGGCACCACGGCCATCAGCTCGTCTTGCACCAACGGTCGCGACGCCATGCCGGCGCCGCGTGGCTCGCGCGGAATAAAGCCCAGGTCGCAGCGACCTTCCGCCACCCATTGTTCAATCTCTGAGTAATCGCCCATCAGCAACTCATAATCGACGTCCGGATGATCGGCGCGAAAGCGCGCGATCACCGGCGGCAGTACATGAGTCGCCACACTCGAAAACGTACCGATACAGATCTTGCCGCGCATGAGCCCTCGCATCTCGTCCACGCGTCGCTGCAAGCGGCCAAACTCTTCGCATAACGCCTCGACTGCCGGCATGGCCTGCCGCCCGTCGGCAGAAAGCACCACGCCCTCGCGGCTGCGATCAAGCACCTTAAAACCCCAGTCTGCCTCAAGGTCGCCCACCATGCGGCTCACGCCCGACTGCGAATAGCTCAGCCGCTCTGCAGCACGCGTAAAGCTGCCGGCACGCACCGTCTCGAGCAGCACTTGCATCTTTTGGATATTGGTCTCCACGGCACGTCCCCACCCTTGTATGAGTTTTTGTCATGTTTTCCATGCATTATATTCGCTTTTCTTCTAAAGCCAGTTCACCCATAGTGAACATGCTCGGATATAGAGGGGATGGAAGCGCATGAACAACGGACTGTTTACGTACTTAGCAGCATTGCTATTGTTTGGCTCCAACGGCATCATCGCCGCTGCCATCGCGCTGCCGAGCTCCGATATCGTGCTGCTACGCACTTTTCTGGGAGCCCTCTCGCTTGTAACCATCCTCGCCACTACCCAACACCATAAGTTGCAGGCGCCATCTCGTCCCCGCGAAGCCGCGGCCCTCCTCCTCTCGGGAGCTGCGCTGGGCGCCAGCTGGATTTTTCTGTTCCGCGCCTACCAGACGATCGGCGTCGGCGTATCCTCGCTGCTGTACTACTGCGGCCCCATCATTGTCATGGCGCTCTCCCCGCTCATCTTTGGCGAAAAGCTGACCGGCGGCAAAATCGCCGGCTTTGTCGCCGTCGCCTGCGGTGCTTTTCTCATTGCAGCACAAGGTCTAGGCGGCAATATGCCCATTGCGGGCATCGTCTGTGGAATCGCCTCGGCCTTCTGCTGTGCATTGATGGTCATCGCCAGCAAGGGTGCGCCGCACATCGAGGGCCTCGAGAACTCCGCGCTCCAGGTGAGCGCCGCCTTTGTGACCGCACTGGTCCTCACGCTCATCACGCAGGGCGCTCCCTCGTTCCTGTCCGCCGGCGTCGCCGCCAGTATTGATTGGCGCGCCGTCGCTATGCTCGGCGTCGTCAACACCGGCATTGGTTGCCTGCTCTACTTTAGCGCCGTCGCCAAGCTGCCCGTCCAGACCGTCGCCGTCGTCGGCTACCTCGAGCCGCTTTCGGCGGTCGTGTTCTCGGCCGCCCTTTTGGGTGAAGCCATAACACCGGTCCGCCTGATGGGCGCCGCGCTTATCATCGGCGGCGCGATTTTTTGCGAACTCGCCGGCAAACGCGCAAACGCCAAGGCTGGCATCGCCCAGACAGCACGTGCTTAAAAGCCCTGCTTTGAAATGCTACCTGCATAGATAAATAATCCCCAGCTGAGGATTATTGTCTAAAATAACCCGATGTGCCAAACTGCTCTTGTATGTATAAAGACGGCATAAAGTTTTTTGTCCTAGACAGATAACCGGATGTCTAAGGGAGTCCTCGTGGCACACAACAAACTGGAGGCAAACCTCCAAGACCAGCGCGGGCAAGGCGGGCACGGAGCCATCCCCCTCTCCGCTGGCATGCTGCTCGTAACGCTCGGCGTCGTCTATGGCGACATCGGCACGAGCCCCATGTACACCATGAAATCAATCGTCGCCAACAACGGCGGCATCGGTACCGTCAGCGAGGACATGATCCTGGGCGCGCTTTCGCTCGTCATCTGGACCATGACGCTCGTGACCACGGTCAAGTACGTGGTAATCGCCATGAAGGCCGACAACCACAACGAAGGCGGCATCTTCGCCCTGTTCAGTCTCGTGCGCAAGGTGGCGCCATGGCTGATTCTCCCCGCCATGATCGGCGGCGCGGCGCTGCTCGCCGACGGCATCCTCACCCCCGCCGTCACGGTTACCACGGCCATCGAGGGCTTGCGCACTATCGAGTGGGGCCACGCGCTTTTGGGCGACGGCCAGACCAACGTCATCATCATCACCATCATCATTATCTGCGGCCTATTTGCCATGCAGCGCGCCGGTACCTCGTCGATCGGTAAGCTGTTCGGCCCGCTCATGACGCTGTGGTTCCTGTTCCTGGCAGGCGCCGGCCTGTTCAACATGCTCGGCAACCTATCCATCCTGCGCGCGCTCAACCCCATCCGCGGCATCATGTTCCTGTTCTCGCCCATCAACCACTCGGGCATCATGGTGCTCGGCTTTGTCTTCCTGTCGACGACCGGCGCCGAGGCCCTCTACTCGGACATGGGCCACGTTGGCAAGGCCAACATCTATGCATCCTGGCCGTTTGTTAAGGCGGCCCTTATCCTCAACTATCTGGGTCAGGGAGCTTGGCTGCTCGCCAATAACTCCAACCCCCAGATGCTCGCGATGGATATCGTCAACCCGTTTTATATGATGCTTCCCGAGCCCCTGCGCCCCTTTGCCATCGTGCTTTCGGCCGTAGCGGCCATCATCGCCTCGCAGGCGCTCATCACCGGCTCGTTCTCGCTGGTATCCGAGGCCACGCGCCTCAACCTTATGCCGCATCTGCGCATCCACTACCCCAGCGACACCAAGGGCCAGCTCTATATTCCGCTCGTCAACAACATCATGTGGGTCGGCTGCATCTTCATCGTGCTGCTGTTCCAAAACTCCGAGCGCATGGAGAGCGCCTACGGCCTCGCCATTACCGTGACCATGCTCATGACCACGACGCTTTTGACGAGCTATATCGCCGGCATTCTCAAGCACAAGCTGGGCGCCTGCGTCTTCGCCCTGCTCTTCGGTGCCATTGAGCTGTGCTTCTTTGCCTCGTGCCTCACCATGTTCTTTGACGGCGGCTATGTGATGATCTTCCTGGCCGCACTGCTGTTTGGCCTTATGTACGTGTGGCGCCGTGGCACCGCCATCGAGCGCACGCAGACGATTCTGTTGCCCGTCTCCAAGTACATCGATCAGCTCAACCGCCTGCGCAACGACGAGACCTATCCCGTGCTCGCCGACAACCTGGTGTTCCTCACCAACAGCCCCGATCCGCTCACGCTCGACCGCGACGTGCTCTATTCCATCCTGGATAAGCATCCCAAGCGCGCCAAGGCATATTGGTTCATTAACGTGCACGTTACCGACGAACCCTATACGCACGAGTATTCCGTCGAGACCTTTGGCACGGACTTCCTCTTCCGCGTGCGCCTGGACCTGGGCTTTAAGGTCAACCAGCGCGTTAATGCCTACCTGCGCCAGATCGTTGGCGACCTGATGGCATCGGGTGAGCTGCCACCGCAACATCACACCTACTCCATCTACGAGACGCGCGGCAACGTGGGTGACTTCCGCTTTTGTATGCTGCGCAAGATGCTTGCCCCCGAAACGGACATCAACCGCAATGACCACCGCGTGATGGCCATCAAGTACGCCGTCCGCCGCGCCTGCGGAAGCCCGGCACGCTGGTACGGTCTTGAGAACTCGGCCATCATCATCGAGTACGTGCCGCTGTTTGCCCGCATGCGCCCGGCCGTTAAGCTCGTACGCACCCAGGTGCCGCTCGAGGTTCAGATCGAAGAGGCCGAGGAAATGGAAGTCGATATCTTCTCGGACGACCTGGTCAATGGCAACGAAGCCGGTAGGAACATGAACGTCGACCCCACCGAGTTGCTCGAGAGCGTCGCCGATACGCCCGAACAGCAACTGCTCGACGGCCTCGAGAGCGAACAACTCAACGACGCCAACTTCTAGCGACGTCACAAATCAACGACAGCGGCCCTGCGCCTCACGATCTGCCAGGGCCGCTTTTGTCTACGTTTTTGGCCAGGTAAAACACCTTTGAGGCTTTACCCGGGCGTAATCGTAGACTGCTATTCGGCATTTCCGGGGCTAGACAACCGCCTGGCCCCAATCGGTCATATAACCCTAGCCCACATTGAAATGCCATCGAAAAAGAAGCAGGCTATAGAGACTGGTCTCTCACCCACTCGATGAGTTCGGGGATCGCATAAGCGTATTGCCAGGTAAAGTTATGAGTGTTTCCACCCTGGACCGTCTTGTCGGTGCTATCGAGAGTTCCCTTCTCTACATGAAGGAAAACGACATGCGCCCCATCGGTCACCGCTTGTTTACAGGCCGAGGAGCAGACATCCGAGAGCTCGACCATAAGCTCATCGAGCGTCTTCTGGCTGCTAGCCGCCTTGGCTCCTTCCTGGTTACCCGAAGGGTTTTTCTCTCCCGTTGCGTCGTAATCAATCCACAGGCCACTCGTATGTCCTTCGCCGTCATAGTTATAGGCGCAATTCAGCTGCTTCTCAACATAAGGAATTCCGATACTCGCGACACCCTTCTCGGGATCCGTCATGCCGCCATAGGAATTGGAATCGTCTTCAGAAACGAATATCACCATGGGCGTCTTGGCAATCGGAGTCATGTTGCCTTGCCCGGCAACGAGCATAAGCGCTGCAAAGGAATTGTCATCGGGATGCTTGGAGGCATATTCGATGAGGGCCATGCACCCGGCAGATTCGCCCGTCCCGTAAATGCGATCCGGATCGATTGAGTAACCCTGGTCGATCAGGTCCTCGATTACATGCAGGCAAGTCTCGATATCGCAACAAGTTCCAGCGATCGTCAGCACAAATTGTGACCCATCAGCCCAGGCAAGGGCTCCCAGACCTTGACGAAGATTCACCCTCACATCGCAGGTGGTTACCCCCGCATCCGGCAGGAAGAGCGTGATGGGGTATTTCTTTGCCTTGTCGTAGTCGTCAGGCTGTGCCAAGGCAAACGAAGCATGGAATCCAGTTTTGGGGTCATCGTAGGTCCCTGCAACAAACTTGTCTGCCTCGGAGTTGAGAACAGTCGAAGCCACGAGATATCGGGAGGATGTCTCGTCGCCTGTAAGCTTTTTACCTGCAGAATCCTTGAGATCCTTTATTTGGGCGATTTTGACGCAACCGCTATCAAGGGATACGGGACCGTTTGAGCCTACGCACCCACGCGTCATCTGAAACATCAACGTCTGTGCGCCCGCATCTGCTGGATCGAGCTCGACGATGACGTACGTTCCCTTGCTTTTGCCCCCTTCATCACTCAGCTCGGCTTTGTCGTTTACATAGGCAGTGACAATCGAGCGTCCCAAAACCGAGAAAGATCCCATCCCCTTTTCCTGAGCCTGTTGACCGATGCCGCCATGTCCGGGATCAACCGAAGACGCATCGACATCCACGTCGTATTCAATCGCCACGCCGACAATCTTCTCTCCGATTGCATATGTTTTCGCAAGTGCAGAAACAGAGATAACGTGCTCGTAGAATTCGCTAACGTCGCTATCCGTGCCACCCGATTTGCCGTCGCTATCAACCTTCAGTGCATCATCCTTGCCGGCAGCCACGCTTCCCGCGCCGCTTTCGCTTCCAGACGCGCAGCCAACAAGCATAGAGGCGGTGCCCGCCAGCATTGTGGCCCCACCGGCCGTTAAAAAGCTTCGCCGACTCATTTCGAAAGCCATTTTTATTACCCCGTTCCCCAGCCCGCTTCTGACTGGATTTTCAGCATTTCTAATCAGAAATTAACGAAACGGAGTCCGTGCCTTCGAAGCGCCTAAACAGGGAATCCGTTGATGCCAGATGCCCGGCGCGCCGCTCGGAAGTAAAACTAAAGGAATTTTATATAATCTAAATGAGCCAATCGATTCGCTTTTGAACGGCTATTATTCCAAAGATGAATTGAAACTACCGTTTGTTTAATATATCTTGACAAAGTCATCGGCATCATGTTTGCCTTCAACTTCTGATCGACCAAGCGGCCCTGGCGGAGACGCAGGGCCGCTTTGCATTGCAGTAAAGCTAACGGCTACGAACGACGCGGCTCGGGAACCACGAGCCTATCGGGGCTCGCGCCCTCGGCATCCATCAGGCTCACGTAGCGAATCGACGGATCCCCATACATCGCGTAGTAATAATTGCCCGTGCGCGCGCTAAAGCATCCGGTGTAGATAGTCTTCTCGAACTTGCCATCGCCCATCCTGGACGCTCCCTCGATCATCACCACACCCTCGAGCGAGCGGAACATGCGAACGACATTTTCGGTCTCGCTCTCCTTTTGCGGGTAATTGGCATTGAGGTACGCCGCCTTTACAAAACGGCTCGGCGAATAGCAATCGCCCGGAATGCCGCGCATGCCGGCACCGGCTCCATAGGGCTTGAGCTCGGCGCCACGCCATGTCGCCGTCTGCGGAAAATCGCTTGTGGCGGTGATATAGGTGCGCAGGTTTTCCATGTGCCACGGGAAGGTGGGCTGGTTGGCAAGGGTGTCGACCGGATCGTCGTATACATGCAGGCCGTCAGCCATCATCTCGACCACGATGCTGCGCTGGCTGTCGCCGATAATCCAATGGAGCAGCGACACGCCCAGCCCCTCTCCGGCAGATTTGGCGACAATCACCGTGTCACGCAGCGCGGCCTCGACCTCATCAACCGTCGAGAACGTCGCTGCCACCCACAGGGGAAACTCATAGGCCGCAATATTGTTCTTGCCGTCGACAGGGCCCTCGGCATACTCGGCATAACCCGGGAAATTGAGACCCGCCACGGCAAGGCCCGCATCGTTGCCGCAGTCGAAGAACATAGGGTAGTTCTTGTAATCGATGCACATACCGATCACCGCGTGCGCCGCTGTCGCGTCATCGATAAACGAATACGGAATGTGAAATCCGCGCGGCATCACGCGAACCTGTTGGCCGTAGTCAAAGCTCCAGTCGAGATTGCGGCCCAGATACATGTGGCCAGAATTATCGGTAAATCGAATACTCGTACACATAGCGCCTCCTAGCTTTACGTTCTTGCTAATTTCATTGTCTCCAAACAAAAAGGCGCTAAACACAAAAGCCCGGACATGACAACAATGTCATGCCCGGGCCAAAAGAGACGAAGTGCGGTGCTTTGGTCCCCTTAGACCAACTTTCCAAGACAGTGATCGATCATATGCTGGATCATTTGTGCCTCAAAGCCCGCGTAGTCGCGGCGGCACTCCTTCATCTTGCCGTCGACGATCCGGTCAAAGGCAACCTTGCACTTGATGTAGCGCGTGGACTTGGTGACCTCCTCGTGCGTCAGGCAGCTCTCCTCCATCTTGCTGGCACCCAGGCCAAACACCAGACGGGGGTTGTAGAGCACATGGGGCTCGCCGGCGTCGTCCAGATAGACGCAGACCTTCTTGGTGACGCCGATCTGGTTGGCGGCAAGGCAGCCGGCATCGTCGAGCGACTTGATGGTATCGATCAGGTCCTGTGCCACCGACTCGTCCTCGACGGTCGCGACCTCGCAACGCTGGGACAGAATAGCCTCGTCGTGGCAGAGCTCTTTAATCATACGTTCCTCCATAGGGGTCGTTGTAACTGCTTAAGTATACGGTACCCACACATTTTCATGCGAAAAATACCGTCCGTCTGCTACAAAGCGCCGAACATCAACATGCGAGGAACAACAGCGTCGTAAAGGGGCTATAGTGGGTGAGTTCGTGTCAATCGGCCTAAACTCGGGGCCGAACAAGGAAAGGGTATGCATGGACGAACTTTTTCACGTCAGCGAGCGCAAGTCCACAATCGGGACCGAACTCCGCGCTGGACTGACAACATTCCTGGCGATGGCCTACATCATCGCCGTCAACCCCGCGGTGCTCTCGGGCGCCGGCATCGATGCGGGAGCGCTCGCCTGCGCCACCTGCCTGGGCGCCGGCATCATGACCATCTGCATGGGCATCTTCGCCAACCGCCCGCTCGCCTGCGCGTCGGGCTTAGGCGTCAACGCGATGATCGCCGGAATCACCACCACCGTCTGCGGCGGTGACTGGCATGTGGCCATGAGCGTCATCTTCCTTGAGGGCGTCGTCATCTTGCTGCTCGTGCTTTGTGGCCTGCGCGAGGCCATCATGGACGCCATCCCCGTGGTTCTGCGCCACGCTATCTCGGTGGGTCTGGGCCTGTTCATCGCCATGATTGGCCTGTGCGATGCCGGCATTATCACCGCTGGCGCCGGTACACTCGTCGGTCTGGGCGACATCACCTCCCCCACCTTCATCGTCGGCATCATCTCCATCCTGGTGACGGTCGCCCTCGCCTGCCGCAACGTCCCCGGCTCGCTGCTCATCGGCATCGTCGTCGCCGTCATCGCCGGTATCCCCCTAGGTGTGACCCAGGCTCCGACCGGTATCATCGCCCCGCTCGACTTCTCGAGCATTGGTGGCCCCATCGCCGACGCCGGCGGCGTGCCCGCCATCGTCAAGGTCCTTACCGACCCCGCGCTCCTCGTCATCTCGTTCTCGCTGCTCATGAGTGACTTCTTCGACACCATGGGCACCGCGATGGCCGTGGCCAAGCAGGGCGAGTTCCTCACCGACGACGGCAACGTCGAGAATATCAAGGAGATCTTGATCGTCGACTCCGCCGCCGCCGCTGTGGGCGGTTTCATGGGCGTCTCCTCCATCACCACCTTCGTCGAGTCCACCTCTGGCGCTGCCGACGGTGGCCGCACGGGTCTCACCTCCGTCACCACCGGCGTGCTGTTCATTCTCGCCGCGTTCTTCTCCCCCATCGTCACCATCGTTTCCAGCGCCGCCACCTGCGGTGCTCTGGTCTACGTCGGCTACCTCATGATGAGCGAGGCCTCCGAGATCGACTGGTCCGACGTGTCGCAGGGTTTCCCGGCGTTCATGATTGTCGCCGGCGTGCCCTTCACCTACTCCATCTCTGCCGGCATTGGCCTGGGCTTTATCGCCTACGTGGTCGTCGCGCTCTTTAAGGGCGAGGCCTCCAAGATCAAGCCGCTCATGTGGATCGCAGCCCTCGCCTTCCTCGTCTACTTCTTCGTGGCGTAACGGCATAGTCTGCTAAAGCAAAACAACAAGGCGCGGAATCGCATCGAGCGGCTCCGCGCCTTTCTTTTAGCGTCTGCCCCCGTGTCAGCGTGCGACAATTGAGGCTGTCAATATCACAACACTGAGAGAAGCCTGCCTTGGAAGCGCATCATAAGCAGATAACCGTTTATTCAGAGTGTGCGGAAGGCGCGCCCGTCATCTATCTCCCCGTGGTTATGGGCAACGGTAGTGAAGTCTACGAGCGCTGCCGAGAGCTCGACTGCCCGCCGTTCACCCTTGTCGCCATTGGAGGGCTCGATTGGAATCGCGAGCTGAGCCCCTGGGAATGCGACGGAACTATACGAGATGCCGAGCCCTTTGGCGGACAGGCTGCTGGTTTTCTTGACGAGTTGTTGAAGCAGATAATCCCCCAGGCCGAATCATCGCTCCCGCAACCGCCCGCCTGGCGCGGCGTTGCCGGCTACTCGTTGGCGGGTCTTTTTGCACTGTGGACACTTTGGCAAACAGATGTCTTTGAGCGCGCGGCAAGTGCATCGGGGTCGCTGTGGTTCCCCGGCTTTATCGACTACGCGCGCGAGCGCACGATGACAGCCACGCCCGACGCCGCCTATCTGTCGCTCGGTAAAAAGGAAACCAAGACGCCCAACCGCATGATGCGGCACGTACTCGACGATACGCACGCGATGGAAGAGCTGTTTATAGAGCGTGACATTCCAACAACGCTGGAGCTCAACCCCGGCAACCACTTTGCCCAAACTGACCTGCGCATGGCGCGCGGCATCCACTGGATACTGACGCATTAAAAATGGCGCCCACGCGTACATACGCATGGACGCCATTTTTAATTTGGCTGAACGCAGCTACTATTCAGCAGTCTCCTCAAGCTCGGAAGTATCGAACTCAAAGTCATTACCGGGCAGGATGGCGTTGAGCACAATGCCCACCAGCGAGCCCACGGCAAGGCCCGAAAGCGAAATCGTCACGCCGCCCAGCTCCAGCACGATGGCACCGGCGGTACTGTAGGCAATGCCGAGCGAAAGCACGAGCACCAGAGCCGCCACCAGCACGTTGCGGTTGTTCTGGAAATCAACCTGATTCTCGATGAGGTTACGCACGCCAACGGCGCTGATCATGCCGTAGAGCACGAGCGACACACCGCCGATAACGCACGCCGGCATGGCGGCAATCACCGCAGCAAACTTGGGGCAGAACGAAAGCACAATGGCGCAGCAGGCGGCAATGCGAATCACACGCGGGTCGAACACGCGCGTAAGCGCAAGCACGCCGGTGTTCTCGCCATACGTGGTGTTGGCCGGAGCGCCAAAGAGCGACGCCAAGATGGTCGCCAGACCATCGCCGAGTAGGGTACGGTGCAGACCGGGATCGGCAATGTAATTGCGTTCGCAGGTAGAGCCAATGGCGGAGATATCGCCAATGTGCTCAATCATGGTCGCAAAGGCCAGCGGCATGATGGTGATGATGGCCGTCGTGGCAAGACCGCTATCGAACTGCGGGCCAAAGAGCGCAAACACGGTGTTGCCCCACACGATGGGCAGACCGACCCAGGGGGCGGCTGCGACGCCAGAGAAGTCGACCTCGCCCAACGCGGCCGCAACGGCATAGCTCACCACAACGCCCAGCAAAATCGGCACGATCTTGACCATGCCGCGGCCCCAAATATTGCAGACGACGATCACGGCCACAGCGATGACGGCGATAAGCCAGTTGGTCTGGCAGTTGGCAATGGCAGAGCTTGCCAAGATCAGGCCGATGGAAATGACGATGGGGCCGGTCACCACCGGCGGGAAGAAACGCATAACGCGCTTGGCGCCAAAGGCACGGAACAGGGCCGCCAGCACCGGATAGAGCAGGCCGGCGCAGGCTACGCCCAGGCAGGCGTAGGGCAAAAGCTCGGTCTCTCCGTTGGGCGCGATTGCGGCATAACCGGCAATAAAGGCAAACGATGAGCCCAAAAATGCCGGCACCTTACCGCGCGACAGGAAGTGGAACAACAGTGTGCCGATGCCGGCGAACAGAAGCGTCGCCGAAACGGAAAGGCCGGTGAGCACGGGCACGAGCACCGTGGCTCCGAACATCGCAAACATGTGTTGCAAACCCAACACAAACATGCGCGGGCGGCCGAGCGACGATGCATCGTAGATGGCATCGGTGACGGCGGGCGTCGAGGATTGGGACATGGAAGTCCTTTCATGATGGAAGGGCGATCAGGTATATCGGATAACCTGCCCGAACGATACGATCCGAACCATTGTACGTGATACACCATGTCTCGCGCGCGCCGTCACCTGCAAACGGTAGCGTTACTTCCAAACGCGCTCGGCAATGCGCTTGACCAGCGCGATCTTTGCCCACTGCTCGTCCTCGGTCAGCTTGTTGCCAATCTCACAGCTGGCAAAGCCGCACTGGGGCGACAGGTACAGGTTCTCGAGCGGCACATACTTTGCGGCCTCGTGGATACGTTCGACGATAACGTCCTCGTCCTCAAGCTCAGCCGCCTTTGTAGTGACCAGTCCCAGCACGACCTTCTTGCCGGGAGCAACGTACTTGAGCGGCTCAAAGCCACCGGCGCGCGGCGTATCGAACTCAAGGTAGAACGCATCGACGTCCTCGTGCGCAAACAGGTACGGTGCAATGGGATCGTAACCACCCTCGAAGGCATACGTGGAGTGATAGTTGCCGCGACACACGTGCGTATTGATAACCAGATCGTCGGGCTTGCCCGCGATGGCGGCATTGTTGAGCGCCACGCCCAGCTCGCTCACTTTTTGCAGGTCAACCGGGCTCATGCCGGTCTTGGACACAAAGTCGGTATCGCAATAGATGCCCCAGGTGCAGTCATCAAATTGGATGTTGCGGCAACCTGCGGCATACAGGTCGGCAATCACGGTGCGGTATGCTGCGGCAATGGCATCGGCGAGCTCTTCGTCGGTCTTATAGACGGCACGCAGGCTCTCCTGCTGGCCATCACAGCGGTCGAGTGTGACTTCGGAGAACGTCTGGATCGGCGCCGGAATGGTCTGGCGCGCGATCTGGCCCTCACCCTCGAGCGACTTGACAAATTTGAAGTGCTCGACGAACGGATGGTTCTCGCCGCTAATGGGACCGGTTACCGCGGCGGTGTCGGCGGTAGTCTCCTCATCGTGAAACATGTAGCCCGTGCGCGAGGCGCGGCGCTCAATGCCGTTGAGTCCCCACATAAAATCGAGGTGCCAGTAGCTGCGGCGGAACTCGCCATCGGTAATCACCTGCAGGCCGGCAGCCTTCTGCTTGGCCACTAAGTCGCGGATGGCCTCGTCCTCGACGGCCTTAAGGCCGGAAGCGTCGAGTTTACCCGCGACATAGGCGGCACGGGCATCCTTTACAGCCTGCGGACGAAGAAAACTGCCGACGATATCGGCGCGAAACGGCGCGTTCGGTTGAATCGAAGTGCTCATAGGTATCTCCCTTTGCATTGGTTGCTTTACTGGGACAGAGTATGAGCGCTCATATGGTCATCGTAAAATATACGTTTATAACAGTTTGATATAGATGCTTCCTATATCAGTCTGGACTGTCATAAAGAGACTTGAACCGTGCGGAGCACAGCAGCCTAGATATGCTGACGAATCGCGTCGATATAGGCCCGACCGTAGCGCGTGAGCGTCGTGTTCTTGCGCGTGATGATGCCAATCTCCATGTACTCGTCCACGTCGAGCGGAATCGAGATAATGCCGGGGCCGTTGAGCTCGTGGCTGATCACGCCCGAGCATACCGTGTAGCCGTTGAGGCCCATGGCCAAATTGAACAACGTCGCACGGTCGCGCACGCGGATATTTTTGCGACGCTCGAACGTCGAGGTCAGCTCCTCGGAATAGTAAAACGAGTTGTAGCTGCCCTGCTCGTAGGACAGGAACGGGTAGTCTTCCAAGTCCTCAAGCGTCACGCTGGAGCGGTCCGCCAGCGGATGGTCGGCGCAGACGAAGACATGCGGCGTGGCGCAGAAGAGCCCTTCGAATACGAGCTCATTGGCCGCCAGCATGCGCTCGATGACCTCGCGATTGTGCTCCGACAGATACAGGATGCCGAGCTCGCTTTTCATATGCGCGACGTCCTCGATAATCTCGTGGGTCTGCTCCTCGCGCAGGGTAAAGTCGTAGCGCGCGGCATCGAACTCGCGAATCACATCGACAAACGCATTAACGGCAAAGGAATAATGCTGGCAGCTCACACTAAAGTGCGGCACCTGCTCGGACGTGCCTTTGTACTTGCCCTCGAGCAGGTCGGCCTGGTCGAGTACCTGGCGCGCATAGCCCAAGAAGGTCTCGCCCTCCTCGGACACAATGACGCCCTTGTTGGTGCGCTCAAAGATGTGCACACCCATCTCGTTTTCGAGATCGCGGATCGATGCGGTAATCGAAGGCTGCGACACAAAGAGCCGGCGCGAGGCCTCGGTAATGCTGCCGCATTCGGCAACTTTGACGACATATCTGAGCTGCTGGAGCTTCATAGCCTTCTCCCTAGACGTTTGTGACGTCGAAACCCGTCGCGTCCATCTGACGCATAAACGACGGCATCTCCCCCGTCGCGGCGCAAGCGGCAATCTGATGCAGAGCCCCGGCAACCGCATCATCTGCCGCAGCGCCAATATGCCAGCGAGCGGCAGCCGTGACGGCCTCGTTGGCATTGGCGACTGCAACGGAGTTAGGAACGGCATCGATCATGGGCAAATCGTTATCGGAATCGCCGAATACGGCCACCTCGTCGGACGTCAGGCCCAAAGCGCGCGCCAGCTCCAGCGCAGCGCAGCCCTTGTCCCAACCAGCCGGAAGGATGTCGAACAGGCGCACTCGGTTGTTGGGAAACACAAGCGAGAGTTCCGGCACCTCGGCGGCAACACGCTCGCGCAGCTCGGCGAGCTCCTCGCGCGAACGGGCACTCCAGATATTCGCCTTGTATACCGGGGCATCGTCAACGACAGGACGACAGGGAGCCTCTTCGCCCTTGAGCCACGCGTTGCCGCCTGACTCCATGGCGCGACGCACACGCTCGGGATCGCTTGTCACGCAATAGGCGTCGTTGTCCCAAAAGTCATCACCCAGACGGTAGACCTTCAAGTACGTATCGTCGGTCTCCTGTTCAAAATAATCGGCTAAGCGCATAAGGGCATCGTTGTCGATTGCGCGCGAAGCGACTACTTCGCCATCGACAAACATCACCTGGCCGTTGCAAAACGCACCGGTCGAGAAGCACTCGGAGCGATTGCGGAACATCCAGCCCATCGCGGACGGCTGACGGCCCGAAACCGGGCCAAAATGCAGGCCCGCTGCCTGCATGGCATGAATGCCCTCGATGGCATAGTCACTGGCGCCATCGTGTCCGGCAGGAATCAGCGTATCGTCCATATCGGTCAGCACAAGTTTGATCATAAGGTCCCCTCGGTCATTCTTAATCCCATCTATTGTACCGACCTGCCAAAAAGGGACAGGTTTATTTCGGCAGGTTTCATCTGGGAAAACGCAAAGTCCCAGTTGTTACCTGCCAAAATAAACCTGTCCCTTTTTGGCAGGTGCGCTAGTATAGGGAACAACAGATTCGATGCGGGAGTGCCGGCGGTGCAAACCACAAGGCTGAGAGGGCATGGGCCCAATCCTTTGAACCTGTCAGTTAATGCTGGCGTAGGGAGCATGCCGCCTTTACAGGGGCGCTGTCTATGCACAGCGCCCCTTTTCTATGCCAAGGAGGCATGTGCAGTGATTGATTCGGAACAGCTTAAGCAACATATGGTCAAGGCCGTGGATGAGATTCGCGCTACCAATCCGATGGCCGGCTCCATCACCAACACGGTGACGATCGACTTTGTCGCCAACGCGCAGCTCGCCGTGGGCGGTTCGGCCGCCATGGTCTATTTGCCCGACGAGGGCGAGGCGCTCGTTGCCGGCGGCGGTGCCATCTATCTCAACATGGGCACGCTCTTCCCCATTTACGAGCAAACGATTCCCCGCGCGGCTAAGGCGGCACACGACGCCGGTAAGCCCTGGGTGCTCGATCCGGTGGGCCTGGGTATCGGTAGCCTGCGCACCCAGCTGGTCAACGAGCTCAAGCAGTACAAGCCCGCCATCGTGCGCGGCAACGCCTCCGAGATTATCGCGCTCGCCGGCCTGTGGGGTCTTGAGGGCGAGGCGGCCGATCTGAGCCGCGTGCGCGGTGTCGATACCACCGACACGGTCGACGCCGCCCGTGGCGCCGCCGTGGCGCTCGCCCGCTACACCGGCGGCGCCGTAGTGGTCTCGGGCGAAGTCGACCTGATTACCGACGGCACGACCGTGGCCAAGTCCCACGGCGGCAGCCCGCTCATGTCCAAGATCACCGGCTGCGGTTGCTCGCAGGGCGGCGTGCTGGCCGTGTACGCCTGTGCCACCGACCCGTTTACGGCAGCCATCTGCGGCACCGCGGTCTACAACGTTGCCGGCACGCGTGCCGCCGCTGTCGCCGATGCCCCGGCAAGCTTTAAGGTCGCCTTTATCGACGAGCTCTACCGCGCGACCGCCCAAGATATCGCTGATAACCAACTCGAGCTCGAGGAGGCATAAGCCATGTCCGAGCCCGCAACTGCTGCCGGAATGAACACACTCGTCGCCGTGGCCATCGCCCCGTGCGGCACCGGCGATGAGCTGTCCGCCGAGGTCGCCGAGGTCGTGCGCGTCATTCGCGAGAGTGGCCTTCCCAACCGCACCACCTCGATGTTCACCGAGATCGAGGGCGACTGGGACGAGGTCATGCAGGTCGTACGCGACGCAACCTTTGTGTTGGCGAGCAAGGGCATCCGCACCGAAGTCGTGCTCAAAGCCGATATTCGACCCGGATTTACCGACACCATGACTGGCAAACTCGAGCGCATGGAAGCACAGATCAAGAAACAGGAGGAAGCACGATGAGCATCCGCGACAACCTTGATATCTCGGCCTATCTGGTGCTCGGCCCCGAAAACACGCTCGGGCGCCCCGTGGGCGATGTGGTGGCCCAGGCACTCGACGCCGGCTTTACCTGCATCCAGGTGCGCTCCAAGGTGGCAAGCGCCCGCGAGATCATTGCGCTGACCGGCGACGCCGCGCAGGCAATCGCACAGGCCGGCAAGACCGGTCAGGTCGCTTTGCTGATTGACGACCGCCTGGACTGCGTACTCGCCGCGCGCGGGCAGGGCATTGCTGTCGACGGCGTGCACGTGGGTCAGAGCGACATTCCCGTCGAGGTCTGTCGCAAGCTGCTGGGGCCCGACGCCATCGTGGGCCTTTCCGCCCGTTGCGAGGAGATGCTCGAGTACGTCAAGACCGCCGACATGAGCCTAGTCGACTACCTGGGCATCGGCCCACTCCACGAGACCGAGACCAAGCGCGACTGCGGACGCGCGGCCGACGGCTCTATCATCACCAAGAGCTTTGAGGACCTGGCCGCCCTCCACGCAGCAAGCCCCGTGCCCATCGTGGTGGGCGGCGGCGTCAAGACGGCCGACCTGCCACGGCTCAAGGCCACCGGCGTCGATGGCTTCTTTGTGGTGAGCGCCGTCTGCAGCGCTGATGACCCCTACGCCGCCGCCAAGGAGCTCGTCGACACCTGGCAGCAGGCGTAAGTCTAGGCCGAGCAGCTGATTCGCAGCCCCATATCTTCAGCAATGGAAAGCGCATCCCAGTTTGGGTCTCCATTCCGGGATGCGCTTTCCGCCGAGATGGAGGCAGCAGCCTCTACCCTGCCAGATATGCCTCCAGTGCCGGCAAGGTCGCCTCCGCATCGCGGCGACCAATCTGGTAGATGCGTTCAAGTTCATCGGGCTCGCGACACAGCGACGGCACCTTCACCGATTCGCTCGGCCGCACCACAAAGATATCGCCGGCAGCCTCGCGACGCGCCAGGTCATCGAGCGTGGCATTGTAAACCTCATGCCGATGCTCAAGCGCTGCGACAAACTCCGGATAGTGACGGAACACGCGTCGCAGCATGGGCATCACGCTGTTGGGCTGCTTCACAAAGCCCGCTGGCTGCGTGAGTACCACGATATTGCGGTCATACCCCTGCGCAAACAGCCATACGCTGGGAATAGAATCAGCCACGCCACCATCCAGATACTTATGCCCGTCAATAGCAACGGGACGCGTCGCCACGGGAATTGCCGACGACGCCCGGATCCACTCGATATCGCGCTCGTCGCCATACGGCAGATCGTGATAGACGGCCTTGCCCGTCTCGATATCGGTACACACGCACGTAAACCGCATGGGGCAGGCGCGATATGTCTCCAAATCGATGGGATCGCGCTCGATGGGCACCTCGTGATAGGCAAAATCGGCATTGAACATGTCGCCGGTTCGCAACCAGCTCGTCACGCTCGCATAGCGCTTATCGGCACAATAGGCTTTGTTGTAGCGAATGGCGCGGCCGATCTGGCGCGATTTAAAGTTGTAGCCAAACGCCGCGCCCGCCGAGACACCCACCATATGGTCGCAAGTTAAGCCATGCTCCATCCATACGTCGAGCACGCCCGCCGTATACATGCCGCGGTAGCCGCCTCCCTCGAGTGCCAGCCCCACCGTGCGCGTCGTATTTGACTGTGCCATGCGACCATCTCCGTCCCCGCAAATTCAAACGGAACAAGTATACCCGTCAACATATATCGTCTCAGTCGCATTTTCATCGAACATCGCATCGTCGCGCCACCGCCTGTCGAACAATAGCCGCCCACAGCATGTGCACCCATATATAATTGTGTGCTGTTGTTTACACTACTCAGCTGTTATCAACAGCGAACATTAGCCGACAAATTAACTCAACAACGCAGCAAGGCGGGGGCCTGGATACACGCAAAACGCCGAGCAACGACGCGTGTACACAACAAACTCGCCCGACGCAATCCGCCCCGACCTCAGAAAGCCGCTTAGAACATGGATACTGTCAGCAATTACACCGAAACGCTCGAAAAGACCGTCCGTGACCTTCTCGAGCGGCAGGAGGATCTGATCAGGACTGCCTTTACCGACCAGCTTACCGGGCTTGGCAACCGTGGCGGCTTTACCCGTTCCCTCGAGGAGCTCTGGGAGCAGGACGCCCCCGTTACCATGGCGTTCATCGATATCGACAATCTCAAGCACTGCAACGACGTCTTTGGGCATGACGAGGGCAACCGCTATATCTTGCAGGTAAGTCTCTATCTTAAGCTGTATATGAAGGTGGGCGAAGCGGCGTTTCGCATAGGCGGCGACGAGTTTGCCATCCTATCGACGATTGCAACCGAGGACGACCTCGCCGAACGTCTGAAACACTGCCGAACGGTTCTGCTCAAAAACAACGATTCCGAGATGCCCCACTCGTTTAGCTACGGAGTGTCACATGCCGACCCCGCCCTGGGCGAAGCTTCCAATCGCATGACGCTCGATGCCGACCATCGCATGTACGACTACAAGCTACGTCATGCCATGCACCTCGATCGACGCAATATCACGCAAGTTCACGCCGACGACTTCGAAATAAGCGATCGAATTTTTGACGCCTTTTCGATGCTCAACGAGGGCCGTTATTTCTTTATCGAGAACTTGGACAAACATCGCACCCTTTGGTCACAAGGTGCCTTGCGTGATCTTGGCCTTCCCTCGGAGCACATAGACAACTGCCGCGATTACTGGAAAACGCGCGTCCATCCCGATGACCTTGAGGCCTGCATCAACGACATCGACCAAGTCTATAACGGCACCAAGCACCGTCGCGTCATGCAGTATCGCGTGCGCAATGCCAATGACGACTACGTACTCTGTCGCGCCCGTGGCTTTCGTATCGACGGCGACGGAAATGTCCCCTCGCTCTATGTCGGCGAACTCGTCAACCACTCACTTGCCGAAACCGTCGATGCCGCGACGGGCCTCGGTACGCAGCGCATGCTGGTCAACGCTATCGATGCCTGCCGTCGCGACCGTTGCGAAACGGGGCTTATAGCGGTGCGCGTTCGTGGCACGGCGAAGCTCAACGAGCTCTACGGAGCCGAGGCTGTCGACAACATGCTTGCCGAATACGCAGGTCGTATGCTGTCGATCACCCACGGCAGGAGTAGGGTCTACCGTTCACGAAGCGTCCAATTCGTCGTGCTCAGCAACGATTTGGACCATGAGGCATTCGAGCAACTGACTTGCCACCTTAAAGAGGCCGTTTTCGCTCCTGTTCGAATCGCGGGCGACACCATTACTCCCGTCTGTCTTGTCGTTCCGGCCTTTTACGAGCACTTAACTCATCAAACGACTGCCGTTTTAGGCGAACTCGAGCGTCGCCTTCGCACGGCCGGCGAGCTTGTTCCCAACGACAGCCTCCCCATACCCGAGGCGGAGCGCAAAAGCGCCATCGCCGAACGCATCGACTTGCTCACGGGCCTCTATCGACCCAGCGAGTTTATGCGGCGCGCCAACGCATTTCTCAAGACAAGGCGCGACGGTGCCTGGTGCATCGCCACGGTCGACATGGGTCACATGCGCCTGTTTAATGAATGGCACGGCCAGGCCGAGGGCGACCGCGTGCTCGCCGATGTGGGCACGGTCCTCAAGGACATCGAGAATGCCGATATGGGAGTCGCAGGATACTGGGGCCAAGATGACTTTTGCGTACTCATCCCCTTTAAGCACACCACCGTCCATCAAATCTACAACCGCGTTCGCGAGGCCGTAGCCAGGCATGATGACGGCGTAGGTTTTTGGCCGTCCATGGGCGTTTACCCCATCGACTCCAATGAGGAGATCACCATCGATGCACAGGCGAAGGCCATGTTTACCAATCGGCGCGCAAAAAACGACTTTAAGGAGCGCATTGCCATTTTCTGCCCCGCGGAGTACGAGCGCGAAGTCGTGTTCCACCGCACGCTGACCGAATTCCAGTACGCGCTCTCGGACGGTCGCATTACCTACCACTTGCAACCCCAGGTCGATATGGAAACCGGCGAGATTATTGGTGCCGAAGCACTCACCCGCTGGATTGACAAGGACGGCTCTCTCATTTCTCCCGCAACGTTTATCCCCGCACTCGAGGAAAGTGGCTTTGTAGTGACGCTCGACAAGTACATTTGGCAGGGTGTCGCCTCGTGGCTGCGTGAGCGTCTCGATCGCGGTCTTCGCGTGGTTCCGATCTCGCTTAATGTGTCGCGCGTGGATATCCTTGCCTGTGACGTTGCCGAACATATGGGGGCGCTCGCCGCCCAATACAACCTACCGCCCGAGCTCATGCGTATCGAGATCACCGAGACGGCTTATACGGGAGAGTCCGAGGCCGTGGACAAACTGACAGCCGACCTGCACACCCGCGGCTTCTCGACCTATATGGACGATTTTGGCACCGGCCAGTCCACGCTCGCGATGCTCAAGAACGTCAACGTCGACGTCATCAAGCTCGACCGCACGTTTGTGTCCATCGACGGCGATCATGGCCGCAGCACGCAAATCATTTCATCGATGCTCGAGATGGCGCAGTCGCTCCATCTGCCCGTCGTGGTCGAAGGCGTCGAGACAAATGAGCAGGCGAACGTGCTACGGCAAATGGGCGCCCGCGACGCTCAAGGCTTCCTCTACTACCGCCCCATGCCAGCGAAGGATTTTGAGGCATTGCTCGATGGTGGCAATAACAACTGATACGCTCGCGCGCAAAACGCCACCGTCGAAGGGGGCATTTGTCTCCATTAGCTAACTTATATCCCCAATTCAAACCGAATTGGGGATATGATACAAACCGTTGTTCCGCCCAAGGAGGTTATCCATCATGAACGAGTCATATCGCCTGGGCGAGCAATCGATTATTGCCTATCTTCAGCGACTTGCGAACGGCGTCTCGACCGCTGAACTCGATGTTGCCGCGCTGCCTGCTGAGCTACGCGCCGTTGGTGAGCAACTGCAAAAGACGCATGCCATCCTGCAACAAGAGCGCCAGCTGCTTGAGCGCAACGCCTATATCGATCCGCTCACCAACTTGGGCAACCGCAATGGATTCGACCGTCACGTCGAGCAACTCTGGCGCAAAGGCGACCCCTTCACCTGCGCCTATATTGACATCGACCATCTCAAGCATTGCAACGATAGGTTTGGCCACGCCGAAGGCAATCGCTATATTCTGAGCATCTGCCGCACGCTCTCCGAAACCATGGAGCACGATGAGATGCTGTTCCGTATCGGTGGAGACGAGTTTGTGCTCATCTCGCCCTCCGCAAACGAGATTGGACTCGAGCAGCGCTTGGAGCAGGTGCGTACCAGGCTGATCGAGGCGAGCTCAGGTGGCAAGGCGCCCATGATCGGCAGCTTTAGCTTTGGCTGCTCGCGCGTCGATCCACTTGCCGGCGACACGCGTCGCCAGATGACGATGGATGCCGATCGCAAGATGTATCGCTATAAGCTTATGCATCGTGTGCAGCAACCGAAAGACGATGACGCGCTGCAACGCCCGATCGTCGATCAGCTTCCCTGCAACGACCGGGTGTTCCAAGCGATCTCCATGAGCTCCGAGACGCGCTATCCGTTTATCCTCAATCTCGATACGGGAGAATCGCAATGGTCGGTTAACGCCGTGCGCGATTTTGACCTGCCCTCCCAGCACCCTTTTAACTCACTCGACATGTGGCTCGCCCGCGTTCATCCCGAGGACCGCGACAACGTACGTGCCGAGCTCGACATGGTGATAAACGGCACGTGGCACTTCCACTACATGCAGTATCGCGTAATGGATGCCACCGGAAAATACGCGCTTTGCGACTGCACGGGCTACCGCTTGGACGGCACCGATACCGAGCCCGGCATGTATGTGGGCATTATCGTCAACCGAAGCTTGGCAGATACGACTGATTCCGTGACCGGCCTGGGCGATATTCACGCCCTTGTCAACGCCATTGGCGAAATGCGTCGCGTGGCGCGCAAGGCTGGTTTGATCGCCATTAAAATCGACGATATCGCTCAGGTCAATGCCCGCTTTGGCTTTGATGCGGGCGACCGCGTTTTGGCAGAAAGCGCCGCCTGCCTCATGGAATGCTCGCGCGGCAAGGGTCGCCTGTTCCGCTCGACGGGGCCGACGTTCGCGGCGCTTTTCGACGACTTTGATCCCGAAGAGACCGACGCGATCGCAGAAGAAATCGAGCGGTTCCTGGGTTCTCCTGTGCTCATCGGCTCGCTTGAATATCAGCCACCCATTCGTGTGGCCACGCTCCATCTTGACGCTGTCGATCGACAGCCCGTTTCCATTTTGAACGAGCTCAAAGCGCGGCTTAAAGAGGCACCGCAAGTACCGGGCACCAAACTGGACTAGCGTTGTGGGGTGCGATGTGAAACACAAGCCGTTTCACATCGCACCCCACGCCATCTGCCCTCTCGTGCGATAATCCTCCGCAGAAGTCACCGACAGCAGAGGGAGTTTGTGATGAAGGTTCTTTTGGTCAATGGCAGTCCCAAGGCAAACGGCAACACCGCCCGCGCACTCGCCGAGGTCGCCGAGCAACTCAATGCCGAAGGCATTGATACCGAGGTGTTTCAGCTGGGCGCCAAGCCCATTCGCGACTGCATCGGCTGCGGTCAGTGCGGCAAGCTTGGCGGTCGCTGCACCTTTGACGACGACGTGGTGAACGAGCTCATCGCTGCCGCCGAACAGGCCGACGGTTTTGTCTTTGGCTCGCCCGTCTACTACGCGCACCCCAGCGGCCGCATCCTTTCGGCCCTCGATCGCGCCTTCTATGCAGGCGGGCATGCCTTTGAGCACAAACCCGGCGCCGCAGTCGCCGTCGCCCGCCGCGGCGGCACGTCGACCACCTTCGATGTGCTCAACAAGTACTTCACCATTAAGCAAATGCCCGTAGTTGCCTCCACCTACTGGAACAACGTATTTGGCCGCGTGCCCGGCGACGCCGATGGGGATGCCGAGGGCCTTGCCACCATGCGAAACATCGGCAAAAACATGGCCTGGCTCCTGCGCTGCATCGAGGCAGGACAGGCCGCCGGTATCAACGCACCCGAGGCAGATCGCGCAACGACCAACTTCATCAGGTAGAACGGCGGAGCATGAATATCCAGATTTTTGGCACCAAAAAGTCCTTCGATACCAAGAAGGCCCAGCGTTATTTTAAGGAGCGCCGCATTAAGGTGCAGTTTATCGACCTTAAGGAAAAGGAGATGAGCAAAGGCGAGCTCACGAGCGTGATGCAGGCGGTCGGCGGTATCGACAAACTGCTCAACCCCAAAGCCAAGGACGAGGAGATGCTCGCGCTCATCCAGCACCTCACCCCTAGCCAGCGCTTCGACAAGCTGCTCGAGAATCAGCAGGTTCTAGCCGAGCCCATCGTGCGCAACGGCAAAAAGGCCACCGTCGGTTATTGCCCCGATGTGTGGGGAGCCTGGGAGTAGCCTGTGTTATTTGCCGGCGCATGGGTATAAGAGCAGGCGTTTGGCATAAGATTTAACTGTAAGCCATGTCTAACAAAGGAGGGCACATGCCCAACAAACCCGTGAAGATCATCATGCTTACCGGATACCTCGGTGCCGGCAAGACCACGCTGCTCAACCACATCCTCGCTAACGACGGCGGCATCCGCGCCGCCGTGATCGTCAACGATATCGGCGAGATCAACGTCGACGCCAGCCTTATCGCCGACGGCGGCCTTTCCGAGACCGACGACCTCATCCCGCTCACCAACGGCTGCATCTGCTGTACGCTTTCGGACGACCTTGCCAACCAGCTGCAGGGCATCGCCGATTCGGGCAACTTCGATTACATCATCATCGAGGCATCGGGCATTTGCGAGCCTATCCCCATCGCCTACACCATCTCGAGCTTCTGCGACGAGGCCAAGGTGGGCGGCGAGCCCAAGCTCGCGCTCGACAACATCGTGGCCGTGGTCGACTGCGCCCGCATGTACGACGAGTTCAACGGCGGCCGCGACCTGTTGGCCGAGGATATCGACGAGGACGACATCGAGAGCCTGCTCATCCAGCAGATCGAGTTCTGCTCCACGCTGATCCTCAACAAGACCGATACCGTGAGCCCTGAGCAGATCGCCGAGCTCAAGGCCATCGTGCGCAGCCTGCAGAAAGACGCCGTGATCGTCGAGGCCCAAAACGGCGAGGTCCCCATGGAGGAGCTGCTCGATACCGACCGCTTCGACTTTATGCGCGCCTACAACTCCGCCGCCTGGATCGAGGCCATGGAGCATCCCGAGGAGCACGACGACCCCGAGGTGCTCGAGTACGACATCGAGACCTTTGTGTACTCGCGCCGTAAGCCGTTTGACCTGCAGAAGTTCACCGATTTTGTTGAGCAGGAGTGGCCCGACGAGGTCATCCGCGTCAAGGGTCCGCTGTGGCAGACCGGCGATCCGGACATGTGCTACATGTTTGAGCAGGCCGGCCACCAGATGCGCCTGATGGAGAACGGCCTGTTTGTCGACTCGGCGCCCGAGGGCGAGAAGCAGAAGATTATCGACGAGAACCCCGAAATCATGCAGATTTGGGACGACGAGACGGGTGACCGCATGACGAGCCTGTGCATCATCGGCCGTCACATGGACAAGGATGCGCTCATCGCCTCCCTCGATGCCTGCCTGACCGACTGGCACCGCGCCTAGGTTTATCCAAGCGGGCATTTTTCCGCCTACGTAACCGCCAAACCACCACGAAGGTGAACTTCGTGGTGGTTTTTCGTTCTGAGCCAAGGAGATTCATGTTCAATATCGTGCTGTATGCACCCGAGATTCCGGCCAATACGGGCAATATCGGCCGTACCTGTGTGGTCACCGGCGCCCATCTGCATCTGGTGGAGCCACTGGGCTTTTCGCTCGATGAGAAGACGGTGCGTCGCGCCGGACTGGGCTACTGGCAAAACTTGGACGTGACGACCTATGCCAGCTGGGAGGATTTCCTTGCGCGCAACGGCCTCTCCCCTGCCGACGAACGTCTGCATCTGCTGACCAAAAAGGCACGCCGCACCTATGCGCAGAGTACCTACCGTGATGGCGACTACTTGGTCTTTGGCAGCGAGAGCTCGGGCATTCCCGAGTCGCTGCTTGCCGCGGCGCCCGAGCGTTGCGAGCGCATCCCCATGCTGCGCGATTGCGACTCACTCGATAACGCCGAGGCCTGGGAAGCCCACGAGGAATCGCTCGGGCATGCCGAGGACGACCACGAAGCCATCCTTCGGCAGGATATCTGCGGCAACTTCGTCAACCCGGACGACTACCGCATCAGTGCACTCAACCTCTCCAACAGCGCCGCCATCGTCCTCTACGAGGCCCTACGCCAAACAGGCTTCGCCAACATGTGACAAAGGGACTATCCTTTTGCCACATTCGAGCGCCACGTCGATGGCACACACGCCTAATTGATGCTCTAGATAAAGGCCCTCACTTTTAATCAGAATTAACTAAAGTAAAATGAAGTTAAACGGCGGTGTGAAAGGAGAGCCGTGTGAAATATCTCGAGAACCCGTTTACCCCCAGTTTTGGTGAGGTTCCTGCCCATCTCGCTGGCAGACAACAGATTATTCGGGATTTGGACCGTGCCTTCTTGAGCCAGCGCAGGCGCCCAGAATTGACCTCGATCTTCTCAGGCGCGCGTGGAACCGGTAAAACCGCTCTCATGTCGTCGCTCGCGACAAGGGCGGAATCCCACGGCTGGATTGCCGTAAAGACGACCGCGCTCCCGGGAATGCTTGAGGAAATCGAGTTCGGGGCGAAACGTGCCGCAGCCCATCTCATCGACTCGTCCAACCACTTCGAAGTCACCGGTCTCGGAATTGCACCGCTCGGCAGCATCGAGGTCAGTCGCGTTCACGATGCCTCAACCTGGCGTTATCGCATGAGCGACATCATCGACCAGCTCAACGAGACGGGCACCGGTCTGCTCGTCACGGTTGACGAGGTGGACCCGACACTCGACGAGATGATTCAGCTCGCAGCGACGTATCAGCACTTTGTGACCGATGGGAAACGCGTCGCCCTGCTCATGGCGGGACTTCCCAACAACGTCTCGACGTTGCTGAACCACAAGACGGTCTCGTTCCTTCGCCGCGCCCAACAATATCATCTGGGTCGCATTGCCGACTATGACGTACGCGAGGCCTTGATTCGCACAATCCAGGAAAACGATCGCCTAGCAGATGCCGAGGGAATCGATAGAGCCGTTCGCTCGATCTCTGGTTTTCCCTTCCTATTGCAACTCGTAGGCTACCGTGCCTGGGATCTCACAAGCGATTCGAAGGAAATCTCGTCACGCGACTTTGACCTGGGAATCAAAATCGCGCGCGACGAGATGGACGACCGAATCCTCGCGGCAACCTATCGGGAACTCACTGCAGAGGACAAGCGATTCCTCATCGCCATGCTCGATGACGAGGAAGAGTCCACCACCGCCGACCTTGTCGGGCGCCTTAAGCGTTCGCCGCAGCAGGTCTCCCGCTACCGACGCCGCATGATAGATGCCGGCATCATTGGAGAACGAGGACGAGGGCTCGTCGCATTTGAATTGCCATTCTTCCGCGACTATCTCGCGGCTCAATGCGTGAAATAGGCATCAATGAGGCAAAGAGGCTGTCCCTTTGCCTCATTGTCTATAGATAGCGGCCGGTGATGCTTGCGGCGCAGGCCGCGATGTCGCCCGGCGTGCCGGCGCAGACGATTTGCCCGCCCGCATCGCCGCCGCCCGGACCCATGTCGATCACATAATCGGCGTTACGGATAAGGTCGAGGTCGTGCTCGATCACGACGACTGTGGCGCCCTTGGCAACGAGGCCGTCGAACACACTCAGCAACACCTGAACATCGAGCGGATGCAGGCCGATCGTGGGTTCGTCGAACACGAATACAGCATCATCCTGCACGCGGCCCATCTCGCTCGCAAGCTTTAGACGCTGTGCCTCACCGCCCGAAAGCGCCGGTGTGGGCTCGCCAAGCGTGAGATAACCCAGGCCCAGGTCGTGCAAGGTCTGCAAGCGCGCCTGAACTTTCTTGAGCCCCACCGTAGCGTCGATAGCCTCGTCCACACTCATGTCCATGAGCTGCGGCAACGTCAGCAAGCTCCCGTCCTTACCCTCGCGATGGATATGCGAGGCGGCCTCGGCGTAGCGCGAACCACGGCATGCTGGGCAGATGATCTCGACGTCGGGCAAAAACTGCACGTCGAGCGATATCGAGCCCGTGCCGTCACACGTAGGGCAGCGCAAGGCGCCGGTGTTGTAGCTAAAGGCGCCCGCCTTGTAGCCGGCTGCCTTGGCCTCGGGCGTACGGGCAAAGGCGCGGCGCAGCTCATCATGGATGTCGGCATAAGTCGCTACCGTCGAGCGCACGTTGGCGCCGATGGGCGTAGCGTCAATCAGGTTTGCGCGGGCAATACCCTCGGCATCGACCCAACGCACGTGCCCCGGCAGGCGCTCGCCAGCTGCCTGCGCCTTGAGTGCCGGGATGAGCGTCTCGAGCACCAACGTCGTCTTGCCCGAACCCGAAACACCCGTAACCGCAACCAAGCGACCGCGCGGGATATCGACTTCGAGCGGCTTGACGGTATGGATGGCATCGGTCGCCATGCGGATATGGCCCTGGTCGAACATTTCCTCATCAGTCACCTGCGGACGCAAGCGCTTGGACTCTGAGCGCAAAAACGGCGCGATGCGACTGCCCTGCGATTGCTCGACCTCGTCTACCGTACCAGCGGCGATCACATTGCCGCCGCCTGCTCCGGCAACGGGACCCATCTCGACCAGATAGTCGGCATCCGCCAGTACGCGCGTATCGTGGTCGACAACAACCACGGTGTTACCGTCATCCACCAGATCTCGCATCACGCCTACCAGGCCGTCGACATTGGCAGGATGCAAGCCGATCGAAGGCTCGTCCAGCACATAAAGCACGCCTGTCGATCGGTTACGCACCACGCGAGCAAGCTGCACGCGTTGGCGCTCACCCGTGGAAAGCGTGGCGCCGGCGCGGTCGAGTGAAAGGTAATCGAGACCCAAGTCGACCAGACGACGGGCCGCGCTCAAAAACGAATCGCAGATATCCGTCGCCATGGGCCGCATCTCGGGCGGCAAGAATGCGGGCACCCCGCGCACCCACTCAATCGCCTCGCCCAGCGTCATAGCCGCCGCCTGCGCCAGATTGATACCGCGCACCTGGGGCTGGCGCGCAGCCTCGGAGAGACGCGTGCCGCCGCAATCGCGGCATGGGCCCTCGCGCAAAAAGCGCGCAACGCGTTTTAAGCCCTTATCGTCCTTGACCTTGGCGAGCGCATTCTCGACGGTATAGACGGCGTTGTAATAGGTAAAGTCGAGTGGCGTAGCGCCCTCGCCGTTTTTGGGCACGTAGAGGATGTGCTTCTTAACCGCCGGACCATGAAACACGATGTCGCGCTCTTGAGGCGTGAGCTGGTTAAACGGCACGTCGGTGCGCACGCCCATCTCGCCGGCCACCTGCTTCATCAGATCCCACATGAGCGTGCCCCAAGGAAGCACCGCGCCCTCGTTGATAGTCTTTGACTCGTCGGGCACCAGGCTCGCTTCGTCCACCTCGCGCATGACACCAGTGCCGCCACAGGTGGGGCATGCACCGCCGCTATTGAAAGCCAAATCCTCGGCACTCGGCGCGTAGAACTCGCGGCCGCATGTCGGACACGTGAGCGACAGGCCTGCGGCAACGTTAAGGCTCGGCTCCACACGCGCCCCGCAGCGCGGGCACACATGATGGGCGCAACGGCTAAAGAGCAGACGCAGACTATTGTTGAGCTCGGTCATGGTACCAAAGGTCGAGCGCACGCCCGGCACGCTGGGGCGCTGATGCAATGCGAGCGCCGCCGGCACGTGCAGCACCTCGTCCACTTGGGCGTGCTCGGCCTGCGTCAGGCGACGGCGGGTATAGGTGCTGAGCGCCTCCAAGTAGCGGCGCGAGCCCTCGGCATAAAGAACCCCCAGCGCCAGCGAGCTCTTGCCCGAACCCGACACGCCGGCAATGCCCACGAGCTTTCCCAGCGGAATGTCGATATCGATGTCCTTGAGGTTATGGACGCGCGCGCCACGCACCTCGATAGCCTGCGGGCTCATCTTCTGTTCCGTCACCTTTATCACCCTACTCATGCCATAAAACTCGATCGCGAACGTACGCGCCCAGCATGGGCACGGTAAACCGGACGAGGCCGTATCCGGCAGCCTCGATGACGCGCTCGCGAATCAGGCTTGCGCGATATTTACTCGCCCAGCTCTGGGTACGATCACAACGCTCAATGATATCCGCCATGCGCGTCGGTTTGTTCTCGTCAACCGCCATAGCCTCGATAAAAAGGCGCTGTGGACTGCGCAGCCCGTAATACAGGGGCGCGTCAACCGCTTCGTAGAACTCGGAGACGGCATCCGCATGGCCATCCTCGACATCGCGCCTTTCGATGACCTGCGAGCCACGCCGGACAGCAGACCGCCACATGTAATATCCCACCAGCTGAACCATGTAGGGATGCCCCATGCTCTTGCGCGCCGCAAGGTCCGCCGTCTCCGCGTCAACGTAAAGACCAGCGTCTTTGACCGTCTGGATATACGAATCGCGCACCTTGGGCAAAGATATCGCCCCCAACGTACGCTGCTGGGCACGCCGCAAAAACGTCACGCTCGGCTCTTCGAGCAAGTCATCAACCATACTGGGCAAGCCGGCGAACGCCAGCGCAAGACCGCGCTGGTCGCTATCGGGCAAGCCCGTGGCATCTTGATCTCCGAGCACCTGCTGATAGAGAACGGCAAGAGCCGCCAGTTCCTCGATAGACGCAGATTGCGCCTCGTCAATCGCAAACAGTATGCCCTTGCCTGGACCGAGCTTCTTGAGGCGCTCGTTGACCAGCCCTCGCAACGTTTCGCCCTTTGCTCGCGCCGCCTCGACCGACATCCGGCCAAACGACGAACCGAATTCCATTGACGTCACAACGGGCCTATTCGAGCGAAGCGCGTCGGCCAAGCGGTCGCATAAGCCAAGCGAAGCGGAATCGGAGACAACCGCCCATCCGCGCTCGCTGGCCAGACGTTGCAGCTCCCGCAGGAGAACTGTCTTGCCGCAGCCGCGGTTTCCCGTAATGAGCATGAGCCTGCCCGGCGCTCCGGCGCCGTTATCGAGCCCTTCCTCGAAATCTTCGATGACCGACTCGCGACCAATGAGCATCGGAGGCCGCTTGCCTGCCGTTGGCTTAAAGGGATTTGGATTCATGTCGGCCTCCTCGGATTGGCAAACGCTGCCTATAGTTATACCAACTTATACCGAGTTATACCAACAGCAGGTGACAAAGAGGCCGCCCTTCTATCACCTATGGCAGAAGAACTCTGCGTCTGCTGCTCGCCAGGGGCGGAAGGTGGAGGGATCGACCTTTACGTGGGCTGCCTCGGGGACGTCGTACCATTTGACCGTGTAACCGGCGCCGTGGGAGCAAAAGACCGAATCGGGCGTGTTGGGCAGATCGGCCTCGGGCTCATAGGCGGCCGTCTCGATGACGCGCTCGGCATCATGGCAAGCCGCATAGCCGGCGAACTCTAGGTACAGATGCCCACGACCACTCGTATAGGCGGCCACCTCCAGCGCGTAATCCTGCACCTCAGATGCCGGCACGCGACCCACAAGCTTCGCCCGGTCTCCCGCCATCGTCGGCGGCTCGTACTCGGCACCCATGCGCGTGGCATCCGAGAGTGCCCGGCCCACGCACTCCCCCGGCACCTCGAGCTCAAAGCGATACCACGGCTCCAACAGCACCGCCGCGCCGGCGTCACGCGCCTGCATCAAACCCTGGCGAATCGCGCGGTACGTGGCCTGGCGAAAGTCGCCGCCCTCGGTGTGTTTGGCATGCGCACGGCCGCCCGTGAGTGTAATGCGCACATCGGCGATGGGCGAGCCGGTCAGCACGCCCAGGTGATCGCGCTCCATGGCGTTGGTGAGCGCCAGACGTTGCCAGTTAAGATCGAGCTCGTCGGTCGAGGTCACGGTGCCAAACTGCACGCCCGAACCCGCTGGCAACGGCTCCAGGCGCAGATGTACCTCGGCATAGTGGCGCAGCGGCTCAAAGTGGCCCACGCCCTCGACCGGCTGCGAAATAGTCTCCTTATAGAGAATGCCGCCGGGCTCAAACTCGACCGCAAGGCCAAAACGATCGGCAAGAACGCGCTGCACGACCTCGAGCTGCACCGCTCCCATGAGCTGCAGATGTATTTGTTCAAGATGCGTATTCCAGCTTACGCCGAGCATGGGATCCTCGTCGGCAAGCTCGGCCAGCGCTTGGAACACCGTATGGACATCGTGCTCGTTCGGCAGCACCGTATAGGTGAGAACCGGCGCAATGACAGGTGCATCGCCCGCGGGCTCCGCGCCCAGGGCGTCCCCCGGGCGAACGTGCGCAAGGCCCGTCACGGCACAAATACCGCCAGCAGCAACTTCTTGGGCAAGCTCATACTTCTCGCCGTTATAGATGCGTACCTGATCGACCTTCTGCTCCCATGCCTCGGCACCGGAACGTCCGCCAATCATCTGCTTGGCATGCAGCGTGCCGCCGGTCACTTTAACCCATGCCAAGCGCTCACCGCGATCCCCGCGGCTGACACGATAGACGCGCGCGGCAAACTCCGGGTGCCATGCCTGTTCGCGCATCAGCGCGCATATGCCATCCAGCAGTTCGTCCACGCCTTGGTCCTTGAGCGCCGATCCGGCAAAGCAAGGAAAGAGCTTGCGCTCGGCAACCATGCGCGACAGCGTCGCGGCGGAAAGCTCATCCGCCTCAAGAAACTCCTCGAGCGCCGCCTCGTCCAACGCAGCAGCGTCCTCCTGAACGGAGCCGCCCGCCAGCAGTTCGTTGGCATCCAGGCAGCCTTCGGAAAGACGCTGCCCAAGCTGTGCCAGCAAAACATCGCGGCCGGGATTCTCCAAATCGATTTTGTTGATGAAGATGAATGTCGGGATGTCATAACGTGCAAGCAGGCGCCACAGGGTTTCGGTGTGTCCCTGCACGCCGTCGTTGGCACCCACAACCAAAATCGCATAGTCAAGCGCGCGCAGCGTGCGCTCCGCCTCGGCCGAAAAATCGACGTGGCCGGGCGCATCCACGAGCATGACGTGGGTATCACCGTGGTCGAGCACGGCCTGCGACGAAAAAATCGTGATGCCACGCTCGCGCTCGATCGCGTTCGTGTCCAGATGCGAATCGCCATCGTCCACGCGGCCGCGCTTGCGAATGCGACCCGCGTTGAACAGCATGACCTCGGCCAACGTGGTCTTGCCGGCATCGACGTGCGCCAAGATTCCAACGACCGCTTGCTTCGACATGGCTCTCCTCTTATTGCAAGCCCATCGCACGCGGCAACGGGCGTTCACGCTCCACACTGGATGATACAATTTACGGGCCGGCGGGCGAAGCGGGCCCTATCCCCCGACCGAGCTCATCGCCCTGCGTTGCCGCGCGGCGATTTTCGTAGGTTCGCGCCTTGCGAAAGCCGGCTTTCAAAACAGCTCAGTAATCGAAAATAGCCCCGTCTGGGGCCATTTTCGTTCGAGTGAATTGTTGACACGCGTTCCCACTCTTATGCCTCGCGCAGCCAATCAAACGCGACGCGCGGCGTACCGTCCGACACATATACGATACCGGCGCGCTTAAACCCGGCCTTGGCAATGGCTCCCTGCATGGGCAGGTTGTCCTGATGCGTGTCGATACGCAGGTGATCGGCACGCTCTTTGGCAAAGGCAAACATCGCAGCCGCGATACCGTGTACGGCGCCATCGGACGCCACACGGTGCAGCACGGCGTACGGAGTGTCACTGCGCCATTGACCATCCTCAATTACGTCATAGCACCCGTCCGGGCCCGGTAAAAAGGCAAACGTCGCTACCACGCGACCGTCGACTTCGCACACATAGCTGCCACCGGCGGCGATATCGGCAGCCAGCTGCTCGGCAGAAGGCGTGCCCTCGGGCCATTGCGTGGCGTTGCCATGCGCGCGCATAAAGGCGCGGGCAGCGTCGTAGATAGCCATGACGGCGGGAATGTCGGTATCGAGGGTTTTTCTGATCATCACGCGGCGGCCTCACGTTTATTGGTATCACTTTGATTGAGCAATGATACCAGCGTTTGAAGAGGGGCGCGAAGCAGATGGGAAGCAAAAAGCGAGCCGCCTGGTCAAAGGCCAAAAGCGAGTTTTTGGGCGCTGCCACCGGCGGCGATATGAGCGACCTGTTTGCGCGCGAGGACGAGCGTCGCGACGCCTTGGACGCCGAGCGCGATGAGGCTTGGCGCTACAAATCGTGTGAGCGCAAAAACCGTTACGACACGCGCGCCGAGGCCGAGGCAGTTATGGCTGACTGCGAAAACCGCGGACGCCGCGGGCTGGCCTGCTACAGATGCGAATACTGCGGTGGCTGGCACCTGACATCGCACCCTTGGAAATAGGCCCCGCATCGGCACGGCACTGACGGAGCGCCAACCATCGCACGCAAGCTACGGGCGCGGCGGCACCAAAACATCGTAGCGAACGGCCTTGCCCGCAAGCTGATAGCTCGGCTTAACGCCGGCAAGCAGTGGCCCCTTCACCGGCCGCTTGATAACGACCTTGCGCGGGTGCACCGCAAGCGCAGCTTCGACCAGCGTCTCCTCATCGGCACACGGCTGTTCCAGATGATGCAAAAGTTGGAACTTCTTTTTCACCGCCGCGCTCTTGGTGCGCTCGGGAAACATGGGGTCCAGATACACCACGTCGGGGGCGGCAAGCTCGCCCCGCCCGATCAGCTCAGCCGTATGGCGAAGGCCGGCAATGCTGTCCTCGCCCGCATGTAAGCGCATGCGCGACACGGCAGCCACAAGCGCCGGATCATCTGCCGCGCGATCCAGGGCATCCTTGAGGAGCGCCGCGATCACGCAATCCTGTTCATACAGATCGACGGTAAAGCCCGCGGCCGCCAACAGCAGCGAATCCTCGCCAAAGCCTGCCGTGGCATCAATCGCCCATGGACACTCGATGCCTTTTGCGCGCGCAGCCTTTACCAACAGCTCTTGCTGCAGACGGCCCTGCTTGAGCCGCGGAAGCATGCAGCCGAAATCGGCGCGCAGCTCCATCGTGCCGTCGGTAAGCGTGAGGCCCTCGGGCTTCCCGGTCAGCTCAAGCCCCGCGGCCCGAGCAGCAGAAAAGGGATCGAAGACGCCCATGGACACTCCTTAACAAGCAAAACGAATACGTGAGCGCCGTTTATGCCAGCACCCAACCGTCCGCTATTGTCCCACATGCGACATGGTCCACAGCATCCCAATGCAAAGCACCGCCATCAATCCCGTGCACACGGCAGCGATCACGGAATCACTCATGCGCCTTCCCAACGACCGCGGCTCACGCACTTGCCCTGCTCCGTACATCATGGCTTCTCCTTCGGTCCAGCTCTTACCATGGCCCCATCATCGCAGCGCCGCGCATACGCTGCCATCGATTTGACTTACGCCCAGCTTTCTTTTTTGAAAGGTTGGACCGTGCGGGCAAGAGACGCTTTCAAACGCATGCATCGCCGCGTTGAACTACAATGTGCTTCACCATATGTGCAGTACATTGGGTGCGCCAAGTTGGCGTACTCGTATCGAAAGGACCAGCCATGAGCTTCACTCGCAAGACTCTCAAAATCCTTGCTCTCATCTACTTTGTTTTGGGCATCGCCAGCCTCGTCACCGCCGGCGTCGGTATCGCCACGGGCGGTCTCGATTCCACGTACGGTTCGTACGCCACGCTCGCAGCGGTCGTGCTTATCGCCAAGGGTCTCGTCGACCTTGCCGCAGGCGTCGCCGGTATCAAGGGCGCCAACAAGCCTTCGCAGGTGGACGGCGCGTTTAAGCTCGGTATTGTTGCCGCGGTCGCCACGCTTGCCCAAGCGGTGCTCACGCTTCCCGCGTTTGGCGGCGACGCCATCAACTTTGGCGCCTTTGTCATCGTGGTGTACGACCTGTTCTTTGTTCAGCAGGCACACGCCGTTAAGGCCGAGAACAAGGACCGCCTGTAAGCGCCCGCTTCTCATAACCTCTGTTTCAGCCAAGCAACTAAAAAGGGCCGATCGCGCATCTCCGCGGTCGACCCTTTACGTTTTCCCAGATAAAACCTGCCAAAATAAATCTGTCCCTTTTTGGTAGGTTAGTGGCGGTACTCGGCGATGATGAAGTCGATGTCGGTTTGAAGGGTGTCCAAATTTGCCAGGCGTTCTTTGTCGGAAGGGCGCGTACGGTAGTAGTACGGCGTCATCTGGAACACTGCCTCGATGTCGGCCTGGGTCTGAAGCGTAATATTCGCAGACACCCGCTGCATTCCGACTAACTCGAGCTCGGTGGTCTTCGGCAGCTTCTCATCGTTAAGGTACGGCGTGTCGTAGAGCACCTCCTTAAGCCCAAAGAGATGACGGGCGCCCGGCACCACGGTGTAGAGCGAGCCCTCTGGCGCCAGCACGCGGGCAAATTCGCGCTCGTTAAAGGGAGCAAAGAGCTCGGTCACCATATCGAAGGCGCCATCGGCCACGGGGATATCCTTCATGTTGGCTACGAAATAGGCTGCATCGCCGCGCTTGGCGGCCAGGCGAACCATCTCTTTGCCCAAGTCGAAACCGTAAGCATCCACGCCCGGCACCGCGCCCATGGCGCTGGTGTAGTAGCCCTCGCCACAGCAAATATCGAGCAACGTCATGGGGCCGTTCGTAGACGCGGCGCGCCCAGACACCTGCTTGCGCACCAGCTCAACCATCGCATCGCGCAACGGCGCATAGTATCCACGGTTCAGAAAGTCACGACGGCTGCGTGCCTGCGACTTGGGATCGCCCATGGAGTCGCCGCTCTTGGACGAACGTAGTAGATATAGATAGCCCTCGCGAGCTCGGTCAAACCGGTGTCCGCCCGCACATGCAGCACCACGCTCGTCGTCCACCAACGGCTCATGGCAAACGGGACACAACAACATGGCAACTCCTTAGCGCGAACAACACAACGCCCACCATTGTCGCACGCCTTCCCCGCCTAGTCATTGGGGACGTTCTTGAATGACTAGTTAGAAGAGATAAGGAGTGTCCCCAGCTGCCGGCAGAAAAGGAACGTCCCTACGTGCCGACTGGTTGCATTAGGAGTATCATCATCTGCGCAAATAAGCACGAAAGAGCATATTAGAGATTGAGAGCATATGGCTGACACCGTATCTAAGCACATTGACATGACCACCGGCTCGCTGTGGCGCAATATCCCCCTGTTCGCCTTCCCCGTGGCCGCCACGAGCATCTTGGAGCAGCTGTCGAACCTCATCGCCACGGTCATCATCGGTAACTTCTCGGGCGACCAGGGAACCCTCGCCATGGCAGCGGTCGGCTCCAATGTTCCGCTTACCAGTCTTATGCTCAACCTGTTTATTGGCATGTCGCTTGGCTCCAACGTGGTCATCGCCAACGCCATCGGCCGCAACGATCAGAACATGGTCAAACGCGCCGTCCATACCTCGATTTTAATGGCGCTCGTGGGCTTTGTCGTCATCGCCCTGGGCGAGGTCTTTGCCGAGCCCATGCTCGCCGCGCTCAACGTTCCCGCCGAGACCATGCCGCTCGCTTCACTCTACCTACGTGTCTTTTTGCTCAGCATGCCCTCGATTTTGCTCTACAACTTTGAGGCCGCGATTTTCCGCTCCGTCGGCATCACCCGCATGCCGCTGCAGGCGCTTGCCGTGTCCACCGTCCTCAACATTGGCCTGGACCTCATCTTTGTCCCCGTACTCCACTGGGGCGTCGCGGGCGTCGCCATCGCCACCGCCATCGCCTACACCGTCAGCGCCGCTACGCTCTTTATTCGCCTGCTCAAGACCGACTCCGTCGTCCGCGTCACCCCGCGCGACCTGGCTATCGACCCCGTCGCCCTCAAGCGCATCGTTAAGATCGGCCTGCCCGCCGGCATCCAAAGCGCTGTCTTTGCCGTCGCCAACATCATCATCCAGTCCGCCATCAACAGCCTGGGCACCGAGGTCATGGCGGCATCGAGCGCCGCCATGAGCCTGGAGTACGTGTGCTACAACCTGCTCAACAGCTTTAGTCAGGCTTGCACCACCTTTGTGGGACAAAACCACGGTGCCCGCCAGATCGACCGTTGCACCAAGACGCTCAAGGTCTGCCTAGTCGAAGGCGGTATCGTCGCGCTCACCACGATTATCGTTATTGTTGGCCTGGGGCGCGAGATCTTGTCGCTGTTCAACAGCGATCCCAACATCGTCTCGATCGGCTATATCCGCGTATGTTCGATCTTCCCGGCGTACGCCTTTAGCATGTTCTACGAAAACATGTCGGGCTACCTGCGCGGCTTTGGTATCTCGCTCACGCCCGCCCTCATCACCATGATCTGCGTCTGCGGCATCCGCTTCTACTGGGTGTTCTGCGTGTTCCCGCACTTCCGCACCTTTGCGAACATCATGATGGTCTACCCCATCAGCCTGGGCACCACGGCGTTCTTTATGGTCGTAGCGGTATTGCTCTGCCACCCGGCACGCACCTATCGCGCCACCCAAGCCAAAGCGACAGCCCGCTAAACACCGCACTCAACGCCACGCCAGTCATTAATTGACAATATGTGAGCTCATGTAGTCGATAAAGCGCCTCGTGGCGATAGGCATGGTGTCCCAACTGCGCCAGGCTGCCACTACGTCGCGCGAGGGGGCGTGCACGATGGGCCGCACGCGAATATCGGCTCGCATGCCCTCAACGGTACGGCGATATAGCATGCTCACGCCTAGGCCCTCCTCCACCATCGCCATGATGGTGTAGTCGTCGGTCACCTCACTCGTCACATACGGCGACAGGCCATGCGCAGCAAATGCATCGAGCACCAGGCTCTGTTCGCCCTCATCCAGCAGCACAAACGGCTCGGACGCCAGGTCGGCGAGTGTCACCTTTTCCTTTGCCGTCAGTGGATGCGCGGCCGGCAATAATGCTACCAACTCGTCGTGATAGACCACGCGCTTCTCGAGACCAGCGGTAAACCCGCGTGCCGTAAAGCAAAAGTCAACCACGCCATCGTGCACCCACTGGGCGTTGCGCGTGTAATCGCCCTGCTTGAGGGTAAAGTGCACGCCCGGATGCAGGGCCCCAAAGTCGCGGATCACGCGCGGCAACACGGTTCGACTCACGTTGGTAAACGTCGCAATGCGAATATCGGTCGACGAAAGCCCCAGCAGCTCCTGGCGCTTGCCCTCGAGCTCGGCCTCGGCAGTCACGATCTGGCGCAGGTACGGCAGATATTGTTTACCGTCGCGCGTAAGCGTAACGCCCTGCTTTCCGCGCTCGATAAGCGTGGTACCCAGCTCGCGCTCGAGCGCTTTGACGGCCTGGCTCACCGCACTTTGCGTATAGCCCAGCTCGTCCGCCGCACCCTTAAGACTGCCGCGATCGACCACCATACAAACAATCTGATACCGCGATGTCATCGTGCCTCCACATCAATGCAGCCGTAAAACGTTTTGTCAGCGCTTTTCGCGCCTACTTTAGCATTTCTTAATCATACTGAAGATACATTCGCTTTACTACATCCACATCTGGGAGCAGAATCCTTTGTACGAAACCGTTCTGTAACAAAAGGAGTCCCATGGATCGCAAAAAAGCAATCGCGCTCTCATTTTCCGTTCCCGTCGCATGGGGCTTTTCGTACCCTCTCATGAAGATCGGCATGGACAGCATGAACGCCACGAGCATCGTCGCGCTACGCTGCATCATCGCCTTTGTGGTCTGCCTGCTGCTCTTCCACAAGCGCGCGTTCCGCATCAACCGCGACCTTATGGTTCGCGCCGCCATCATCGGCGCCATCATGGCAACCGAGCTCACCTGCATGTGCCTGGGCTCCAGTCTCACCTCTGCCTCCACTGCCGGCTTTTTGCAGAGCCTGACGGTCGTGATCGTGCCGTTTGCCAACGCCGCCCTGCTGCGCCGCGCCCCCGAGCGCAAAGTGCTCATCGGCACCGCCATCGTCACCTGCGGCATGTTGCTGCTCTCGGGCACCGACTTCACCAGCCTGAATCCGGGCGCGCTCATCATGCTGCTCTCCGCTTTTATCTATGCCGGCCACATTATCGTAGCCAAGCGCTTTGTCGAAGATGTCGACCCGCTGTCCCTGGGCGTTTGGCAGTTGAGCTTTGGCGGCCTGTTCTCGGGCATTGCCGCATGCGTCTTTGGCGGTTTCACACTTCCCAGTACGCCCAGCGAGATCGTGGTCGTCGTTGCCCTCGCGCTCATCTGCTCTGCCTACGGTTTTATCACCCAGACGCTCGTGCAGCCCCACGTGCCCGCCGAGACCACCGGCTTCGCCTTCTCGCTCGAGCCAGTCTGCTCCGCCGTCTTCTCGTTCTTCCTGGTCGGCGAGGTCCTGAGCCCCATCGCCTTCTTTGGCGCCGCCCTCATCCTCACCGGCGTCATGGTGGCAACCGTCGAGCTTCCGCGCCTCCGCGCACATGGACAGGCTCGCATGGCAGGAGCACCCGAGCAAGCCTCGTAGACCCCACTCTTCATACAGCCGCGGCATAAAGGCAACCGGTGCGCCTTTACAATAGATGCCAACAGAGCATCTGACGTAAAGGAGCCCCATGGACGCCGCGACCCGCGACCGCAACATAGCAACTTGGTTGGGCGATGCACCGCAGCCGGTACGTGACACTACGAACCAGCTGCTCGAGCGCATCGCCCTTTTGCGTGCCGAGCAGACTATCTACCCGGCACAAGACGACATCCTCAATGCCCTCGCCTACACGCCGGCCGACCAGGTCAAGGTTGTCATCTTGGGTCAAGACCCCTATCACGGACCCAACCAGGCCATGGGGCTGTCGTTCTCGGTCCCCGCGACGCAAACCAAGTTGCCGCCGAGCCTGCGCAACATCTACAAGGAACTCAATGCCGATCTGGGTTGTCCCATTCCCGCCACAGGAGATTTAACGCCATGGGCACAACAGGGCGTCCTGCTTCTCAACACTACGCTCACCGTGCGCGAGCATGCCGCGAACTCGCACGCCAAGCTGGGCTGGAGCACGCTCACCGACTACGTTATCGAACGCTGCTGCCAGCTGCCTCAACCGGTTGTCTTTTTGGCATGGGGCCGCTTTGCCCAGCAGATGGTCGAGGGCAAGCTCGTCGCAACTGACGCGGGCAAGGCAACCGACAAGTTCTGTCTGGCCTCCACGCACCCCTCGCCGCTTTCGGCCAATCGTGCCACGGCAGAACTCCCCGCCTTTATGGGGTCGCGTCCCTTCTCGGCAGCCAATCGGCTACTCGAACAGCACGGCTCGACCCCCGTCAACTGGACTTGCCTCGGCTAAAAATCGATACATCAAAAACGCGCCCGACGGCTTTCCATCGGGCGCGTTTCCTATTCGGGCCAAATAAATTGCGTGCGGCCGGCCTCGCCGCCATCGATCAACAGACTCTGTCCGGTCATAAACCGGTTGGTCACGCCCACAAAGTAGATCCACTCGGCGATCTCTTGGGCGGTGGCCCAGCGTTTAAGCGGCGTGAGCTCCATAATCTGATTCCACAGGCGCTCGTCTTCCATCACGCAACGGTTGAGCGGCGTGATAACGCCGCCCGGGTCCACACTGTTGGCGATGGCCTGCGGCGCCAGGCGGTTTGCAAGGTTCTTGGTGTAGGCGATAACGCCGCCCTTGCTGGCAGCATAGGCAGGAAACTCCGATCCCGTATGCCCGCTCGCCGACCCCACATTGACCACGGATTTGATAGCGGGCGCCGGCTTGGCGGCAAGCCCCTCCCCCGCAAAGGCGTAGCGCTCGGTCACGTTGATGGTGCCATACAGGTTGGCGGCGATGTCATCGGCCGAATCCTGCGTACCGGCAACGTTCACGATCACCTGGGGTTCAAGGTCGCCTGGAAACGAGCCCGGCTCGCGGACATCAACGATCAGATGGCGGTAGCGCTCGTGTTCGACCGCCGCCGGCAGCAGATCAAAGCCCACAACCTCGTGGCCCTCGTCCAAAAAGCGCTGCACGCATGCGGCTCCGATACCGCCCGAAGCGCCCGTGATCAAAACCCGCATACTTGCTCCTTAGGCGGTTGCGTGGCGCTCGAGGTACTCGGAACCCACATTCTCGCGCTCCCAGCCGCGCACGACCTTGTAGCCCACGGGGCTCAGGAAGACCTCGCACAGCAGCTCGGCAACAGCGCCCGTCAGCGAGCACATGAGGACTTGCACCCAGGTCCAGCCGAAGAACGTGTGGCTCACCACAATAGCAAAGACCAGATTGTCGATAAACTGGCCAACACCCGTGGACACATAGGAGCGGAAGGCGAAGCTCGCAAAGTTATTCTTTTTGAGCATGCGGCCGAGCGACTGGTTGAGCGTGGAGTTAACCACGGCAGAAACGAGCATTGCCAGCGAAGAGCCCAGCACCACGTACCAGGTGCCGCCGATGGTGGCGTTAAGGGCGGTGTTGACCTCGATCATGCCGGTGTCGTAGTAGGCGCCCCACATACCGGGCGTGAGCGAGCATGCCCAAAAGCACAGGCTCACGGCCAGGTTGACCAGCAGCGCGAGGATAGAGATTTTGATGGATGCCTTGGCGCCAAAGCGCTTGCAGATCATGTCCTGGCACAAAAACGAAACCCAGCTCACCACAAAGCCGCAATCGAGTGCCAGATACGGCAGGCTGATAAGCTCTTTGTTGGCCAGCAGGTTCATCATGATGACGCTCACGAAAAACAGCGAAACCGTTGCCGCGGGAATGCTCCGCAGCAGGACCTTGTAGTCCTCCATGACCTTCTTGATCATTATGTACTCCTTTGGTTTTAGGTTTAACGAGCAGGATATCGGACCCGAACTGCTCGGACGCCCCGGTCTTGAGACGACGGTGGGTATAATAGCCGCTCACACGGCATAAGGCAAGCAAACGGCGCGGCAGCCCCGCAGGGCCACCGCGCCGATGCGTTAAAAGGCCACGTTGCCAAACTCCGACAGGATAAGGTCGGGGTTGTGGTCAGTTGCCCAATCCACGTTCCACGGGCTCGTGAACAGCAGCAGCTTACCGCCGCGCATGTCCTCGACGCGCAGTGTGTCGCGCGTGAGCGAAAGGCCCGGGATATCGATGGTGTCGGGGTCGTTTTGGATCCAGCGGATGTCCGTATAGGGCAGTGGCTGGCGACGAACCTCAACACGGTACTCGGCCTTGAGGCGGCGCTCGAGCACCTCAAACTGCAGCACGCCGACCACGCCCACAATGACGCTCTCCATGCCGGCACCCAGTTCGCGGAAGATCTGGATGGCACCCTCCTGGGCAAGCTCCTCCATGCCCTTGACGAACTGCTTGCGCTTGAGCGTGTCGACCTGCGTAATGCGAGCGAACATCTCGGGGGCAAACGTCGGGATCTGCGGATACTGCACGTGGCGCTTGCCGGAGCACACGGTGTCGCCGATGCTAAAGATACCCGGGTCGAACAGGCCCACGATATCGCCCGCGTACGCCTCGTCCACGATGGCGCGGTCATCGGCCATCATCGACGTGCCCGTTGCAAGCTTAAGCTTGCGGTTGCCCTGCACGTGGAAGGCGTCCATGCCGCGCTCGAACTTGCCCGAGCAAATGCGCACAAAGGCGATGCGGTCACGGTGATTCTTGTCCATGTTGGCCTGGATCTTAAACACAAAGCCGCTAAAGTCGTCGCGGCAGGGATCGACCGGTTCGCTGGTGAGCGTATCGGTATAGGCGCGCGGCGTCGGGGCCAGACGCAGGAACTCCTTGAGGAAGGGCTCCACACCAAAGTTGGTAAGCGCCGAGCCAAAGAACGCCGGGCTCAGCTTGCCGCAGGCCACGGCATCCAAGTCGAGCTCGTCGCCGGCGCCATCGAGCAGCTCGATGTCGTCCATCAGGTTCTTATGGTTCTCTTCGCCAATAAGCTCGTCCATGGCGGGGTCGCCCAGCTCGGCCTCGACCTCGGCGACCTTCTTGGTGGCGTTGGCGTGGCCGTCGCCCTCAAAGGCGATAACGCGACGGGTCTGACGATCGAACACGCCGCGGAAATTGCGGCCGCTGCCGATCGGCCAGTTCATGGGATACGTATTGATGCCCAGAACGTTCTCGATCTCTTCCATGAGCTCAAACGGATCGCGGGCCTCGTGGTCGAGCTTGTTCACAAAGGTGAAGATGGGAATGTGGCGCAGCGTACAGACCTTAAAGAGCTTCTTGGTCTGGGCCTCGACGCCCTTGGCGCCGTCGATAACCATGACAGCGGCGTCGGCAGCCATAAGGGTACGGTAGGTATCCTCCGAGAAGTCCTGGTGGCCGGGGGTATCGAGGATGTTGACGCAGGCGCCGTTGTAGGTGAACTGCAGCACCGAGGAGGTAACGGAAATACCGCGCTCCTTCTCGATGTCCATCCAGTCCGAGACGGCATGCTTGGCCGAGCTCTTGCCCTTGACCGAGCCGGCAGTCTGGATGCTGCCGGTATAGAGCAGCAGCTTCTCGGTAAGCGTGGTCTTACCGGCGTCCGGGTGGCTGATAATCGCGAATGTGCGGCGCGACGAGATTTCATCCGACAGGCTTGCCATGCGGATCCTTTCTTGCATTGAGTGCATTACGTCGTTGTAACCGCATTATTGTAGCCGTGAAATCCCGCTCTAGGGCACCTATCAGGACAAATTCATCAGTTGGGGCCTGGGCGGCCGGTCCAATCCGCATTTGCCTCTTGCAGAACTGTGCATAGTGTATATATACTGTACTTACCGGTTATATACACGTGTAGCCCATCAGCTAAGGAGCCGCTGTGGACATCATCCTATCCAATTCGAGCGATAAGCCCATCTACGAACAGATATCCTCGCAGGTCAAAGCTCAGATCCTATCGGGCACGCTCGCTGCGGGAGCCAAACTCCCCAGTATCCGTGCACTCGCGAGCGATCTTGGCGTGAGCGTCATCACCACAAAGCGCGCCTACGCCGACCTGGAGCAGCTCGGGTTTATCTGCACCGTGCAGGGCAAGGGCTGTTTTGTCGCCGAGGGCAACCAGGAGCTCTTGCGCGAAAACCAGCTCTGCCATATCGAAGAGCTGCTTGCGAAAGCGGCGAGCCAAGCCGAAACCCTGGGTGTCACGCGCGACAAGCTGCACGAGATGCTCGACCTGGTAGCCCCCGAAACCATGCAGTAGCCATCTGCAAGAAAGGCTATACCATGCAATATTTGCTAGAAATCAAAGGTGCATCGCGCCATGTGAGCGATCGCTTTTCGCTGCGCGACGTCACGCTTGCCGTGGAGCCTGGCCAGATCGTCGGCTTTGTAGGCGCAAACGGTGCCGGCAAAACAACGACGATTCGCGCCGCGCTCGGGCTTATAAAGCTCGATGCCGGCGAGGTGCACCTGTTTGGGCAGCGCTGTGGCGCCGACGCGCCCGATGGGTCGCAACGCCATCTACGCTCCCGCGTCGGTCTTGTCCTGGACACGTGCCCCTTCCCCTCCACGCTCAAGGTGGGCCAGGTCGAGTCGCTCGTAGGCCCGGCGTACCCCACGTGGGACCGCGAAACGTTCGCCGGATTCATCAACCGATTTGGCCTCGATCCCAAGACAAAGGTCAAGGACCTCTCCCGCGGCATGGGCATGAAACTGCAGCTTGCCTGTGCACTCAGCCACAATGCCAAGCTGCTCGTTTTGGACGAAGCCACCGCGGGCCTCGATCCCATGGCACGCGAGGAACTGCTTGATGAGCTGCTTGCCTTTGTCGCCGACGACCAGCACAGCGTGCTGCTCTCGAGCCACATTACGTCCGACCTCGATCGCACCGCCGACCGCGTCATCTGCATCGATAACGGCTCGATTGTGTTTGACCTGCCGCGCGAGGACATTACCGACCGCGCCGGCATCGCCCACTGCACCCAAGCGCTGGCCGCCGAGCTTATGACTTGCGTCGAAGGTGCCCATGCCGCCCGCCACGCCTATAGCGTGGACGTGCTCGTGCCCAACCGTCGCGAAACGCTCGAGGCCTTTCCCGAGATTCCCTGCGATCGGGCAACCATTGACGACTATCTGCGCCTCACGCTGAAAGGGGCTTCGAAATGAAACGCGCCTTTATGTCCGAGCTCGCCATCGCTCGCACGCTCATCCCGAGCATTGCGGGCGTCGGCCTGTTCATCTTCGTCGTGCTAACCCTTGCCAACGCATCGGACGGCGATTCCGGTATGAGCGCCGGCGCCTGCGCGGTCAGCGCCATGTCGCCCATCATAATCATGAACTCACTGGCTGGCTACGATAACCAAAACGGCTGGGAGCGCTATCGGGCAACGCTGCCGTTCTCGCGCAAAGACATCATCTGCGCACGCTACCTGTGCATTATTGCTTTCTCGGCCGTCATGGCATGCGCCGCCGTGCTTTTGAACATCATCGCCCTTCCGTTCTTCAACAGCGCGGGCGTGGCCTCGACAGGACAAACCATCTTTGAGATCGCAATTGCCTCGGCAGCATCGATGCTCATCTCCCTCATGATGGTGTTCTTGGCACAGCCGCTGTTCTTCCGATTTGGACACATGGAGGCACTGCGCCTATCCGTTGGCCTGTTTGCCCTACTCGGATGCCTTACCATGGCAGCGCTGAGCTCCTCCAACCCCATCAGCAACTGGCTTATGTCGATTGCCGGGGCGAATCCCGATCCTGCCGTCCTTGGCTGTCTGTGTGCAGGAATTGCCGTACTGGCGCTCGCACTATGCGCAATCAGCTGCACCGTCAGCACCAAGGTTTATCGAGTACGCGATCTGTAGCCACACGAGTCTCAATCCGCGAAGGACGCGATCGCCGCCCCTCCCCGCAAATCCGTGGCAAAGGGCATGTCCCCGGCGTGCGCCACTGTACTACTTGCGCAGCGGCTTGGGCAGTGGAATGCCGGCGGCGATGACAGCCGCGATGATCATGCAGACGATACCCTTGAGTGGGAAGCACATGAGCAGCAGGCCCACGACCATGACCGGCTGACGCATGACCGCACCCATCGTCGATGCCGTGCAGACGGCGACGCAAAAGACCGGATCTGCGCCGGTGAGGATGGCAAGGCCATAGCCCAGGCTTACGCCCGAGAAGATAACCGGGAAGAAGTGACCGCCGCGCCAACCAAGGTTGATGAGGGCGGGCGTCAGCATGGCCTTAACAAGACCGGTCGCGATAAGCACGCCAGCGGGAATGGTCAGATAGGTTTCCATGAGCACGTCGGCCTGGGTCTCGCCGGCAAACATGGTATAGGGCAGGACCGTGCCACAGATGGCGAGTGCCAGACCGGCCAGCATGGCCTTGACGACAGGTCGCTCCCCTATTGCATGGGACAGTGCCTCGCTTGCATGCTCAGAGACAAAGTACAGCCAGCCGCAGACGGTGCCGATCAACGACAGAGGGACGAGCCAGGTAAGCTCTAGGTTGCCCACCTCGGCGGACTCGAACCTGGGCATGCCCATGCCGCCGCCCACAAGCTGTCCAAGCAGCAGGTAGGTGCCCAGACCGCCGGCAATCGCAATACCGTAGACCACCGTCTTTTGCGCCTTGGGCAGCTTGATGGTGATCTCGCCGGACGCGGACTCATCGTCGGCGTCTTCACCCTGGCCGTCGGTGCTACCGGCAAGCGGCGCCACAAAGCCAAAGACGGGCGCGGTAAAGAGCGCCGTCAGGGCAGCCTGGGTGCCCAGCAACGTGAGCTCCCTAAACTCGGCGCCAAAGCGACGCATGCGGTCGCCGACCCAGCTGCACAGACCGGCGATAACGCCGGTCAGGCCGGCCTCCGGTCCAATGCTTCCGCCAAACAGCAGCGGCAGCAATGCCGCGAGCGAAAGCTTGCCCAGGTTGTCGTACGGGTAGCGCCCGTCTTGCTTAACCTTAGCCATCACCTGGTTGAGGTCATCGGTCTTGGTGCCTGTCATCTTTTCGTACAGACCGATTAACAGGCCGCCCAGCAGGCAGACAAAAAACGGATACGGCAGAAAGCCAAACGGACCGCTGGCAAGCTCGGGCGAAGCGACGCCCAGCGCGTGCGGAATCTCGGTCCATAGATAGTCGATACCGTGCTCCATCGCAAAAAAGAACAGCCAGACTGCGGCACCCGCGAGTGCACCGGTCACGGCAACGCTGACCAAAAACAGCGCTCGGTTCGTGGGTTTGGCAAGGTTATCCATCGGGTCCTCCCGCGGTCAAAGTCGACATAGATACGTTTTATTGTAGAGCGAGCGTTGCCCGAACGAGCCAACCACCTGCGCCGCAAACGGCACCATTGGGAGCCATAGTGGGGCAGGCTCAAGACTTATCCGTTGATAATCGAGGCAATCTCGCGCAAATCGTCGGCAAAGTAGATGCCGTGCTGGCGCCTCGGGCTCGAAAGCCCCTTATCAATCATGTGCCCGAGCAACGCCTTGAGGTCGTTGTAGTAACCGTCCAGGTTATACAGGATGCACGGAGAGCTCAGGTGCCCCAACGACACCGCGGACATAACCTCGGCAATCTCCTCGAGCGTGCCCGTGCCGCCCGGAAATGCGATGAACGCATCGCCGAGCTCGATCATCTTGGCTTTGCGCTCGGCCATGTCGCTCGTCACGATAAGGTCGTCGATTCCGTCGTGTTGAAACTCTGCCTCGATAAAAAAACTCGGCTCCACACCCGTCACATGTCCGCCTGCCTCGAGTACGCTATCGGCGAGCGCGCCCATCAGTCCCGATTTGGACCCGCCGTATACGAGCGCGTGTCCGTTGGCGCCAATCCAATTGCCCAGCTCCTGCACTGCGGGCAGAAACGCCGGGTCGTTGCCGACGCTCGCGCCCAGGTAGACGGTGATGTTCATATGCAATCCCCCTCGTCGTGACGCGCGGCACCCGTTCTATCGTTGCCGGCGACGGTATTCGCGCACGCGGCGCGACAAATCGGCGAGCTCATCGCGGTCGAGTTCTTCCAAATGCTCAAGATCGTCCATAAAGCGCGCCATGGTGTCCTTTTGGCGCATCTTGATAAGCGTATTGCAGTAGTTCACCGCCACGCCCGTAAGCATGGCGATATAGAAGATACTGATGACGCTTAGGATAACGGTAATGCCGCGGGCAACCGGCGTTTCAGCGGGGATATCGCCAAAGCCAATCGTCGAGACCGTCTCAAAGCTAAACCAGAGACCATCGCCAAACGTGAGGGTCGTGGGCTCGGACAGCCAGACAGCCGTCGAGCAAAGCAGATAGAAAATAAGAAACAGGCCCGTAATGCGTGCAAAGCCAGCCTGTCGCAGCACATCGGCAAGCGTCCTGAGCTTTTTCATCGCGACCCCTTCCACGGACAACCAATCACGTTCGCTCGGTATTGTCCCACGCCTCCCCAGCAAACGGAACTAGTCATTGGGGACGTTCTTAAATGACCAGTCAAACAAGAACGTCCCCAATGACTAGTCGTTTAAGAACGTCCCCGATGACTGCCGGGCGGGAGCGTTTAGCGGTACAGCTGCCGACTGGGCAGGCTGAGCTGGTATCCTTATGCGGTATTGTCTCGATTCGTTAGGATTGCATGTGAGAGCTGCCACTGTCCTTCGTTCAGTTATATGTCGCGCCCTGGCCATTGTGCTTGCCGCGCTTGCCGCACTGAGTTCCATCGCGCCTGTCCAGGCTTTTGCCGATGACTCTAGTCAGCCAGTCAAGACGGTCCGCGTCGGCTGGCTCGTCAACAACGAGGGCTTCCAGAACGGCACCCCCGGCGAGCGTCTCTCGGGATGGGGTTACGAGTACCTCCAGACCCTGTCGTACTACACGCCCGGCTGGCGGTACGAATACGTCTCCGGCACCTTCACCGAGCTTATGGACATGCTCGAGGCAGGCGAGATCGACCTCATGCCCAACATCTCCTACTCCGAGGAACGCGCCCAAAAGCTGCTCTTTTCCTCGAACCCCGAGGGCACCGAGCGCTACTACATCTACGCTAGGCCCGACCGTGACGACCTGGCCAAGGGTGACCCTCAAGCACTCCAGGGTCTCACCACCGGTTACAACTCCGGTGTTATGCAAACCATCGTCGGCCAGCAGTGGCTCGCCAACGAGGGAATCGCCTGCACATACAGGGAGTATGACGGAGGCTCCGTTCTCTTTGACGCGCTCGCAAACGGCGAGGTCGACGCCATCATCATGAACGACACCATTTCGTCGCCCGAGGCGTCGCCCATGTTCTACGTCGGTTCGAGCGACTACTACTTTGCCGTTCCCAAAAGCCGCCCCGACCTGATGGACAACATCAACTCCGCAATGGCGGCAATCAACCGCGTCAACCCCCGCTATAACGACGAGGTCAAATCGAACTATTCAGCGCAAAACAGCGGATCATCCTCGCTCACCGGCGATGAGCGCGCCTGGCTCAAGGCGAACAACAACACCATCACGCTCGGCTACATTACGGGCAAACTCCCCTACTGCAACGAAGACGAAGACGGCAAAATGGAAGGCTCGCTCGCATCGCTTGCGACGACGTTGCACGATAAATTTGGCATTACGGTCAAAACCGTCGCCTTTGATAGCTACAAGATGATGTCAAAGGCCCTGTCAAAGGGAAGCATAGACGTCGCGCTGCCGGTATACCGAGATTACTGGTTTGCCGAGCAATCAGGCGTTGTGCAGTCGGTATCGTTGGGGACCATATCCCTCACCGCCATCCACAGCGGAAGCAACCTGAACAAAGACCTTCAGAACATCGCCTGTACCAAATCATCGTTTATCAACCGAAACGTACTTGAAAGTCTGTTCCCCACAGCGACCGTGACCGAATACCGATCCGACGATGAAGCGTTCGACGCCCTCAGGAGGGGAACGGCGCGCTGCGTCGTCGCTCCCAGTTCACGCGTAAAAACCCTCGGCGATCGTTATGATCTCGAGGACTGCGAGACGGTCGAGCTCCCTGACACCTGCGAGCTCTCGTGCTGGATTTCGCGCGGAAAGCCCGAGCTGCTGGGAATCATCAACAAGGGCATCATCAATGCCGGAGAATCGCTCTCCGCAAGCAATTACTCCTCTACGTCGTACACGGCCCAGGAATCCAACACGCTTCAATTCCTTTATCGCAACCGCACCGCCGTTGCCTCCACCCTCATCGGTATGTTGTCGGTCAGCATCGTCCTGCTCATCTGGGCGCTCGTGCGCGCTCGAACCGAGCGCGAAAAAGCCGACGCCGCCAACGCCGCTAAGACGGCATTCCTCACGCGCATGAGCCACGACATCCGTACGCCGCTCAACGGCATCCTGGGCCTTATCGATATCGAGGAATTGAAGGAAGGCGATATCCAGGTCGCCCGCGAAAGCCGCGCCAAGGCTCGTGTTGCCGCCAATCACCTGCTCTCGCTGATTAACGACATCCTCGAGATGGGCAAAATCGAAGACCGCAAGATAACACTGGAACATGCGCCTTTTAACCTCAAAGAGCTCTGTGACGATACGCTGGTTCTGTGCAAGCTCCGCGCATCCGATAACGGCATCACCATGCAGGACAATAGTCTGCCATACACCACGGGGCCATACATGGTCGGCAGTCCCACCCATATCCGACAGATCATGATCAACCTGTTAGACAACAGCATTAAGTACAACAAGCACGGCGGCTCCGTCACCTTTAGCTCAAAGACCAAGCCACTCGATAACGGGCGCGCGCTCTTTTGCTTTAGCGTTTCGGATACCGGCATTGGCATGACTTCCAAGTTTTTAAAGCATATCTATGAGCCGTTTGCCCAAGAAGGTAACGATGCGCGTAGCAAGTTCCAAGGAACCGGCATGGGCATGCCAATCGTCAAGTCGCTTATTGAACTGATGGGCGGCACCATCGAAGTCACCAGCGAGCTCCATGCGGGCACCTCGTTCTACGTGGAGATTCCGCTCGATATCGACAAGAACCCCCAGGCGCGGGCGAATACGGTCGAGGGGGCGCTCGACTGCTCGCTCGCCGACATGAACGTACTGCTCGCCGAAGACAACGAATTGAATGCCGAGATTGCCCAGGCGCTGCTAGAATCCGAGGGCGTCGTGGTCACCCGCGCCGCCAACGGCAACGAAGTCGTCGATCTGTACCTATCGCATCCCGCCGGCAGCTTCGATGCGATCCTGATGGACATTATGATGCCGGACATGGACGGTTACGAGGCAACCCGCGCGATTCGCCTGAGCGAGAAGGTCGATGCAGCCGATATCCCCATCATCGCGCTCACCGCCAATGCCTTTGCCGAGGACGCCAAGGCGGCACACGACGCCGGCATGAACGCCCATCTATCCAAACCGCTCGACTTTAACAAGCTCAAAAACATACTCGCCCGCATCAAGAAAAACGGATCCGTTTAGCTATAGTTTGTGCTCAACCACCACGCACGACCAGAAAGGAAGCCAACGATGTTTAGGCCCTTACGTCGAAAGAAACGCACTATCACCGACGAGGAAGCGCGCAAACTGCTCGCCACCTGCAAGCGCGGCGTCTTTGCCGTCAACGGCGACGATGGCTACCCGTACGCCATTCCCGTCAACTGCTTCTTTGACGCCGAGCACGACAAGATCTATTTCCATGGCGCCAAAGCCGGCCACAAGGTCGACGCACTCAAGCGCGATGACAAGGTCTGCTTTACCGTATACGGCAACGAGTGGTACCAAGACGGTGACTGGGCTCCCTACGTTATGAGCACCGTCGTCTTTGGCCGTTGTCGCCTGGCGAATGACACCCCCGCGTTTATCGAGGACAAAGTCCGCCAGCTCGCCCTTAAGTACTACCCTTCTGCCGAAGAAGTCGAAGAGGAAATCGCCAAGGACATCAAGGGCGTCCAGCTCTACGAGATTTCGATTGAGCATCTTTGCGGCAAGCAGATTCAAGAAAAGTAAGCCCCTCAGCAGGCCTCATCAATAATAATATGGCCCAGTTCCAACCCACCTTGGAACCGGGCCATATGCTTATGAAGCGTCGGCGGCGATGTGCGCTAGCGCCTCGATGAGCTCTTGCGAGCTCACAGGTTTGCTCAGGTGCGCGTTCATGCCCGCCTCACGCGAAAGCCTACGGTCGTCGGCAAAGGCGTTGGCACTCACGGCGATAATCGGCGTGGTCGCGGCATCCTCGCGATCGAGTGCTCGAATCTGACGCGTGGCCTCAAGGCCATCGATGCCAGGCATCATGATGTCCATCAACACCACGTCGTACTCGTGCGGTGCGCTCGCGGTAAACATCTCGACGGCAGACTCACCATCCTTAGCATGCGTCACGATGGCACCGGCACGGCTGAGCGTAAACTGCGCGATCTCGGCATTCAGATCGTTATCCTCTACGAGCAAAACGCGCAAGCCCTGGAGCGCATCGCCGTCTCCCGCATCCGCGGGAACTGCCTGAGGAATCTCGGAGCGGTCGCACTTCTCGAACGGCAGGCGAATGGTAAACGTCGTCCCCTGCCCCAAGACACTCGTAAAGCTCATGGTTCCGCCCATAAGCTCGACCAGCTGTTTTGCGATAGGCGCGCCCAGGCCAGTTCCCGACGAAGCGCCTTCCACCTGCTGCTCCTCGCGGCAAAACGGCTCGTAGAGGTGCTTTTGGAACTCCTCGCTCATGCCAATACCGTTGTCGGCGATCGTGTATTCATAGACGGGGACGCCATCCGCTGGCTCCACCTCGCGGCACACCAGGCGGACATAGCCGCCCTGGCGGTTGTACTTGACGGCATTGCCGGCAATATTGAGCAACAAACGCTTGAGGTGCGTCACGCTCACCCGCGCATAGGGATGATTAAGCGTCTGCTGGTCGGAGATAATTGTCACCAGACGCTCCTCGGCCTGGCGCTCCAGAATATCGCGCACTTCACAGTTGAGGGCCACCAAATTTATGGGCACGAGGTTCAGGTCGACCTGCCCGCTCTCCAGGCGACTCATATCGAGCGCCTCGTTGGCAAGGTCGAGCAGCAGTCCCGATGCCGTCCAGATTTTTGAGCGGCACTCAGTCTGCTTTTGCAGATCGTCCGCATTGGCATCGCCAACCTCGACCATGCCGCGAATGCCGTTGATGGGCGTGCGCAGATCGTGGCTCATGCGACGCAGAAACTCCGTCTTTGCCGAGTTGGCAGACGAGGCCTCACGCGCCGCCTTTGCCAGCTTGTCGCCATAGTCGCGCTCCTGCTGCAGCAAGTCCGTCAAACGTCGACGATCAGCGCGGCGGCGCACCGTCACAACAACGGCTATAACACCGCCGTAGAGCACCAGCACGCCGGCGGCAACAGCCGCGGCGACCTCAAAGTAGCGCTGCGCCGAGGCATAGGTGTACACATAGAATTTGTGCGCTTTTCCAAATGTGCCCAAATACCACTCGCCGTCGGCGTTAACCAATCTGACCTTACCAGCCAGGCATCGATCCTTAATACCGTCGACAATAAAGACATCCGTCGCAGGCAGATCGAACACGCCCAATACGGTGGGTTCAACGGCATTGGTCGCAACGACCTTGCCGTCGCTTTCGATCACGATATTGCCGCTATCGATGGTTTCATAGCCATCAAGCAAGCTCTGCAGTTTGAGTGTATTGCTTGCAACCGCTTTCGCGCTCTGATGCCTTACCGCGACAACGATGCCCTCGCCATCCTGCCGAGTCACGCAGCCAATGTCTGCGACCGAATCATCCGCAAGCGTGATGCGGGCGGTATAGGACTTAAGCGGATGAGTTGCCACCTCAAGCACGGGCGATTCTTTGAGATACGTAGCGAGCGACCCGTAGTCCACATCGCCCGTCGAGGACTCGGACACCAAATTGCCCGATGCGTCCGTCACGATCAGCGCGCTCACGTTGAACTGGTCGGCGTATTGCTCCAGCATGGCGTTATCCACCGAACCGTCGCGCTCCATATCGCGGGCAGCCTCTCCGGCGATCTCCATAACGCGAATCAGGTTTTTGGTCGCATAGGCGCTGTTGAATGCATCGTAGGAAAGGCTCTGCGTCGCCACGTAATCGACAACGTCGGCAAAGCGCTGCTCGGCTTGGGCCGTCGTGTAACCGTAGCTCATCATGCCGGCAACAACCGAGAGCGCTATCCCCAGCAGAGCGACAAGGAGCCATGCCCCTGCCGAACGATTGCCCCGCTCCTGAGCAGTGTGGTCGGGCGCATCGATCATGACAGGCCCTCCATATTCAAAAATGGCGAAGGGTCATCGAAGTACTTTGACACCAGGCGTTCCATGGTGCCATCGGCAAGCATTTCTTGGTAGGCATGAGTAAGCTTGACGTCGATGCCACGCGTATCGTTGATATCGAAAGCGGTGCCCAAACCGACCTCTAGCAGCGGCTCATCCAAAATGCGATATGTCACACCATAGTCTTTTTCGTAGGTGAGGAACGAGGACTCATGCGCGGCGATAGCGTCGACCAGGCCCTCGACGAGCGCCGGGTTCAGGTATGAACCGTCCGAAAAGCTGTAGAGTTCCTTGATCTGCGGAACGTTTTCATTTATGCGATTGAGCAAAATGTCCTCGGGCTTGGTGGTGGACTGAACCGCCACGATCTTATCCTCAAGATCGGCAAGCGTGTAGATATCGCTCTGGGGATCGACCGCGACCACCTGGCGGCTCGCAAGGTACGGGCCGGCCCAACGATATTCGTTTTCGCGACCCGTCATACTAAAGCTGCCCATGACACAATCGAGTTCGCCGCTCGCCAGCAGCTCCTTCTTCTTTTCCCAGTCGATCAGCTGGTATTTTGGCTTGTAACCAATGCGAGCCAAAGCCTCGGTCAATATCTCGACATCCAGGCCAACGATATCGCCGTACTCGTCGGTATACACAAACGGTGGATAGAGGTCGCTTCCGACGTTGAGCGTCTTAAGGTCGTCGTCTTTGACTTGCGAGGCGTCCAGACCTTCTAATGCAGACGTCGAGGCTCCGTCATTCGACCCGAAACAGCCAGCTATCGCTACGACAAAGACGCTCGCCACTGCAAGCGCAACAAACAACGAAATGGCAACCGAGCGACGGAATCTTTTCATCGAGCTCCATACGATCCTGTTTACAGACTGAAATGGTTAAAGATAACAGCAAACAAAACCACACGAGCGCCCAATTGTTACAGACGCTTTACCGTGTGGGGCCTTCCAGCCGACTTGGCAGAAGACCCCGCATGCAGTGCTCACTTACCGTGCATTAAAAACGTAGCGGTCCAGGCGGTCGCACGCTTCCCTTACGCGCGAAAGCGGCAGCGCCAGATTCACGCGAATGTGGCAGGGCCCGTGAAACGGACGGCCGTCCTGATATCCCACGCCCACGCGCGCCCCCTCGTCGAGCAGCCACTGAATATCGCGGCCATGTTCGCGACACCACTCGGTGCAGTCCAGAAACACCATGTACGTGCCCTGCGGACGCGAATAGGACACACCCTCAAAATGCTCGTCCACGTAATCGCAGAAGTACTCGATATTGCCGGCAAGCACCTGGTTGAGCTCGTCCACCCACTCGTAGCCCTGCGGCTGGTAGGCACCGATAAGCGCATGCATGGAGAGGACGTTCATCTCGTTGTAGTGGGTCTTGTTGGACACGGCGCACACGCGGTCGCGCAGCGTCTCGTTATAGATGATGTGATAGCTGCCGACCAGACCCGCCAGGTTGAACGTCTTGCTGGGCGCATAGAGGGCAACCGTGCGCATGCGGGCATCCTCGCTCACCGACTGCGTCGGGATGTGCTTGTGCCCCGGCAGGATGATATCGGACCAAATCTCGTCCGAGATCACCACGCAATCGTGCTGGCGATAGATGTCCATGGCGCGCTCGATCTCGTCACGCTCCCATACGCGGCCGCAGGGATTGTGCGGCGAGCAGAATACCGCGGCATGGATGTGGTTTTGGGCGAGTTTGCACTCCATGTCCTCAAAGTCCATGCGCCACACGCCCTGGTCGTCGAACTTAAGCGGGCTGTGGACAATGCGATAGCCCGCGGCCTCAATGGACTTGGTAAAGCCGATGTAGGTAGGGCTGTGGACCAGCACCGCATCGCCTGGCTGAACATACGCACGCAGCGTCGACACGACACCGCCCAGCACGCCGTTTTCGTAGCCGATATGTTCAGGGCGCAGACCCTCGACGCCATTGCGGCGGCTCTGCCATTCGATGATGCGGTCGAAATACTCGGAGCGCGGGTTAAAGTAGCCAAACATGGGATGCTGAGCGCGCTGAATGATGTGCTCCTGGACCGTGGGCACCGTGGCAAAATTCATGTCGGCCACCCACATGGGAATGCGGTCGAAGCCCTCGTCGGGTGCGTTCGGAGCCATACCGGGGATCTCGCCCCAGGAGTCAACGGCGATGGAGTCCATGCCGTGGCGATCGATTAGCGAGCTAAAGTCGTATTTCATGCTGAGCTCCCGTGCAAAGTAGACTGTTTCGATAGGCGTTATTGTCCACCAGCGTGGGCGGTTTTGGCATGGGGTTTGGCGCTTAATTTGACGGGTGCGGACGAATGGCCGGTTAGTCTCGCGCGTCGTTGACGGCGACTACGGTTAGCTGGGTTTCATCGACCGTAAACGATATGTCGAGCCCGGCGTAAGCCAGATGATAGACGCGGTGTGGCTCGTGCTTGCTGCCCGCGCGGCGCGGGTCTTGGCGAAGGACCTCGACCAAGCCGAGGAGCTTTGCGGGCGGGACCATATCCTGCAGTGCTTGCGGAAACTCAACATCGAGCTCTTGCCACGGAGCATCCTCGATCCAGCCTCCGGTCGCATCCGGGTGGCAGTCCGCAAACGGAATGTAGGGTTTGATGTCGTAGATGGGCGTACCGTCGCGCAGGTCGGCCCCCAACACATGGATGATGGGGCCATCGTCGGTGAGCTCGACACGATCAAGCTTGACGCAGGTGAGCCCGATGGGATTAGGGCGAAACGGACTGCGCGTGGCAAACACTCCCACACGTTCGGCTCCGCCCAGACGCGGCGGGCGCACGGTTTTCGACCATTTTGCGTTGGTGCCGGACCTGTCCTGCGTTTTAGCGTCGACGGCAATATCCTTAGCCGTGCCGCCGGGCGTTCCGTTTTCGAAGCGCCACAGCAGCCACAGGTGAGAGAAGGAGTCCAGGCCCTCAACCGCTGCATTGGAGGCAAATTCCGGCTCAAAAAAGATTCGTCCCTGCAGATGGGGCGCCAAAAAGCTGTTGCGCGGGATGCCGAACTTCTGCGGCAGGTCGGTATGTATGCGTGCGATAGGTTCCATGCCGGTCATTGTACGGCATGGAGGCGTGGGGCGTTGCGCGCAATTCTTCGCCGCGGTCCCCCGTCGTGCAACCAACGGTTGCTTGGAAGGGCGCCTGCCGCCGCGTATGCTTAAGCCATCAACCAGCAGAAAGGAGCCGCTATGGCCTTTGCAGAAAAGCTCATTGCTGTCCGTCGCGCCCATCACCTTACCCAAGAGCAGCTTGCCGCTAAGCTCTTCGTCACACGCCAGGCCATCAGCCGGTGGGAGCGCGGCGAGGTCACACCGGGCATCGACATGATGAAGCTCATCGCCGCCGTAACCGGAGAACCGCTGTCCCACCTGCTCGAAATGCCTGAGCACTATTGCCAGAGCTGCGGCATGATACTCACGCCCGACGACTGCGGCACCGATGCCACGGGCACCGCGACCGATCATTACTGCAAGTGGTGCTACGACCACGGCAAGTACACCTATGACACCACCATGGAGGCAATGATTGAGGATTGTGCCCCGCGCCTGGCACAAAACACCGGCATGTCGCTCGACGAAGCCGTCTCGCTCATGGGCGCCGTCCTGCCGCAACTGGAGCGCTGGCACACCGTGCAGGAAAACGAGGCGCGCTACGGTGCCGAGGCGCGGGCGCGCTACGGCGACGAGGCGATCGACGCAGCAAACGAAGCACTGCTGGACATGAACCCCGAGACATGGAACGACATGAAGGAACTTGAACGCGCTATTCTGGGCCAGCTCTCGATTGCCATGGGCATTGGCGACCCAGAGAGCAACGAGGCTCGTAAGCTTGTCGCGATGCATCGTCGCTGGATTGCTCTCAACTGGGGATGCGAGCCCCAAGACGAGGCGTACCTGGGCCTCGCCCACGGTTATCTTGCCGACCAGCGCTTTGTTGACTACTACGACAAGCCCTGCGCCACCGGAGCCACGGCGTTTCTGGTCCAGGCCATCGAGTCTTCGTTGACGCGCGCATAGACCGCGGCGGCTTTGGGTATTTCAATCAAAACCTCAACCGATTGGAGACCTATGGCTACTAATCACGAGCTCGCGCTGTACGTTATAACCGGCTGCCCGTATTGCTTAAAGGTCAAGCACTTTTTGGCCGATAACGGCGTGACCATTCCCGAGCGCAATATCTCGACCGATTCCGATGCCGAACAGACACTCATCGCCGTCGGCGGAAAACGCCAGGTTCCCTGCTTGTTCATCGACGGCAAGCCGCTCTACGAGTCAAGCGACATCAGGCTTATAGGACAAAATGTGTGTCCACGTTGGGGGCATCGGCGCAGGTCGATGCC
>CAJMHW010000006.1 GCA_905213325.1 Collinsella aerofaciens
AGGTGGGTCATGGACCCCTTCCACGTGGTCCAGTGGATGAACGACGCGCTCGACGCCGTGCGCTGCGAGGAGTGGAACGCCGCCAGGGCCGCCGCCAGGGCCGCCAGGCCCAGGCCCGAGGGCAAGCGCGGCAGGCCTGCCAAAGGCGAGCTGCCGCCCGAGGAGGTCAGGGCGCTCGAGGAGGAGGCGGCCTCCATCAAGGGCAGCCGCTACGCGCTCGTGAAGAACCCCGAGGACCTCACCGACGGCCAGAGGGCGAGGCTCGAGGCGCTCAAGAAGAGGGCCGGCTCGCGGCTGGTCAGGGCCTGGGAGCTCAAGGAGGACCTGCGGGCCGTCTTCCGGGCAGCCGACGGCTCCGAGGCCGCCGAGCTGCTCGACGACTGGATGCACAGGGCCGCCTACTGCAAGATCGCCAAGGTCGTCGCCGTGGAGAAGAAGGTGCGCCGCCGACGCGACGACATCATCGCCGCAGTCGAGCTCGGCATCAGCAACGGGCGCGTAGAGGCCATCAACAACAAGATCAAGGTGACGGTGAGGATGGGCTACGGCTTCCGCAACACCGACAACCTCGTGGCCCTGCTCATGCTCAGGTGCGGCGACTGCCAGCCCCAGCTCCCGGGTCGCCCGGTGAAGGCGAGGAAGAAGGGCGTGAAGGGAGCGAAGAGCGTTGCTGCCTAGGCTAGCCCCTTGTCACACAAACTACCGAAGCCTCCATTTTTTTCGGTGCACCTGGCACTGGTAAGTCGTACCAGCTAAACAAGCTTGCGAAGGATTCTTTTGTGCGAGAGAACGTCACGCGCGTAACGTTCTACCCTGACTACACGTACCCACAGTTCGTCGGGTGCTTCAAGCCGATCACCAGATACAGGGACGATGTTGGCGAGTCTGCTAGCGAACTGGAGTCGTACATCTCTTACGAATTTGTGCCGGGTCCGTTTCTTGAGACATACGTTAAGGCTGTGCAGAATCCCGACGAGAACTTCCTTCTTATCGTGGAGGAAATAAATCGAGCCAATCCTGCCTCTGTGTTTGGCGATGTGTTTCAGCTGCTTGACCGCGATGCTGACGGGCGAAGCGAATACGAGGTCGCAGCGCCGAGGGAGATGCGCGACCATCTTTCGGTCTTCCTTTCCGAATACGCTACCAACGGCCATGCTACAGACCCCGTAAAACTAATCGATGAGCAGCATCGCTTGTCAATGGAGACCGAGCGGCTCTCGTTGCCTCCAAACATGTACATTTGGGCGACTATGAACAGCGCCGACCAGGGTGTCTTTCCCATGGACACAGCCTTTAAGCGCCGCTGGGACTTCCGTTACATGGGAATCGATGAAGGCGAGAATGCTGATGTGGGTGGCAAGGCCTTGAGCGAAATCGAGGTTCCCTGCGGTAAGCGCACTGTCGTGTGGAACAGATTGAGGCACGCCATCAACGAATTCATGGCAAGCGATGATCTGAGAATCAACGAGGACAAGCTGCTCGGGCCGTTCTTTATTGCGCCCTCAGCTCTTACGCCTGAGCGCTTCCCTCGTGTTTTCAAGGACAAAGTATTGCTCTATCTCTACGAGGACGCCGGCAAGACCAAGCGGACGAAGATGTTCAAGAGGGAGTTCAGCACCTACGCAAAGGTATGCGAGGCGTTTGACGAGATCGGTGAGGGCATTTTTGGCAGCGGTTTCGATGCGCGTATCGTTTATGACAATGATGCCGACGATGTTGCCGCTGAGGGGTAGCCAAGATGCGTCAGGCATATGTACGCGAACTGAAGCCCTACTCCGTAGCGGCGCTCGCCGGCGAGTTCGGCATGGAATCGTGGCGAGCTTTTCATGTGATTGAAGGGCTGATGGCCCGCGGTATCGTGAGATATCGCACCGACAAGTCCGCTAAGGATACGGATGCCTTTGACGAGGACGGCGCCAAGGACGATGAGCGTTATCAGTTCAACTTCGTTGGAATAGTCATGGTCGCGGGTATTGTGATAATCGCGTACCCAAAGTACTTCAAGGAGGTGGTGCCCTCGCGCGACGAACTGCGCCAGGTCATGCGTCTGCTCAAGCGCGACGCCGGGAGAGCCATCGTGCCCACGCTTTCGGACGATGGCGAGCAGACTGACGACAGGCTCCCGGTGATGTTGGCGCTGTTGGAGCTCTATGCTGAGTACGGGGTGTATTCGAACTATGTCGAGGGTCGCGAGCTTAACGGCTCCGGCACCATCGATTGGGGCCGAACAATTAGCAACCATCTTCCTTTGCTTTCTGGTGGCCGCCCGATCTATGTCGAATACGAGACCCGCAAGACGCTGCGCGATGAATCCGACTTCATCACCCGCTTACACCGCGCGGTGCTGACTGAGTGCTCAAGGCAGCTCTTCGATGCTCACGTCGGAGACCTGCTATCCCTTGACGAAGTGGAGCTTTCAGTTGAAGAGGTGAGCGATTTCGGCGATTCCGAGTCGCTTAAGTGGCGTCTCGAACGTGAACGCGATTCGCAGTTCGTCGATTGGAAAGCCGCCGTGCTCGACCTTCTATGGCGCTACCTGTTGAATCGCGAAAGCACGACGGAGTACGATGAGATCAGTGCGTTGGGCTCATCAAGCTTCTTCCATCTGTGGGAGATGGCATGCAAAACGGCGTTTGGGGACGAGCTCGATTCGAAGCTCGGGAAACTCGGCTTTCCGCTTAAGGGCGAGTGGATTGAGCGCAAGCGAGACACGCTCCTGGGCATCATCGAGTCTCCGAAATGGGAACAGCGACGGGACGAGCGCTACGTCGAGTGCGATTCTGTCGCGACGCTTATTCCCGACACCATCGCTTTCGCCACGGACGAAGATGGACGCCGCGTGTTCGCGATTTACGACGCGAAGTACTACGTCCCGGAGGTCGCTAGAAAAATTGAGAAGCAGCCCGGACTCGAGTCGGTGACGAAGCAGTTTCTCTACCAATCGGCGTACAAGGATTTTGTTCTTGACCACGGTTTCGACTACGTGGTTAACGCGTTTTTGGTGCCAAGCGCAGAGAACGAACTTAAAGAGCTGGCGAGGGTTTCGTTTCCTAAAGTCATGGGTGAGGTTGAGCCGCCGTTTAGCAATTACATCCACATGTGGGCGTTGCCTGCCAGCTCGGTGTTTGAGGCGTATCTGCGAGGCGAGAGGATTGACGCGGAATCCATGAGGAAGATTTGGGAGAACGGAGAATAGTTGGCAGAGCTGAAAGACGATTTCGACTTCAATACACTTGATCCTGACAGGTGGGAGAACCTTTGTTTTGCGCTTGTCCATGCTAAGAATCCCCTTGTTCGCACGGTTAATGGGCACGGCGGAGATGAGGGAATCGATGCTTATGTAGGTTCGTTTGGGGAACCCGTCGAGATCTACCAATTCAAGTTCTTCAAAAATTCGTTCGGCAAATCCCAGGTTAAACAAGTCAAAGATTCGCTTAATGCCGCCCTTGCCAAACGCCGTGGTTTTAAGTGGATTCTGATGTGCTCAAAGGATCCGACTCCCGCTGCCATGAGGGCGCTTGACGAATTGAGGGGTGAGCATCCGGATATGACTATCGAATGCCATTTCGCCTCAGAAATCGCGGCAATGCTAATCGAATGCCCTAGGGTGCGTAAGGAGTTTTACCCGAATACGCAGGATCAGCTCGAAGCGATTGCGCTGCAAAGTGGGAATAGACCGATTGACATGATTCGAAACGGGGCTAAGCGTCTCAACGATGTTGTTTGCGATGATAGGCTCCAAACGACCGTTGTCACAAACGGCAATGCAACAACGATGATTTACACTGCTAAACCTGGTGTAACCGAAGAGATCCCCCTGTTCAACGTGAAGGCAAAGAGCAAGGAAGGGTTTGCCGCGCTCTTGGCGTTGCAGCGCGAAGGAAAACCATTCACGCTCTCATCTGAGGACATAGAGTTCGAACCGCTAATTTCGCTTCCTGATGACGAGGGCGAATGCGTCTCTGTTTCCGCTTGTTCAACGCCTGATGAACATCCCGGCACGCTGCTCCTCTTTGCGGGCGATGCCAATGCCGGCGCGCCCTCCCTCTATGTGACCTTAAAGACGGTGAGGCTTGGAACCGAGGTTGGCCTAAGGTCAAATGCGGATCAGGAAGATTGCCCCATCAAGATCGAGTTTGAGTACCCCGTTTCTGTTGATGATGAAGCTGCGACGGCTTCGGCTATTCATATTGGCCTTACGCCTAGGTTCGAAGGGCATACAGTAAAGACCGCCCTTAAAGGCGCGCGATTTCTTGCGGAGCTTGCAAGGTGCAAGCGGCTTGGTCTTTGTAGCCTGTATGGCGATCCAAGCGATACTTCGTACTGCACGTTGGCCGATCTAGACGTTGGCGATACATGGGAAAGCCGGGTTGCTTTCTTTGAAACGCTTCTGCGGGTCTGCCAGTTCTTCGGCATAGATCCAGTTTTAGACGGCTCTATCTACGCTGAGGGGTTCCTTGAGGGACTTGCCTACTTCGCAAGAAAGCTCGATAGGAGGAATCAAAGCTGGTCGGGTAAATTGTCATTGATGTTAGTCGATTACAGGAAGGACGCGCTGCGCCAGCCCGACGAGGAATGCCCTTTCGTAATCGAAGAGACCCCATTCATAGACATATGCGGCATTCATTGCGAAGCGCGCGTCCGTTACGTATCAAAAGGTAAGTTATCAAAAGGTAAGTTGAAAACCTCGGAGAAATCCAATGGTCTTGCCTGGGACATCGTTGGCGAACACACCGTCTATATTGAAAAGGTTCTTCCAGAGTGACCTTTGCAATCATTCCTTTGTGACACGTTCGCGCTCTGACCAACAGCGGCGGTACCTTCAAGATCCTCTCGCAAATTGTTTTATTCGGCCCCGTCCTCGTCATGCTCTAGTCTTCTACCGTCTTGTTCGGCCTGTCCATCTCCTCCAGCTTCGACATATCAAGGTACCTCCTCTTGTCCCACCCGTGATCCACTCCGCCACCTCTCGGCCTTTTTGGCGCATGCCTCGCGCGATTCCTGCACGTGGATCGCCTTCAGCATGCGCGCCGCTGCCTTCCGCCTGGTCATGGGCACCCGCCCCAGTACGTTGCGATAGAAATGCACTGTGCTGCGCTGGTAGCGGGCCCCCGGGGAAGACCTTCTCGAGCGCACCGAGCATCCCCGTTCACTTGTCGCCGGTGACGAGCCGCACGCCGGAGCTCGGACGCCTACTCGTCGAGCAGTGCGTCGAGCATCTCCTCGACGGTCTTCCTCATCAGATTCTCTATGTCATTGCGCAGCGACTCCTCGTCGACCGATGTGATGTTCGCGGTCACGGCCCATGCCACCTTCGTCGGTGATTCGCTGTTTGGTCGCTAGAAATCACATGACGGGGCGCGGGCCGTGTTCCGCTATGCGGTTGTCAATTTGCGAAAGAAATAATGCGTCACCGCTTTCGTCTACACTCCCGCAATCCCGCGCACCGCACTCAGCAGCTCGTACTCCCTTTGGCTCCATTGGCGCAGCTCAGCTGTGCGTACGGCATCTCGGCACAAGTCCAAAAACACCTCGGCGCCCTCGCAGAAGCACTCGCGGGCAAAGGCGCCGGATCCGTCCGCAACGCACTTGCCGTCAGCAAAGAGCTTCCAGCTAGATGGCTCGCGCGAATTGTCTCCGGACAGCTTGATCTGCAAAACGTGTGGGTCGCCGGCAACGCAGAACTCTTCCTCGAGCACCTGCACGGTAAAGCGCATCTGGTGGGAGAGACTACTCTTGACCATGGCCGAGGCGTAGCCGCTCGGCTTGTCCAGAAGATGTATTCGTTTTGGCTTGGCTGTCAGGTTGTGGAAGTTGCGCTCACCGCGCACAGAGAAATTGTCCATACGGACTCCTTTCATCGATGTTGGCAGGGCCACCGTGCCTCTTGGCCGGTTGGCGTCGGGATCGTGGAGCCAACTCTCTACCCCGACTCTGGATAAAACGTGCCCGCTCCTTGCAGACACGATGGAGTCTATCAGCGCACGCGGACAGAAATCAAGCGCCGAGTGCGAAATGACGCGCGGACGGCGCTTGATTTCGCCGGCTGCTGCTAGGCTTAAATCAGAAAAAGTGTCGAAATCAGCCGTGTAAAAGTACGGAAAAGTGTCGTAATACACACTTAAATATCTCGAAAAAGTGTCGAAATAAGCACCTAACAACTACGGAAAAGTGTATCCTAGTGCTAAAACAGCATGTAATAAGGGGTGCGCTTATGCTACAGAGAAAAGCGAAAGCACAGTTTGAATCTTGGCTTGCCTTGTCGCCTAACAAGGCTCTTTTGGTCAAGGGCGCCCGGCAGGTGGGAAAGTCATATCTGGTCAACGCGTTTGCAAGCGAATCATTCGAAAATGTCGTGACGTTCGACCTTATCGCCGACGCGTCCGTGCGCGAGTCGTTTTTGGCGGCGAAAAGTGCGGACGACCTGCTTATGCGCATGTCTATCGCTGCGACGCAGCCGATGGTTGCGAACAAGACCGTCGTGGTTATCGACGAGGTGCAGCGATGCCCCAACGTGGTGACGTTTATCAAATACCTGGTCCAGCGCGGCGACTTTCGATACATCCTTACCGGATCGCTCCTTGGCGTGGAGCTCGAGGGCATCGATTCCCTGCCGGTGGGGTATGTCGAGCAGGTCCAGATGTACCCGCTCGACTTTGAGGAGTTTTGCTGGGCAAATGGCGTTGGTGCCAGCGTGTTTGACATGCTCAGGGGCTGTCTAAAGGATGAGGGGGAGCTCCCTGGCTACCTGTATGACCGCTTGCTCGATCTGTTCCATCAGTATGTTGTGGTGGGAGGCATGCCCGACGCGGTCAATTCCTTCTTGGCGACGCGCAATGTCGACGAGGTTCGAAACATCCACCGCGATCTTCACGCCCTGTATCGCGATGACATCGCAAAGTACGCTCCGCCCGAGCTACGCTTGGTTATTCGCGATATCTATGATTTGATTCCCAGTGAGGCCGGCTCCAAAAACAAGCGATTCAAACTGTCATCGATTAACGGTGTCAAACGTTTTTCGCAGGTGACAGATCATTTTCTCTGGTTATCGGAGGCAGGCGTTGCGCTTCCCGTGTATAACGTAACGGCGCCCGTGGCACCCCTTTTATTGGGTGAGCAACGAAATCTGTTTAAGCTGTTTTACTTGGACACCGGAATGCTCATGTCGTCGTATTCCAAAAGGGTCGCCCAAGGCGTTTTTGATGGGGAGGCGGAAGACGCCTTTGGCATGAACATGGGGGCGGCGTTTGAGGGCTTCGTTGCCCAAGAGCTCAAAGCTCATGGATTTAGATTGCGCTACTTTACATCCAAAAAGGTCGGTGAGCTCGATTTTGTGGAAGAGACGTTCGATGGGGAAGTGCTTGCCATCGAGGTCAAATCGGGCAAGAGCTTTAAGTCCCACGCGGCGCTCGATAACGCACTGGCAACGAAGGGCTACGGAATCGATCGCGCCCTGGTACTTGCGGAATGCAATCTTCACCGCGATGGTGACGTGCTGTATCTGCCCATCTTTATGGCAGGGCTTTTGGAGCCGTAACGTGCCGCCGGCTCTTCCGGCCCTCCCTTAACCCTCGCTACTCATCATCCCCGTCGTTGGGGTCGCCCTTGAGGGTGTTGATGTCCAGGTACTGGTTATCGTCCTCTTTTTGCTGGGTCTCAGACTCCGCTTGGGTGGGGCCGCGGAACAGCTGGAATCCCTCAAACGCAATGACGCCGAGCAGGGCAATGACAATGGCGATAAAGACAACCTTGACTGCCTGCGGAAATTCCGAGAAACGCAGCGCCTTTTCCTCGGCGTAATAATCGGCGAAGCGCTCTTCGCCCGTGCTTTTGGTATACGCCGGCGCGGACGCGGCCTCCGGGTCATATTCCGGTGCAGGCGTGGCAGCGTACGGATCGTTGAGATAATCGCTCGATGCGGTGCCATAATCCTCGGTCTCGATGCGACCGTTGCCAGCATAGCCATCGGAATAATCGGAATATGCCGCATCGTCCTCATAGTCCGCGGCGCCCGTGTTGGCGGCAAAAAGCGGGTTAACTGGAACGTCGAGCGCCGGCATGCCGGTAGAGGTCTCATCCAGATCGGCTGCAGCCCAGGAATCGTAGGCAACCTGATGGGCAACGGGCTCATCGAGCCTTGTGACCGGAGGCTTGCGTGCCGCAGGAACGGGCAACTGCTGGGCGTTGTACATAACGGTGCTGTCGGCCGATTTGCCCTGCGTCGCCGCAGCGAGAAATGCCGCCGTCTCGGACGGGTCGCTTGCGGGGCGGGGAGCGGTCGTGGGCGCCGAAGTGGGTGCGGGCGTAGGTGCGGGCGTCGAAACAGGCGACTGCGCAGGAGTCGGCGCAGGTGCGGGCTTAGGCGCAAGTGCGGGATTGGGGCTTGACGGGCGAGCCCCGCCGCCCATGAGTTCGTCGGCGGTCCACGGGCGATCATCCATCACATCGTCAAGGCTCAGCGAAAACAGGTCGTCTTCACCCTCATCGAACATGCGGTGCACATGTCCACCAATTGCCGGAATCAATCCGCGACCGGTGCATGATGCCTTGCTCAACGCCATTCTGTTCCATCCTTTCGAAATACTAATGACATCGATTATATGGAACTTCCCAAGCTGCTCGGTCTTGGATTCGTGCTTTCCAGAACTCGCGCCCAAAAGGGGAGGGGCAATCCAGGCGAGTGCCTACTTGTCGCCGGCCGCCGCCTTGGCCTCATTGAGGTAGCTATAGAAGCTGTACTTTGAGATGCCAAAGAACTCGCAGGCGCGCTCGCTCGACTTGGAAATGAGGAAGGCACCGCGACGGTCGAGGTAGCCAATGGCACGAATGCGCTCGTCTTTGGTCATGAGTGCCGCGGGCTTGCCCACAAACTGCTCGCACTCGTGCAGCAGGTCCTCGAGCAGGTCGCCGATGTTCTTGGTAATGGGCTCGGGCTCGGTGTAGCCCGTTCCGCCGGTGCCAGTAAAGGCATCGAGCGAACGCTCAAAAGCCTTCATGAGCGTAATGTCAAAGTTGATGCCCAAAATGCCGACGGGCTTGCCCTCGTCGTTGCGGATAAAGATCGTCGACGATTTGAGCAGCTTACCGTCGGTGGTTTTGGTGAGGTACGGCTCGCGGTCGTGTACATCGGTGGCGCCCTCGTGCATGGACTCAAACACGATATGGCTGGGGCCGTCACCCAGTTTGCGCCCGCTGACGTGGCCGTTTTCGATCACTACGATGGAGTGGTCCACGTCCTCGGTCTCCAGATCGTGGACGACGACTTCGCAGTTGGGGCCAAATTGGAGCGCCAGACCGTGTGCGAGGCGCTTATAAAACTCAATCTGTGCGGGGGTCATGGGTGCCTTCCTAAAAATTAGTTTGGGCATACTTTGCCATAAACCACACCTGTTCGCAAATAACGAAAGCGTCGCTGCGTTATGTAACCGTTCGGCGGCGAAAAGGTACCGATTACGGCAACAAACAATTTGTTAGGTTTGCCAATCAAAAAGTGTGATAGAACAGTGCTAACAAACTTTTTGTTTGGCATCCACATAAAAGTTCAGTCGCATGAATGGGAATGGGCTGAAACGCGTATGCGGGGGCCGGCAAGAGAGGACTTAAGGAGTTTACCGTATGGCCGATAAGATCCAGTGGGCGGGCAACACGATGCCCAAGAGCGATGACAAGCACTTGGGAATCATGAGCCTCGACCACGTGAAGAAGGCCCGTGCCTTTCACCAGTCGTTCCCTCAATATACCGTCACTCCGCTTGCCCGTCTGGACGGTCAGGCTGCGCGCCTGGGCCTGTCCAACCTGTGCGTTAAGGACGAGAGCTATCGCTTTGGCCTCAACGCCTTTAAGGTCCTGGGCGGCTCGTTTGCCATGGCCAACTATATTGCCGACGAGACCGGCAAGGACGTTGCCGACTGCACCTTCGATTACCTGACCTCCGATCAGCTTGCCAAGGACTTTGGCCAGGCTACCTTCTTTACCGCCACCGACGGCAACCATGGCCGCGGCGTGGCATGGGCTGCCAACAAGCTGGGCCAGAAGGCCGTCGTGCACATGCCCAAGGGTTCCACCAAGCCCCGCTTCGATAACATCGCCGCCGAGGGCGCCACGGTGACCATCGAAGAGGTCAACTACGACGAGTGCGTGCGCATGGCCGCCGCCGAGGCCGACGCCTGCGAGCGCGGCGTCATCGTTCAGGACACCGCCTGGGAGGGCTACGAGAAGATCCCGTCCTGGATCATGGAGGGCTACGGCACCATGGCTTCCGAGGCTGCCGAGCAGCTGCGCGAGATGGCCATCAACCGCCCGACGCACGTGTTTGTCCAGGCTGGCGTGGGTTCGCTCGCCGGCGCCGTGGTGGGCTACTTCACCAACCTGTATCCCGATAACCCGCCCACCTTCGTCGTGGTTGAGTGCGCGCCTGCCGCCTGCCTGTACAAGGGCGCTGCCGCCGGCGACGGAGATCCGCGCATCGTGGACGGCGACATGCCCTCCATCATGGCCGGCCTGTGCTGCGGCGAGCCCAACATCCTGGGCTGGGATATCCTGCGCAACCACACCACCGCCTTCGTGTCCTGCCCCGACTGGGTCACCGCTCGCGGCATGCGCACCCTGGGCGCTCCCGAGAAGGGTGACCCGCGCGTCATCTCCGGCGAGTCCGGCGCTGTGACCACCGGTCTGGTCGAGACTCTCATGCTCGATCCCGAGTACGCCGAGCTCAAGGAACTCATCGGCCTGGACAAGACGAGCTCCGTGCTCTGCTTCTCCACCGAGGGCGACACCGACCCCGACCAGTATCGCCGCATTGTTTGGGAAGGCGAATATCCCACTTGCTAATCGTTGGGGCGGAGTAAATAGGTATCGCTCCGCCACCTCACAGGTAGATTCCTTCGTTTGAAAGGTTATGAACAATGGCTAAAGAACTCGATTTCGACGCTATCAAGGCTGCTGCTGAGTCCCATCGTGCTGATATGACTCGCTTCCTGCGCGCTATGATCTCCCACCCCTCTGAGTCCTGCGAGGAGGGTGAGGTTGTTGCCTGCATTAAGGCCGAGATGGAGAGCCTTGGCTATGACGAGGTCAAGGTCGACGGCCTGGGCAACGTCATGGGCTTTATGGGCGAGGGCGACAAGATCATCGCCATCGACTCTCACATCGACACCGTCGGCATCGGCAACATCGAGAACTGGGATGCGGATCCCTATGAGGGCTATGAGACCGACGAGATTATCTACGGCCGCGGCGGCTCCGACCAGGAGGGCGGCATGGCTTCTGCTACCTACGCTGCCAAGATGATGAAGGACATGGGCCTCATCCCCGAGGGCTATAAGATCATGGTCGTCGGTACCGTCCAGGAAGAGGACTGCGACGGCATGTGCTGGCAGTACATCTACAACAAGGATGGCATTAAGCCCGAGTTCGTCATTTCCACCGAGCCCACCGACGGCGGCATCTATCGCGGTCACCGCGGCCGCATGGAGATCCGCGTCGACGTTCACGGCACCTCCTGCCACGGCTCCGCTCCCGATCGCGGCGACAACGCCATCTACAAGATGGCCGACATCATCGCCGACGTCCGCGCCCTCAACAACAACGGCTGCGACGAGTCGACCGACATCAAGGGTCTCGTCAAGATGCTCGACCCCAAGTACAACCCCGAGCACTTCGAGGACGCCCGCTTCCTGGGCCGCGGCACCTGCACCGTCAGCCAGATCTTCTACACCAGCCCCAGCCGTTGCGCCGTGGCTGATTCCTGCGCCATCTCCATCGACCGTCGCATGACCGCCGGTGAGACCTGGGAGTCCTGCCTGGACGAGATCCGCAACCTGCCGGCCGCCAAGAAGTACGGCGACGACGTGAAGGTCTCCATGTACATGTACGACCGTCCGTCCTGGACCGGCGAGGTCTACGAGACCGAGGCTTACTTCCCCACGTGGATCAACAAGGAGACCGCTCCGCACGTCAAGGCCCTCGTCGACGCCCACAAGGCCATGTTTGGTGACGAGCGCATCGGCTGCGAGCCCAGCATGGACAAGCGCACCGGTCGTCCGCTGTGCGACAAGTGGACCTTCTCCACGAACTGCGTTTCCATCCAGGGCCGCTACGGCATCCCCTGCGTGGGCTTTGGCCCGGGTGCCGAGTCTCAGGCTCACGCTCCCAACGAGGTCACCTACAAGGACGACCTGGTCACCGCTGCCGCCATGTACGTGGCTGCCCTGAATCTCTACGATCCGAGCCAGGCCGATGGCGATGCCACCGTGTTCCGCGCCGGTCTGACCAACAACAAGATCGACTAGTCCCATTCCTCGATTTTGTTGAGCCGGGGGCCGCTCGTGTCCCCGGCACCTCCTGTTGACTTGGGGCCCGCGGCCGTTATCTCCCATGCTTCCTCAACGGTGGCGGGTCCTCGTCATGGCGCTCTGCATGTTCTAGCCACACGCGCATGCCGGAGCGCATTAACTCATTGCGAGCGTTTCATCTTTAGAAAGGACATTTCCATGGACGCTAAGTTTACCGAGCTCGTCGAGCAGCTGAACGGTCTCGACTTTAAGGGTATGTACGGCAGCGACTTCCTGCACACCTGGGACAAGACCACCGATGAGCTCAAGGCTCTCTACATCGTCGCCGACGCCCTGCGCGAGCTGCGTGAGAACAACGTCTCGTCCAAGATCTTCGACTCGGGCCTGGCTGTCTCCCTGTTCCGCGACAACTCCACCCGTACGCGCTTCTCCTTCTCTAAGGCCGCCAACCTGCTCGGCCTTGAGCTGCAGGACCTGGACGAGAAGAAGTCCCAGATCGCTCACGGCGAGACCGTCCGCGAGACCGCTACCATGATCTCCTTCATGGCCGACGTCATCGGCATCCGCGACGACATGTACATCGGCAAGGGCGACGCCTACATGGCCGAGGTCTCCGAGTCCGTGCGGCAGGCCTACGAGGATGGCGTTCTGGATCACCGTCCCACGCTCATCTCTCTGCAGTCCGATTCCGACCACCCCACGCAGTCCTCTGCCGACATGCTCTACCTCATCAACGAGTTTGGCGGCCTTGAGAACCTCAAGGGCAAGAAGGTTGCCGTTACCTGGGCCTATTCGCCCTCTTACGGCAAGCCGCTGTCCTGCCCGCAGTCGCTGATCAGCCTGCTGCCCCGTTTTGGCATGGACGTCACCCTTGCTCACCCCGAGGGCTACGACCTCATGCCCGAGGTCGTCGAGCGCGCCAAGAGCTATGCCGCCGAGTCCGGCACCACCTTTAAGCAGGTCAACACCATGGCCGAGGCCTTCGAGGGCGCCGACATCGTGATCCCCAAGAGCTGGGCTCCGTTTGCCGCCATGGAGAAGCGTACCAACCTGTACGCCGAGGGCGATGACGCCGGCATCGCAGCGCTCGAGAAGGAACTGCTCGCCCAGAACGCCACCCATCAGGACTGGTGCTCCACGACCGAGCTCATGGAGAAGACTGCCAACGGCCAGGACACCATCTTTATGCACCCGCTGCCCGCCGACATCTCCGGTGTCTCCTGCGAGCACGGCGAGGTTAACGCCGACGTCTTCGACATGCACCGCGTGGGCATGTACAAGGAGGCCAGCTACAAGCCGTACGCCATCGCAGCCATGATGTTCCTGCAGAAGGTTGCCGATCCCGCCGCTACCCTCAAGGCCCTCGACGAGCGCAACACCGCCCGTTGGCTCCAGGCCTAAAGCCGGGCTGAGGTAAGCCATGTAAAGGGGGCGCTCTGCCAACCGGCGGGGTGCCCCTTTTTTGCATCGCGGGCGTGCGGGATAAGCGCTTTCGATGTGGATGCCCGCGGCGCGAGTTATGGGTACGATGGTTTCAGGGGAGGTATCGCCATGAAACTTGGATGCGTCATTATGGCCTCGGGCGAGGGCAAGCGGTTTGGCTCTAACAAGATGCTTGCCGATATCTATGGCGAGCCGCTGGTTGCCCGGACCATCGATTCGGTTCCCCGGGGCTTTGACGTTGTGGTTTCGACGCGTTGGCCCGAGGTCGCCCAGATTTGCGAGGACAAGCATTGCCCGTGCGTGCTGCACGATGGCGAGCTGCGCAGCGAAAGCGTCCGTGCGGGCCTTTCGTGGGGAGTCGAACGTAACTGGAAAGGTTGCCTCTTTTTGCCGGGCGACCAGCCGCTCGTGAGTTCGGATTCTTTTGAGGCCATGGTTCGCGCGTTTGACGAGTGTGGCCGCAAACACCCGGTGCGCTTGGCGTGCAACGGTGAGCCTTCGAGTCCGGTGCTCTTTCCGGCGGAACTGTTCGATGCACTTATGTGTCTTGAGGGCAAGGATGGCGGCGGTTCGATCCTCAAGGGCCGTACCGACGTGGTACTGGTCGAGGCGCGTGCCTACGAGCTGTGGGACGTCGATACCGCCAAGGGACAGCGACGCATAGCGGAGCATATCGCCGCCTGCTCGTATTTTGATCGCGTGGCCAACTGCATCAACCAATAAGGAGCAATTATGATCATCATCAAAAACGGCGCGCTCGTGACGCCCCAGGGGCTTCGCCGAGCCGATCTTGCCATGGATGGCGATAAGATCGTGCGAATCGCTGCGGCGATTGAGCCGGGCGCGGACGATACCGTCGAGGATGTCGCGGGCTGCTGGGTGTTCCCCGGCTTTATCGACGGCCACACGCACATGCAGTGCTGGACCGGCATGGATTGGACAGCCGATAGCTTTGAGACCGGCACGCGTGCGGCTGCCTGCGGCGGTACGACGACCATCGTGGACTACGCGACGGCCGATCGCGGCGTGACCATGCCCGATGCCTTGGCCGAGTGGCATCATCGCGCCGACGGCACCTGCACGGCAAACTACGCCTTTCATATGGCACTCGCCGAGTGGAATGAGCGCAACCGCGCCGATCTTTCGGCCATGCGCGAGGCGGGCGTATCGTCGTTTAAGACTTACTTTGCCTACGACCACCTGCGCTTGGACGATGCCGAGACACTCGAGGTGCTGGAGGAGCTCAAGCGCCTGGGCGGTATCCTGTGCGTGCATTGCGAGAACGGCACGTTGGTGAATGAACTGCAGAAGCGCGTGTACGAGCAGGGGATTCATGGGCCCGAGGGGCATGCGCTCAGCCGTCCGGACGTGTGCGAGGCTGAGGCAGTGAGCCGTCTGCTGTATCTGGCGCACTTGGCCGGGGACGCTCCAGTCAATGTGGTGCACCTTTCGACCAAGCTGGGGCTCGAGGCCATTCGCGCTGCCAAAGCGCGCGGGCAGAAGAATATCTATGTCGAGACCTGCCCTCAGTATCTGATGCTCGACGACACCTGCTATCTGGAGCAGGGCGAGGACGGCTTTGCGGGCGCCAAGTACGTGATGAGCCCGCCGCTGCGCCATGCCGCTGACCGTGCCGCGTTGCGCGAGGCGCTTGTGGCCGGCGAGATCGATACCATCGCCACCGACCACTGCAGCTTTAACCTGCACGGGCAAAAGGACCGCGGGCGCGACGATTTCCGCGCGATTCCCAACGGCGGGCCCGGTGTGGAGCATCGCCCCGTCGCGATCGCTACGAGCTTTGAGGGACAGCTGGGTCCCGAGGATTTGTGCCGCTTGATGAGTGAGAACCCGGCGCACGTCTTTGGCATGTATCCGCGCAAGGGCTGTCTTGCCGAGGGTGCCGATGCCGACGTGTGCGTGTGGGATCCAAAGGCGCGCTGGACCATTAGCGCGGCGACGCAGCATCAGGCCGTGGACTACACGCCGCTCGAGGGCTTTGAGGCGCATGGTCGCGCCAAGGCTGTGTTTGTGAACGGCGTGCTGGTGGCGCGCGATGGCGAGCCCACCGGAGCCCAACCCGGTCGCTACGTCCCTCGCTAGCAGCAAAGATGCCGTGTCCCCTCCTCAGTTGCGGTGAAATACGGACTGTTTGCGGCCATTAGGTGGCCAAACAGTCCGTATTTCACCGCAACTGAGGAGATGGGGCCGGCTACTTGAGGCTGGTGGCGACGATGGGACGGTCGAGGGCCGCCTCGAAGCGGTCGGCCATCGTGGGGTCGCTGAGCGTGTCGACTTGGTTGAGCATGACGCGTGCGGTGTTGAGTTCCAGCGCCTGCATCTCGGCATTGAGCACCTGGGCGACGCGCTCGGGCGTGGCGATGTCGGTGAGCTCGCAGCCGCAACGCTTGCAAAAGAGCTCGGGGCGGTGGACAGCCTCGCTGATGGGCTTGCCGAATCCCGACGCGCCGACGATCCAGACGACGTTGGCCGTGCCAGATGGAATCACCGGCTCCCAGGCGGCGTGCGTCTTGAGCGGGAGTCGCTTGCTGCCGTCCGCCTCGGCCAGGACGTAATCAAAGCGCTGCGCCAGCTGGTCGAGCGGTTCGGCAGGGGAGGAGAGCTTGCCCATCTGGGGGTCCAAGATACCAGCTTGGCAGATGCTTCCCCGCACAAGCCCCGAGCAGGCCTCGCAGGTGCAGCCTGGGGCGTGTAAGGCGCCTGGCTTCCAGGGCGCAACGTCCAGACGACGGCTCGACCCGTCCCATGGCACGCCGGCGACGGGGAACATGTGCGTGGTGGTGCAGAGGAGCACGCGGCCGCCGGCACGCATAAGCTCAAGGCCGAGCGTCTTTAGCAGGGTCGACTTGCCACCGCTGCCGATGATCGCGGTGATGCCCGGCTCAATCTTGAGCGTGGAGGCAAGGCTGCCGTTAACCGTTTCCATCTGTTCACCGCCGTATAATGCTGCGATAAGAAATAATCATCAGAGTAGCGGTCGAACCGCTTTTGCTCTGCTCAAACCGTAGCACAGGGAGGTGCCCCGGGAATGCTCGTTTATGTTCGCGGCGCAGGCGATATCGCCACGGGTGTCGCTGCTCGTCTGGTGCGCGCCGGCGTGTCGGTCGTCATGGCCGATATCGCGGTCCCCACGTGTATCCGTCGCACAATCAGTTTTTGCGAGGCCATTCGCTTGGGCGAGGTCGAGGTCGAGGGCATTCGCGCCCGCTTGGCGCAGACGCCGGCCGAGGCGCTTGCAATTACCGAGACGGGGGATGTCGCTGTGGTGGTGGACCCCCAGGCACAGATGCTCGGCGAACTTAAGCCCTCGGCCGTGGTCGACGCGATTCTGGCCAAGCGCAACTTGGGCACCACGCGCGATATGGCGCCTGTCGTCATCGCGGTAGGGCCGGGCTTTACCGCGCCGGTTGATTGCGATGCCGTGGTCGAGACTATGCGCGGGCATTTTATGGGCCGCGTCATCACCCAGGGTTCGCCCCAGCCCAACACGGGCGTGCCAGGCATTATCGCCGGCTATGGCAAAGAGCGCGTTATTCACAGCCCCGCCGCCGGCGTGTTTCGGTCCGACCGCGCAATCGGCGACATCGTGAGTGCCGGAAACGTGATTGGCTACGCGGGCGATACGCCCATGTGCACGCAGATCGATGGCTGTCTGCGCGGACTTTTGGCGAACGGCGTGCAGGTGACTGAGGGCTTTAAATGCGCCGATGTCGATCCGCGCGGCGATGCCAGCTATATCAACTACATTTCGGACAAGGCGACGTCGGTCGGCGGCGGCGTGCTCGAGGCACTCGCCATGCTCACCGATGTCTTTAGAGGATAGAAGGCGGCAATGGAAAAGCTCGATGTTGTGAATGCGGCGCTTGCCGCCCTGCGTGCTGGCGAGACGTGCGAGCTCGTGGTCGTGGCCGGTACGGCGGGGTCATCGCCGCGCGGTGTGGGCGCCTGGATGACTGTCTTTGCCGATGGCAGCCAGGCGGGCACCATCGGCGGCGGCAAGATTGAGCTCTTTGCGCTGGATGAGGCGCGCGAGCTCCTGAGCGCGGGACAGTCGCGTCTGGTCCGCTACACCATGGGCGGCGAGAACTCCGATACCGGCATGATCTGCGGCGGAGCCATCTGCCTGTGCTACCTGCATCTGGATGCGACTCAGGCGTCGTTGTTCCAGGAAATAGCCGACGTCTTGGCCTATCGGCGCATCGGCGACTTCGTCATCGACTTTGAGCCGTTTATCGCGAGCGCGCTCGAGGGCGATGTGGCCGAGTGCCATGGCAAGGAATCGCGCCACACCATTGCGGGCTGCCCCGGGCTTTCGCTGGTGGAGGAGGGGAGTAAGGTCACCTACACCAACGCCGCCTCCGAGATTCCCGTGGCTCACATCGAGACGCTCTGCCCCGAGGGCCTGACCTACATCTTTGGCTGTGGCCACGTGGGCGCTGCGACGGCGCGGGTGCTCACGGCGGCGGGCTTTGCCGTCGTGGCTTGCGACGACCGCCCCGGCACGCTGACCCCCGAATGGGTGCCCAACGTCTACGATCGTCGTCTGGTCGATTACAAGAACCTGAGCGAGCGGTGCCCCATCGGCCCGCGCGACCTGGTGGTCGTCGCCACGGCGGGTCACAAGTCCGATATCGACGTGGTGATTCAGGCCATGCGCGCCAAACCCGCCTATCTGGGCTGCCTGGGCTCGCGCCGCAAGACGGCCTTTGTGCGCGCTCGCCTGGAGCAGGAGGGCTTTACGCAGGAGCAAATCGACGAGTTGCACCTGCCGATTGGCGTTGCCATCGAGGCGGAGGACCCCGAGGAGATCGCCATCTCCATCGCCGCCGAGATGATCCACCTGCGCCGCACCAAACTCATCCCCCGCAAGCGCTAATCGCATCCTCACCAATAAGTTGCGGTGAAATACGGATTGTTTAAGCCTGTTAGGCCGCCCAACAGTCCCTATTTCACCGCAACTGCTTTTTGGGACCCATTTGTGCGGGGGAGTTGTGGAGTTGTGCAGGCAGACGAGGTTTTTCTGGAAATACGCTCCCGATGCGCGTATAGTACCGATTGTTTTGTCGGCTCCTGCTGCGTCGAGTCCAAACCGCAAAATGCCATGAGCGGCGCGGATGCAGCCAGGAGGCACGAGGACAACCCATCGTGGCCACGCCCCGTGCTTAAAACCCCAAGAAGGAGTGAACAATGGCAGAAGAGAAGTATGTGCCGCGTCTGAAGACCAAGTACAACAACGAGGTCAAGCAGCAGCTTCAGGACAAGTTCCAGTACGAGAACGTCATGATGATCCCCAAGTTTGAGAAGATCGTCGTGAACATGGGTGTCGGCGAGGCCGCTACCGATTCCAAGGCCATCGACGGTGCCGTGCGCGACCTGCGCGCCATCACCGGCCAGCAGCCGATGATCACCCGTGCCCGCAAGTCCATCGCTACCTTCCGCCTGCGCGCCGGTATGCCGATCGGCTGCAAGGTTACCCTGCGTGGCGACCGTATGTGGGAGTTCTTCGATCGTCTGACCTCCGTCGCGATCCCCCGTATCCGCGACTTCCGCGGCATCTCCGCCAAGAGCTTCGACGGCCGTGGTAACTTCTCCATGGGCGTCACCGAGCAGCTCATCTTCCCCGAGATCGACTTCGACTCCGTCGATCACCAGCGTGGTATGGACATCACTTTCGTGACCACCGCCAACACCGATGAGGAGGCCAAGGCCCTTCTGGACGCCTTCGGTTTCCCGTTCAAGAAATAGGTTCACCTGCCCTATAAGCGCCGTTCCCACAAGGGGGCGGCGCTTGGGGCGAACAATACTCTATGTGAGGAGGATATAAGTGGCTAAGACATCGATGATCGTCAAGTGCAATCGCAAGCAGAAGTTCTCTACTCGTGAGTACACGCGCTGCCAGCGCTGCGGCCGTCCGCACTCTGTGTACCGCAAGTTCGGCCTGTGCCGTGTCTGCTTCCGCGAGCTTGCACTCAAGGGCGAGCTTCCCGGCGTTAAGAAGGCCAGCTGGTAAGTCACTACCAGCGTTTCAAGCATCAGTTTGGAACAGGGAAAACGCGCTAGTTAGGCTTTGCCGTTAAGGGCGGCGAAGAACCAAGAGCACGTGTTCATCAAGAACGAAGGAGAATCTGTATGAACCTTACAGACCCGATCGCAGATATGCTTACGCGCATCCGTAACGCTAACTCTGTGAACAAGGCCACGGTCTCCATGCCGAGCAGCAAGAAGCTCGTCGAGATCGCTCGTGTTCTGCACGAGGAGGGCTACATCGAGGGCTACGATGTCGAGGACACCGTTCCCCAGAAGACTCTGCACATCACGCTTAAGTATGGTCCCAAGAAGGCTAAGGTCATCAACGGCATCCGCCGCATTTCCAAGCCGGGCCTGCGTAAGTACACCGGCGTTGCCGACATGCCCCGCGTCCGCGGTGGCCTTGGTACCGCCATTATTTCCACCAGCCATGGCGTCATGACCGACCGCGATGCTCGCAAGCACAACGTCGGCGGCGAGATCATCGCTTACGTCTGGTAATTCGCTCGGTAGGTAGAAGGAAAGGAGATCACCGTGTCTCGTATCGGTAATAAGCCTGTCCAGATTCCCGCCGGAGTCGAAGTGGCAGTCAACGGCAACAACGTTGTCGTCAAGGGCCCCAAGGGCCAGCTCGAGCTCGATGTCTTTGAGAAGCTCGCTATCAACGTCGAGGACAACGTCCTCACCGTTTCCCGTCCCGACGACGAGCGTGAGACCCGTGCCCGCCACGGCCTCACCCGCGCCCTCATCCACAACATGGTTGTTGGCGTTTCCGAGGGCTTCGAGAAGAAGCTCGAGCTCGCCGGCGTCGGTTACCGCGTGCAGCAGAAGGGCAAGAACCTCGAGTTCTCCCTGGGCTTCTCGCACCCCGTGATCGTCGAGGCTCCCGAGGGCATCACCTTCGAGGTTCCCGACAACACCCACGTGAACGTCAAGGGTATCAACAAGCAGCAGGTCGGTCAGATCGCCGCTGAGATCCGCGGCCATCGTCCTCCCGAGCCTTACAAGGGCAAGGGTATCCACTACGTTGGCGAGCACATCCGCCGCAAGCTGGGTAAGGCCGCCAAGTAGTCGTAACCGACTCACTCGCATAAGACCAGCACCCCGTCAGGTGCTGGCAAGATCAACCTTTTTAGGAGTTTACGTATGAACAAGCATAAGGCGAAGCTGGAAGGCCTCAAGCGTCGTCAGCGTCGTGTTCGCGGCAAGGTCTCGGGTACCGCCGAGCGTCCGCGTCTTCGCGTGACCCGTACTAACGCCAACATCTATGCCCAGATCATCGACGACAGCAAGGGCTCCAGCCTGACGCTCGTCTCTGCCTCGACCCTCGAGGCCGAGTTCAAGGGCACCCACACCTCGAACAAGGAGGCTGCGGAGAAGGTCGGTCAGCTCGTTGGCAAGCGCGCCATCGAGGCCGGCATCACCAAGGTCGCCTTCGATCGTGGTGGCCGTATCTACCATGGCCGCGTCAAGGCCCTCGCCGACGGTGCTCGTGCCGCCGGTCTCGAGTTCTAGGAGGTATGTAGCACATGGCTCGTAATCAGAAGCAGCAGCGCGAGGCCTCCGAGTTCGAGGAGCGCGTCGTTTACATCAACCGCGTGTCGAAGACCGTCAAGGGTGGTCGTCGCATGAGCCTCGTCGCTCTCGTCGTCGTTGGCGACGGCAAGGGCAACGTCGGCGTTGGCATGGGCAAGTCCGCTGAGGTGCCCATGGCCATCTCCAAGGCATCTCTCGATGCCAAGAAGAACATGTTCCACGTGCCGGTGACCGAGCAGGGCACCATCCCGCACGAGGTTCTCGGCCACTTTGGTGCCGGCCGCATCATCATCAAGCCCGCTGTCGAGGGTACCGGCGTTATCGCCGGCGGCGCTGTGCGTCCCCTCTTTGAGCTTGCTGGCATCAAGAACGTCCTGTCCAAGTCCCTCGGTACCGACAACGGCCTCAACATCATCAAGGCTGCCGTCGAGGGCCTCAAGGAGCTCTCCAGCCCTGAGGACGTCGCGGCTCGCCGTGGCCTGACGGTCTCCGAGATGTTCGTCGGTAAGGAGAACTAAGCATGGCTGACACCATCAAGATCAAGCAGGTCCGCAGTACCAACGGTTGCAAGCAGGACCAGGTCCGTACTGTCCGTGCCCTCGGTCTCCACAGGATCCGCGAGGTTCGCGAGATTGCTGACAACGAGTCCGTCCGCGGCATGATCTTCAAGGTCAAGCACCTTGTCGAGATTGTAGAGGAGTAGCAAATGCAGCTTCACGATCTTACTCCCGCGCCCGGTTCCACCAAGAACCGCAAGCGCGTCGGCCGTGGCAATTCTTCGGGTCACGGCACCACTTCTGGCCGCGGTCAGAAGGGCCAGGGTTCCCGCTCTGGCGGCACCAAGGGTGCCGGTTTCGAGGGTGGCCAGACTCCGCTGGCTATGCGCCTGCCCAAGCTTCCGGGCTTCCGCAACCCCCGTCGTATCGAGTACACCGCTGTTAACGTTGAGCGTCTCGAGCGCAAGTTCGAGGACGGCGCTGTGATCGACGGTGCCGCTCTTAAGGCCGCTCGCATCACCAAGAGCGAGTTCGAGCCCGTCAAGGTGCTCGGCAATGGTGAGCTCACCAAGAAGTTCACGGTCAAGGTCGACAAGGTCAGCGCTTCTGCGCAGGCCAAGATCGAGGCCGCCGGCGGAAAGGTCGAGCTGCCGTGCTAAATGGTCTTAAGAATGCTTTCCGCATCAAAGAATTGCGCGAAAAGATTCTTTTTACCATAGCTATGCTCGTCGTGTACCGCATTGGTGCGCACGTTCCTGTGCCCGGCATTCCCTTCCAGGGGATGCTGGGCCTTTTCTCGACCGATAACAATTCGGTCGCCGCAGGTGCTATGGCCCTCCTGAATCTTTTCTCTGGCGGCGCTTTGAGCTATGTGTCGGTGTTTTCGCTGGGCATCATGCCTTACATCACCAGCTCGATCATCCTCCAGATGCTCCAGGCCGTTGTGCCTTCCCTGCATGAGCTTGCCCGCGAGGGCGAGGTCGGTCAGACCAAGATTACGCAGTATTCGCGTTACCTCACCCTGGCTCTGGCAATCCTCAACTCCGTGGGTTACCTCTTCCTCTTTAAGAGCTTCGGCATCAGCTTTAATGGCGCCGGCGCTCCCGAGATCATCTTCGACCTCATGATCGTCGGCACGCTCACTGCGGGCGCCATGCTGATCATGTGGATTGGTGAGCTCATCACCCAGCGCGGTATCGGCAATGGCATGTCGCTGATCATCTTTGCGAACATCATGGCCGGTCTGCCGCAGGCTATCTTCTCCAGCACCGAGGGCAATGCCGGTGGCATCATCACCATGGTGATTATCTGCGCCATCATCCTGCTGGTTATCCCGCTGATTGTTTTCCTTGAGCGCGGCCAGCGCCGCATTCCGGTCTCCTACGCTAAGCGCGTCGTGGGCCGTCGCATGATGGGTGGCCAGACCACCTACCTGCCCATCAAGGTCAACACCGCGGGTGTCGTGCCGATCATCTTCGCTTCGGCGCTGCTGTATTTCCCGGCTCAGATTGCCGTGTTCTTCCCCGGCATCGGCTGGATCCAGGCAGTTGCCTCTGCGCTTTCGACCGGTTGGCTCAACTGGGTGCTTAATGTTGTCCTCATCGTGTTCTTCGCGTACTTCTACACCTCCATGGTGTTTAACCCCGATGACACGGCCGACAACCTTAAGAAGCAGGGCGGCTTTATTCCGGGCGTGCGTCCGGGTAGGGCTACCGCGGCCTACATCAAGAACGCGCTCAACAAGATTACGCTTCCCAGCGCTGTCTTTTTGGCGCTCATCGCCATCGTGCCTTCGATCATCTTCTCCTTCACGGGTAACCATCTGATCCAGGCATTTGGCGGCACGTCCATCCTCATCATGGTCGGCGTCGTGCTCGACACGGTCGATAAGCTCGAAGGCCAGATCAAGATGTATGATTACGATGGATTCTTTAAATAGGCTAGAGGAGGATTGCTCATGAACCTCGTATTGCTCGGAGCTCCGGGTGCCGGTAAGGGCACCGTCGCACAGGAGCTCGTCGCCGAGTTTGGCGTCGCCCATATTTCCACGGGCGACCTGCTGCGTGCTGCCGTCAAGGGTGGCACCGAGCTTGGTATTCAGGCTAAGAAGTACATGGACGCTGGCGAGCTCGTTCCCGACCAGCTCGTGATCGACCTTGTCAAGGAGCGCCTTGCCGCCGATGACGCCCAACAGGGCTTCATCCTCGACGGCTTCCCGCGCAACACCGCCCAGGCTGTGACGCTCGATTCCGAGCTTTCCGCCATGGGTCGCGAGATCGACTGTGCCCTTCTGGTCGATGTGGCCCCCGAGGTCATTATCGATCGTCTGTCTTCGCGTCGCACCTGCCGCGCCTGCGGTTACACCGGCACCGCTGCTGATGCTACCTGCCCCAAGTGCGCAGGCGAGATGTATCAGCGCGACGACGACAAGCCCGAGACCATCAAGAACCGTCTCGACGTCTACGAGAAGTCCACGAGTCCGCTCGTCGACTACTATCGTGGCCAGGGTCTGCTCAAGTCGGTCAACGGTGACCAGGCTCGCGAGACCGTGTACGGGGATGTCAAAGAGGCTCTCGGTCTATGATCAAGATTAAGTCTGCAACGCAAATCGAGCAGATGAAGAAGGCAGGAGCGCTATCTAAGATGGCGCTCCGCCACGTTGGAGCCATGGTGCGTCCCGGCGTTTCGACTTTTGAGCTCGATCAGCTCGCGGAGCAGATTATCCGCATGCATGGCGGCACCCCGGCCTTTAAGGGTTACGGCGGGTTCCCGGGGACCATTTGCGCATCGATCAACGATGCCGTGGTCCACGGTATTCCCAACCCCGACATGATCCTGCGCGATGGCGATATCATCTCCATCGATACGGGAGCCGTTGTCGACGGTTGGGTCGGCGATAACGCTTGGACGTTTTTCGTCGGCACCCCCACGCCCGAAGCCAAGGCTTTGTGCGAGGTCACGCGCGATTGTCTTAAGGCTGCCATCGAGCAGGCTGTTCCCGGTAACCATATCGGGGACGTTGGTTATGCCGTTCAGTCCCTCGCCGAGTCTCACGGTTACGGCGTGCTTCGTGATTATGTGGGACATGGCATCGGCCGCGTGATGCACGAGGACCCCAACGTTCCTAACTATGGAAAGAAGGGGAGGGGCGTTCGCCTCCAGGCCGGCATGGTCATTGCCATCGAGCCGATGGTTACGATGGGTTCCAACCATGTGAGCACAGGCTCCGACGGTTGGATCGTCACGACCAACGACCACCTGCCCGCCGCGCACTACGAGAACACCGTCGCCATTACCAATGACGGTCCGGTGATTCTCACCACGGATGCGCAAGGTGCTTGGTGTTCGCTCCAAGGCGGAGAAATGTAACAAGTCCCACGTAGTTGTGGAGCCATTACGAAGATATTACGATGCGTGGATACGTATTGTAGAATACTCAATCGCTGTCGTTTTCTAGAGAAAGATGATTGCTTGTGAAGAAGGAAGACGCAATTGAGCTCGAGGGTACGGTAAAGGAACCGCTGCCCAACGCCATGTTTAAGGTCGAGCTCGAGAACGGTCATTCGGTTCTGTGCAACATTTCTGGCAAGATTCGAATGAATTACATCCGCATTCTCCCCGGTGACAGGGTTGTCGTGGAGCTTTCCCCGTACGACCTGACCCGCGGTCGCATCACCTATCGCTATAAATAGCGACACGCATACACGCTCTTTTCCGACTGCAGGCTTAGCTCAACCTACGGTCGGTTTGCGTGTGAAGACCAGCCATAGTTTTAAACGCCTGCGGCTGGGCGAGTAGATAGTAGGGAAGTAGTTTGAGCGCTACCGAAAGGAAGAACGATGAAGGTACGTCCTTCGGTCAAGAAGATGTGCGATAAGTGCAAAATCATTAGGCGCCACGGCAAGGTCCTCGTCATTTGCGAGAACCCCCGTCATAAGCAGCGTCAGGGTTAAGAGAGGAGACTACGTTGGCCCGTATTAATGGTGTCGACCTCCCGCGTGAGAAGCGCGTTGAGATCGGTCTGACCTACATTTACGGCATCGGCCGCACCACTGCGACGAAGATTTGCGTCGAGTGCAACGTTAACGTGGACACGCGCGTTAAGGACCTCACCGAGGATGAGGTTAACGCCATCCGCGATTATATCGATAAGAATCAGATCATGGTTGAGGGCGACCTCCGCCGTGAGCGCAACCAGAACGTCAAGCGCCTTATGGACATCGGCTGCAACCGCGGCCTTCGTCACCGCAAGGGCCTCCCGGTCCGCGGCCAGCGCACCCACACTAACGCTCGTACCCGCAAGGGCCCGAAGCGTCAGATCGGTGCTAAGAAGAAGAAATAAGGAGCGCTAGATAGATGGCTACTGCTAAGAAGAACGTTCGCGCTGCCCGTCTGAAGCGCGCGGACCGTAAGAACATTTCCGTGGGCCAGGCTCACATTCGTTCTACGTTCAACAACACGATCGTTTCGATCACCGATCCCCAGGGCAACGTCATTTCCTGGAAGTCGGCTGGCCAGGTGGGCTTCAAGGGCTCCCGTAAGTCCACGCCGTTCGCTGCCCAGATGGCTGCCGAGGCTGCTGCCAAGCAGGCCATGGAGCACGGTATGAAGAAGGTTTCCGTCTTCGTCAAGGGCCCCGGCTCCGGTCGTGAGACCGCCATCCGCTCCCTCCAGGCTGCTGGCCTCGAGGTCTCGAGCATCCAGGACAAGACCCCCATTCCGCACAACGGCTGCCGCCCCAAGAAGCGTCGCCGCGTGTAACTGAAAGGATCGTATCAATATGGCAATCGACAGGACTCCTGTTCTTAAGCGCTGCCGTCAGCTCGGGATCGATCCCGCTGAGCTCGGTTACAGCAGCAAGAAGGAATCTATCCGTCAGCCCAAGCGCCGTCGCAAGGAATCTGAGTACGGCATGCAGCTGCGTGAGAAGCAGAAGGTCAAGTTCATCTATGGCGTTCTGGAGAAGCAGTTCCACGGCTACTTCAACAAGGCCCGTAAGATGAACGGCGTCACCGGTGAGAACCTCATGATCATCCTTGAGTCTCGCCTCGACAACGTCGTCTTCCGTCTTGGCTTCGCCCGCACCCGCAAAGAGGCTCGTCAGTCCGTCCGTCACGGTCACTTCACCGTGAACGGCAAGCGCGTGGACATCCCGTCCTACCGCGTCAAGGCCGGCGACGTCGTCGCTGTCGGCGAGAAGTTCCGTGACCTCCTCCCCATCAAGGAGGCCCTGATTTCCTCCGAGCGCTTTGAGGTCCCTGGCTGGCTCGAGGTCGATATCGAGAAGCTGTCTGGTAACGTGCTCGCTCTGCCGACGCGTGAGCAGATCAGCGGTGATATCAACGAGCAGCTCATCGTCGAGCTCTACTCTAAGTAGTCCATCCGGGCTGCTGAGGCTGGAGGTAATACATGTCAGAATTCATTAGGCCTCAGGTTCAGGTCGAAGAGATTAACGAGACCTCTGCTCGTGTCTCCGTCGAGCCGCTCGAGCGTGGCTACGGCGATACGCTGGGTAACTCGCTTCGTCGTGTTCTTCTGTCCTCGCTCGAGGGTGCCGCCGTCGAGGCCATTCAGATCGATGGTGCGCAGCACGAGTTCATGACCATCCCTAACATGGTCGAGGATGTCACCGACATCGTCCTGAATGTCAAGGGTCTTGTCTTCAGGGCTCTCGGCACGACCGACGAGGCGACCGCCACCATCTCGGTTGACGGCCCCTGCGAGGTCACCGGTGCGGACTTCTTTATTCCGTCCGAGTTTGAGCTAGTCAACCCCGAGCAGCACATTGCTACGCTCACCGAGGGTGGCCATCTCACCATGAGCATGCGCATCGGCTATGGCCGCGGCTATGTCTCTGGCGAGGCTAACAAGCGTGACAACGATCCCATCGGTGTGATCAACGTCGACTCGCTGTACTCGCCGGTGTCCCGTTGCGCCAAGCTCGTTGAGGCTTGCCGTGTCGGCCAGCATACCGACTACGACCGCCTTGTCCTCGAGATCGAGACCAACGGTTCCATCGCCCCGCGCGACGCCGTGGTCCAGGCTGCCAATATCATCAACCAGCATATGGCCGCCTTTATGAACCTTGCCGAGACCCCCGAGGTCGAGGAGGAGGCTTCGATCTTCGCTCCCGAGGTCACCAACGACAACGCCGAGCTGGACAAGCAGATCGAGGATCTGGACCTTTCCGTCCGTTCCTACAACTGCCTTAAGCGCGCCAGCATTCACTCGGTCCGTCAGCTCGTTGAGTTCTCGGAGAACGATCTGCTCAACATCCGTAACTTCGGTGTTAAGTCGATCGAGGAAGTGAAGGACAAGCTTGAGTCCATGGGCCTGAGCCTGAAGGCTTAATGCTTCGCATATTTGAGGAGAAACTAGACCATGCGTCACAACGTTAAGAAGGGCCTGAAGCTCGGCACCGATGCGAGCCACACCAAGGCCATGAAGAAGAGCCTTGCTAAGGCCCTCTTCGAGAACGACCGCATCAAGACCACCGAGACCCGCGCTAAGGCGCTGCGTTCGGTCGTCGACCCGATCATCACCTGGGCTAAGAAGGGCGACCTGCACTCTCGTCGTCTGGCTATCGCCAAGCTCGGCGATAAGCAGCTCGTTGCCGAGATCTTCGACAAGGCTGCTCAGGGCATGTGGCAGGACCGCAACGGCGGTTACACCCGCATCATGAAGCTCGGTAACCGTAAGGGCGATAACGCTCCTATCGTTATCATGGAACTCGTCACCGAGCCTTGCACGCCTAAGGCCAAGAAGGCTGCTCCGGCCCCCAAGAAGGCCGCTGCTCCCAAGAAGGTCGAGGCTGTCGAGGAGGCTCCTGCTGAGGAGACCGCTGAGTAGACATTCTGTCTGCATAGGCTATATTCGAGGGGTACGTTCGCGTACCCCTCTTTTTTTGTCGCAATACCGTTGCTAGTTTGTTGGGAGCGCCCATGACTGCGCCGTCTGATTTCAATTTGACCCCCGAGCTTGACGCCACCCTTGTATTTCGCGTGGCCTACGATGGCTCCTCCTATAGCGGATTTGCCGAGCAGCCGGGCCAGACGACGGTCGCGGGCGAGCTACGCCGTGCCATTGAGACGTTGCTGCGCCGCCCAATCGATCTGACGTGCGCGGGGCGTACCGATGCCGGCGTTCATGCGGTGGCCCAATACATCAGCGTGCCCGTAACGGACGCTGAGCTTGCGTATACGCGCCGTAGGTGGCTGAGGGCTATGGATGCCCTCCTGGGCAAAGATATCGCCATAAACGAGGTCTACAAGGCTCGTAAGGACTTTTCTGCACGTTTTGACGCGCGCTCTCGCACTTACACCTATCGCATTGCCGACCGTGATGCGCGGCCCGTGCTGTCACGCGGTGCAGTGTGGTGGCATCGCTATCCCCTCGACGTCGATGCGATGGCGGCCGCCTGCCCTGCGCTTTTGGGCGAGCAGGACTTTAAGAGCTTTTGCAAGGTCGCCTCTGCCGTGGGCAAACCTACGCACCGCTGCGTAATGCGTGCTGAGTTTGGCCATGAGGTCGCCTTTGGCGAGGACATCCTCACGTTTACCATCGAGGGCAATGCGTTTTTGCATTCGATGGTGCGAACCATTGTGGGCACCCTTGTCGAGATCGGCATGCATCGCCGCGATCCCGAGTGGATGCGTGAGGTAATTGATGCCTGCGATCGCTCCGCTGCCGGTCCTACGGCGCCCGCATGCGGTCTTACCTTTATGGGCGTGGATTACGACCCCACCGAGCTTGTGGTGCTCGATTAGGGAAGTGACTGCCTGACGGCGATCTTTGTGTGCAGCGCCTGTGAGCGGGGCGTGTGCAACATCTGTTCTTGACGTGCATCGCGACGGGCGACCATCCGCATTAATTGACGGGGTGTACCATGAACGGCAGTTTGTTACTGGCTGTCGAGAGGACGGAAAACTTGGTTCGACGTGGTTCGCATCCGCGACTTTCGGTGATCCTGATTGTTGAGGGTTCGCCCAGTTATACGATGCGCGCTCTCGAGAGCATCCAGAACCAAGACCTCTACGATTTGCAGATTGTCGTCGTTCGCCGCGGCGTGGTAGCTGGTGTGCGTCATTCGCTCGAAGTTGCTGCCGACAGAGACATTCATATTGATTTGATTGATGTTGAGGACCCAGTGCCTGGCGCCTGCCTGCGTGCCGGCTTTGCGGCTTCGCGCGGCTCCCAGATCATTGCGATGAATGCCAATGAGTGGTTTGCGCCGCAGTCCCTTTCGCAGATGGTCGAAAGCTCCTGCGACGCTTCTGCTGACATCGTGTTTCCCTCTGTTTCGCTCGATCGCTACGATGTTCACCGCGAACGTCATTCCCGAGTTTTGGACGCGACATCCGTTTCTGAAGATGAGGACCGGGCGGCTTGCCTGACCCAATTGGTTTCCTGTGGTTTAATCCGACAGACCTCCGGCGTGCTGTATGATCGCGCCCTTTTTGAGGCGTGCCTTGCGCATGGCGATGCGTTTCGCACGGTGTCTTTTTTGACGTTCGCGCTTTCGCAGGCAAAGCGCGTTTCGGGATGTGGCCGTGCCCGTTTTCATGCAGTGGCGCCGTCGATTACGGAGACGTTTGACCCCACGATGTTTGCCAGGCTTTCTGATGATATCGGGGCGCTCGACAGGCTTGCCGACTCGCTTGCCGTCGCGGGCGGTGGCGATCAGTTGAAGCTGGTCTGCCAGCGGTATTACTACGCCAGCCTGGTTGCCTGCATCGAAAATTTGTGTCTGAGCCCCCATGGGGTGTCTTCAATAGAGCGTTCGGCCCGTTTGCATGATATGCTCGAAGCACAGCGTACCCGTCAGATGGTTGCGGCCCTTAAGGGCAATCATCGTGGCCTAGGTCTGCTCTATGGTTCGATAGCTGGTGCCAAGCCTATGCGGTGTGCGTTGTATACGCATCTGGCGGCCTTTTTCAATCGTTCGGGCGTCAGGACTGTCTAGTAGCGTGATTTTCGAAATTAATTGCATGGAATTGTTTCGAAATGCGTTCTTATTCACTAAAACCCTCAAATAGCGCTAAACTATTCAATCACTAAGTGATTGTCTCCGCCATCTTTTGGAGTGAGGTTTTGTATGGCCAAAAAACGCAATGGGCGCCAGGATGCCATCAGAGATATTGTTCGCAATAAGGACGTACGTACGCAGCGCGTTTTGGTAGACGAGCTCCGCGCCATGGGTTTCGATTGCACGCAGGCGACCGTTTCGCGCGACATCGCGGACATGGGACTGCGTAAGCTCCCCGAGGGCATCTATGTCCTTGCCGAGGACCTGTATCTGCAGCGCATGGTTTCCGAGTTGGTTACCGGCGTACTGCGCACCGATAATCTGGTTATGATCAAGGCACAGCCCGGTACGGCTTCTGGTATTGCCGCAGCGGTCGATGCCGCGGAGCTGCCCGACGTGCTTGGCTCGCTTGCCGGCAACGACACGATCTTAGTCATTGCGCAGACGGCCGAGGACGGCGAACGCCTTGAAGCGCTCATCAACAAGCTGAGTAACTCTCACAAGTAGGGGATGCGTGGCGCTGCTGCTGTGCCGATTGTTGCTATAGGTAATTGCCGAGGGCGTTGACGAAGGTCAGCGCCCTTTTGCATGCCGGCACCCGTTGCTCTATCGGTCCTGCAGCCGGGGCCGTCGTGGCATCTTGTGGCATCTGCCGAAATAAAGAAGCGCCCGAGCAGCGTACGTGCTGCTCGGGCGCCTTGGTGTCAGATGCCGCTTTGCGTCTACTGGCCCGTAGAGGGGTTGGGCGTGGGCGTAGGATCGGGGGTAGGCGTCGGCGTGCCACCGTCGCCACCCGTGTCGCCATCGCCACCCGTGCCACCGTCGCCACCCGTGTCGCCATCGCCACCCGTGCCACCGTCGCCACCTGTCGTACCGCTATCGCCGGTGGTGTTGCCGCCCGGGGTTTCAGTGGTTGTCGTTGTCGTTGTCGTTGTGGTGGTCGTGGTCTCTTCCTCTTCTTTTCCCTCGTCTTTATCCTCTTCGTCTTTCTTTTTGTTGTTTGTGCCGTAGAACTTCCAGACGTTATTGTTCTTGTACGTGGGAGCCGTTCCGGTCGAGAATTCCTCGCGCTCGGTGCCCGCAAGAACGGTGTTCATGAACTTCTTAAAGACGGGCAGGTTGGTGCTGTCGCCCAGCAGGTCCGAACCGTACTTTTGGATGGGAATCTCGCCTGCGGAATAACCGGTCCACAGGGCGCATGTCAGTTGCGGCGTGAAGCCGCAGAACCACAGGTTGGTGGTGTTGTCAGTGGTGCCCGTCTTGCCGGCATAGGGCTGGTTGACGTTCAGCGCGCCGGCGGCACCCGTGCCGCTGCCCTGCATGACGCCGGATAGAACATCGGTAACCGCGGCAGCCTCGCCTTCGGTGAGCACCTGCGTGGGATTGTCGGTGTGCTGGTACAGAACCGAGCCGGTACGCGAGTCGATCTCGGTAATGGCGATGGGCTGACGGTAGTAGCCACCGTTGGCAAACGTTGCGTAGGCCGATGCCATCTCGAGCGGTGAGATGGACCCGGTGCCGAGCGTCATGACGGGAACGTCCTCGATATTGTCCTTGGCGGGATCGATGCCGAGCTTTTTGACGAGCGACATGATCTTGTCATTGCCGATGGCTTCGGCCACCTGAATGTAGCCGGTGTTGGATGAGTATGCCGTTGCCCGCTTAAGCGTGATGTTGCCATAGCTCTGGTTGCCGTAGTTTTGCACCTCGGTCGTGGTGCCCTTGGCCTTGAGCGGCGAGTTGCAGTTGAGGGTGACGTTGGGGTTCATACCGTTTTGGATGGCAGTCGCCAGCGTAAAGGCCTTAAACGTGGAGCCCACGGGGCGCTTTGCCGTAGCGTGGTTCACGTGATTCTCGTCGGCGTTGTAGTCGTAGCCGCCTACCATGCACTTGATGTAGCCGGTCTTGGGGTCAACGACGACCATGCCCATGTCCAGGCCGTCGAGCGAAAGCGTGTCGAGCTGCGAGCGCACAGCCTCCTCGGCCACCTGCTGCATGGTGGGGTCGATGGTGGTCTTGACGGTCAGACCGCCCTTAAAGAGCACGTCGGTGGAGAACTCCTGCTCAAGCAACTGTTTAACGTAGGAGACAAAGTAGGGCTGAGAGTACACATCGACGCCACTGCCCGAAATCTCGGTCACGTTAAGCGTGATGGGCTCAGCCTGCGCGGCATCGTGCTCTTCCTGCGTGATGTGGCCCAGACGCAGCATGTTGTCCAGAACCTTGTTGCGGCGGGACAGCGCCAAGTCGGGATTAACCGTGGGGTCGTACTGCGAGGGCGAGTTGGGAAGGCCGATCAGCAGCGCGGCCTCGCTCAGGGTGAGGTCGGCGGCGGTTTTGGACAGATAGGTCTCGGCGGCGGCCTCGATGCCATATGCTCCATGGCCGTAGTAGATGGTGTTGAGGTACATCATGAGGATCTCGTCTTTGGAGTACATATCCTCCATCTTGATGGCGATATAGGCCTCGCGCACCTTACGCTCGATGGTCGAGTCGAATTGTTCCTCCTGCAAGATGGTGTTGCGAACCAGCTGCTGGGTGATGGTCGATGCGCCCTCGTGGCCGCCGGTGAGGGTTGCCACCGATGCGCGTGCAATGCCCCAGAGGTCGATGCCGCCGTGCTCGTAGAAGCGCTCGTCCTCAACGTCAACGGTGCCCTGCAGCACGTACGGGGACACTTGGTCCTTGGTGATGGACTTGCGGTTTTGCGTGTAGAAACTCGCAATGGTGTTGCCGTTGCAGTCGACGATGTCGGTGGGCTCGCTCACCAGATACGCGTTGGCATCGGTGTAGTCGGGCAGATCGGACAGCCAGCGGTTGACGTTGCCGATCATGCCGATGCCAAACGCTACGCCCGCGATAAGCAGAAAGCCCAAAAACGAGAGCAAGATCATGGGAAGGGCATGCGTCTTAGAGCGACTGCGCCCCTGTCGTTGGCGAGGACCCATATATTGACCTCCAGGTATGTCGTGCCAGGCGGCAGGTGTTATGCCTGGCAGGATGGACATAAGTTATTACACGATAAACCAAACGAGGCACGCGGGGCCTCGTGTATGCTGGATGACGGCATTTTTCAGAGTGAATGCATACCTTGGTGAGGAGTTTACCGATGGCGATTCGGCCGATGGAACCGAGCGGACAATGCGAAAGCGAGTTGGCGGCGGCTGGAGTGGCGCTGCCCGAACTGCTGGCGCCTGCTGGCGGGCTCGACCAGATGCTCGCGGCGATTGCGGCGGGTGCCGATGCCATCTATGCGGGGCTGGACGGATTCAACGCTCGAGTGAGCGCGCATGGCTTTAACGATGATGAGTTCGCGCGCGGTTGTGCCGTGGCCCATGCCCATGGCGTGCGTGTGTACGTGACGCTCAACGTATTCGTGTTCGATGATGAGCTTGCCGACGCCGTGGCGTTGGGGGCGCATGCGCACGCGTTGGGTGCCGATGCGTTGATTGTGGCCGATGCCGGGCTGGCTTGCGCGCTACGTGCGGCGATTTCGGGGGTCGAGATTCACCTGTCCACTCAGGCGGGCGCTCATAGCGAGGGTGCCGTGCAGTTGGCTGCCAAGGAGTTGGGCGTTGAGCGCGTGACGACTGCGCGCGAGCTGAGCGTTGCAGAGATTGAGACGCTTTGCGCTACTGGCGTGCCCATCGAGGTGTTCTGTCACGGCGCTATTTGCATTGGATACTCGGGTGCGTGCGGGTTCTCTGCCCTTCGACGTGGCCGCTCTGCGATGCGCGGCGACTGCACGCAACCGTGCCGTCTATCCTATGACTTGGTGGACGAGGCGGGGCAGAGTGTTGTCGCTGTCGAAGGGGATCGCCTGCTTTGTCCGCGTGACTATCTGGGCATCGCGCATCTGCCCGAGCTTGTTGCCGCCGGCGTGGCATCGCTCAAGATCGAGGGCCGCATGAAGAATCCCGACTACGTCTTTAACGTGGTGAGGGTGTGGCGTCGGGCGCTCAATATGCTGCGCGACGGCACATGGGATGCCGATGCGGTGCCGGCGCTTGAGCGCGAGCTGGGAAGGTCGTTCAACCGCGGCTTTACCGATGCGTATCTGCGGGGTCGTTCGGGCGCCGAGCTCATGAGCTTTGAGCGCGCGATCAACCAGGGTGTGCGCGTGGGCCACTTGGTGGCGGTGGGTCACGAAGAGGTGACGGTTGAGCTTGATGCCGCCGCGGCGGCGGGCGATACGCTCGAGATCCGATTTTACCCGGGTGCCGACGCGCGTCCCGATGTGCCCAAGCGCTGGCCACAGGTGCCTTGCCCCGTGGATGCCGCTGCGGGAGAGCGCATCGTCGTGCATTGCAAACGCAAGGTGGACGCGGGCTGCGAGGTCTATCTGATTCGCAGTGCCGGCGTGCTGGGGCAGACGGCAACGGTGTTGGAGCGCATGCGGGTCGAGGCAGATGCAGTCGCGCCTGCTGAGCAGTCCGTTGAGGTGCTGCCGTTTGAGGGCGTTCTGGCAGATGGCGATGTACCGACGGAGTTGGCGGGACCGGCGGAGCCGGCAAAGCATGAGGCTTTTGCTCGTAAGGTCTTTGCCTGGGAGCTGATGGATTTGGATCCGCGCGATGAGTGGGATCTGTCCGATGCGACGGTGGTGCTCGACGAAGTGTGCCGTGCAGGCGACGCCGAGCGGACTCGAGCGCTTATGCAACGTGCCGGGCGCGTCGTCTGCCGCAATCTGGGACAGGTGGCGATGGCCCGCGAGCTGGGCACGACGTTTGACGTGGCGGCGCCGGTGTTCTGCGCCAATCGGGCCACGCTTGCCTGGCTGCGCGGGCTTGGCGCGAGGTGGGTATACTTGCCTGCCGAGTTGCTCAGCAATGACAGGGAGCGTATCGCCGAGCTGGCTGCTGAACCCGGCGTCTTGGGTCCGGTCGACGCCGACCGTCCCGAGCTTATGGTGTGCGAGCACTGCCTGCTGACCGCCGAGGGCGTCTGCGCCACCGATGCGACGGGACAGGTCCGTTGCCGCGACTGCTTGCGTCGTCGGCAGGCACGCTATCTGGTCGAGCGTGACGGTACACGTCTGCCAGTTGCCATTGACGCATGCGGCAGGACGAGGATTTTCCTGTCGTAGGTGCCGCGTCGCGTCAGTTTGTTATCATAAGAGAGTTTATGGACTTCCAGCACCGCCGTTTTCGGCGAGGGTGCTATAGCAAAAGGAGGATACCCAATGCTGTCTGTTGACGAGCAAATGCGTATCATCACCTCGGGCGCCGCGCAGATCGTTCCCGAGGCCGACCTTCGCAAGAAGCTTGAGAAGGGCGAGCCCCTCAACATCAAGCTCGGCGTCGACCCCACCAGCCCCGACCTGCACCTGGGCCACGCCGTGCCGCTGCGTAAGATGCGTCAGTTCCAGGACCTGGGCCACAACGTCACCCTCATCATCGGCAACGGTACCGCGCTGATTGGCGACCCTTCGGGCAAGAATTCCACCCGTCCGCAGCTTTCGCAGGAGCAGATCGAGGCCAATGCCGAGACCTACGTGAGCCAGGCCATGAAGATCCTGGATCCCGAGAAGACCACCATCGTGCACAACGGCGACTGGATCCTTTCGATGGACCTGGCCGGCCTGCTGCAGGTGTGCTCCAAGTTCACCGTCGCCCGCATTCTTGAGCGCGACGACTTTACCAAGCGCTACCAGTCTCAGACGCCGATCGCCCTGCATGAGTTCCTGTATCCCGTGATGCAGGCTTTCGACTCCGTGCAGATCAAGGCCGACGTGGAGATGGGCGGCACCGATCAGCTCTTCAACCTGCTCGCTGGCCGTGAGCTCATGGAGAAGATGGGCATGGAGCCGCAGATCGCGCTCACCATGCCGCTGCTCGAGGGTACCGACGGCGTGCGCAAGATGTCCAAGTCATACGGCAACTACATCGGCCTGACCGACGCGCCCAAGGACATGTTCGGCAAGACCATGTCCATCCCCGACGAGATGATCGGCAAGTACTATCGTCTGGCCAGCTCGCTCACCCCGGCCGAGGTCGACAAGATCGACGCCGCCCTGGCCGACGGCTCTGCCGATCCCTATGAGCTCAAGCGCGCTCTGGGTCGCGACCTGTGCGACACCTACCACGGCGCCGGCGCCGGCGACGAGGCTCAGGCCGAGTTCGACCGCGTGTTCAAGGAGGGCCAGCTTGCCGACTTCCCCGAGAAGCATGTCGAGCTGACCGTCAACGACGAGGGCCAGATCTACCTCGCCGGCCTGCTCAAGGACCTGGGTCTTTCGGCGAGCGCCGGCCAGGCTCGTCGCGATATCGACGGCGGCGGCGTCAAGATCAACGGCAAGGCCGTGGCTCCCAAGAGCTATAACATCGATCCCAGCGCCCTCAAACTGGGCGACACCCTCTCCGTAGGCAAGCGCAAGGGCTTCAAGTTGATTTAGTTCCGCCGTTCTAACGAACGGCGGACCGGCCGACGCTGCGCGGGCCGCATTTGGACAATCTGACGTTCAACTTCAAGGGCGCGACCAGAAGGTCAGCGCCCTTTCGTTTCACGTCACCTTGTCTCAAATGCGACCCACTCGCTGGCGATGCCAAAACATCGGCGTTTTTGTTGTCGGGACGGCAGTTAGTAGTCGTCGAGTAGTCATTGGTGCTCAGCGGCAGTCCCCATTGCGCTGAGCGGCGTGTGCCGTTAAGCGGAGAGGCGTATTGTTGACCCATCGTTTGGGCATACAATGGCTGTTGGCTTGCTGCGGTGAAGGCTCGTCCGCTCCGCAGCTTTTTTCTACGGTTAAAGGAGTATGTATGTCCGTTGAGGTCATGAGGACTGTGATCGACGCTGCCGAGGGCCGCGTGCCCGTCGACACGCTGTTTACCAATGCGCAGATCGTCGACGTATATGGCCAGCGTGTGGCGCCCGGTAGCGTTGCCGTCAAGGACGGTGTGATCGTCGGCGTGCTCTACGATGGTCGCGACGATGCCGCTGGCACCTACGAGGCAACTGAGGTCATCGACTGCCAGGGTCGCTATCTCGCTCCCGGTTTTATTGACGGGCATTTGCATATCGAGTCTTCGAACATCCGTCCCGCCGAGTATGCTCGCATGGCCGCGACGCGCGGTACTACCACCGCCATTGCCGACAGCCACGAGATTGCCAATGTTGCCGGTCTCGACGGCTTGCGCTTTATGATCGAGGACGGCCGCCGCGCACCCATCTCCATCAAGTACATGATGCCTTCGTGCGTGCCCGCACTGCCCGATGAGCAAGCAGGCGCTGTGATTACCGCCGCTGACATGCAGGCGTTTTTTGCCGAGCATCCGGGCGATGTCTTTGGCCTGGGCGAGATGATGAACCTGCCGGGCGTCTTTATGGCCGATCCCGAGACCTGCGCTCGAATCGACGCTGCCAACCAGACGCCGTCCAAGCAGGTTGACGGTCACGCGCCGCTCGTTGCCGGCAAGGACCTCAACGCCTATGCCGCAGCAGGTATTATCGCTGACCATGAGTCGACGATTCCCGAGGAGGCACTCGACAAGCTGTCTCGCGGCATGTATGTGATGCTGCGCGAGGGTACGTGCAGCCATGACCTGGCCAACCTGTCGCCGATGCTGCTGGAGAATCCTGCCCGTGCCCGCCGTTGCTGCTTTGCGACCGACGACCGCGCTCCTTCCGATGCGCTTGCGTCCGGCATGATCGACAACGCCTGCCGCGTGGCGATTGAGGCCGGTATCGACCCGGTGGTCGCTATCTCCATGGCGTCCCTTTCCACGGCTGAGGCGTTTGGCCTGGATCACGGCTGCCGCGACCCGCACGAACTGCGTGGCGCCATCGCCCCGGGCAAGCGTGCCGACCTGCTGGTGCTCAATGACCTGACGTTCACCACGGCTCCGCATCGCGTATACGCCGCCGGTGCTCTGGTGGCGCAGGACGGCACCTTTGTGGGCGAGATCGCACCCGAGATGGCCGAGGTCGCAGCCCTTGCCGACGAGCTGCGCGCGTCCGTTAAGCTGCCGAAGCTTTCGCTCGACGTATTCGACTATGCCTTTAAGCCGGGCGAGGCCGTGATTGACGTGGTGCCGGGTAAGGCCATCACGGGTATGGCTCGCCCCGAGAGCGCCGAGGGCCTGCGTCGCATTATGCTGATCGAGCGCCACGGCCGCGGTGTGTCGCTGCAGGCCGAGGGCGCCGACGGTGATGGTCCTGCGGGCCTGGGCCTTGTCGGCAAGCATATCGGTCGCGGCTGGGTGCGTGGCTTCACCATCACCGGTGGCGCCATTGCCTCCACGATCGGCCACGACTCGCACAACGTGTGCGTCGTGGGTGATAACGCTGCCGATATGATGGCTGCTGTTGAGGCTGTGGGCCAGGGTGGTCACGTGCTGGTGCGCAACGGCGAGGTCGTGGCGCGCATTCCGCTGGCGCTCGGCGGTCTGATGAGCGAAGGCACGGCCGAGGATGTCGCCGCGCAGCACGACGACTTTATGGTCAAGGCGCGCGCCATGGGCATCGAGCCGCCGCTCGACCCCATCATGGGCATCATCTTCCTGCCCCTGCCGGTTATCCCGACGCTCCGCATCCGCCCCGAGGGCATGTTCGACGTCACAACCTTCACCTACGCCGACTAGTCATCGGGGACGTTCTTAAACGTCTAGTCGCCTGCGACACTCTTTGACGTGTTGCCTGGCGCTGCGAATGTGGGACCCCTGGTGCGCGTGAGCTATTTGCCAGGTCCTTGTAACGTTTGCGCCCGCGGAGTCTTACCTGAGCTCCCTTTGGGTACGTTGGAATTGGATACACGTTCGATTCCAACAAGCCCGAAGGGAGCTTTTCTATGTTTAAACTGATTGCATCCGATATGGACGGCACGTTGCTTGACGAAAACAGCCAGGTGCCTCCCGAGACTTACGAACTGATTCTGGCGCTACACGAGCATGGCGTGCATTTCGCCGCATCGTCAGGTCGTCGCTACGATCGCCTGTGCGAGTTCTTTGCGCCCGTTCGCGACAAGATGGACTTTGTCGCCGCTAACGGTGCCCAGGTCTACGCCGACGGCAAAATGGTAGACCGTGAGGTGTATTCGCACCTGGCGATTCGAAGGCTCGCCCAGGCTGTCGCGACGTTTCCCAATCTGCATCTTGCGCTCTTTGACCGAACCAAATCCTTCTTGCTCGATGACGAGTGCAAGTTCGTACGCGAGGTCGATAAGGACCTTCCCAATGCCGAGCGCATTTGGGAACTGCCCGATCCCAGCGTAAATATCATCAAGGCGAGTATCTTTTGCGATGACTGTGCCGTTATGGACAGTGCGTACGTGCTACAGCGAGAACTCGGTCAGCTCTTTACCTTTGCGCCCTCGGGCAACGCATGGATCGATGCCATGCAGCCCGGTGTGTCGAAGGCCTCGGGCATCGCACAGCTTGCGGAGCATTACGGCATTGGACGCGACGAGATCATGGCGTTTGGCGACTCGATGAACGACTACGAGATCATTCGCTTTGTCGGCACGGGCTGTGCGATGGAAAACGCGCGCCCCGCGCTCAAAGCGGTTGCCGATCGCGTCGTGGGCTGCAACCGCGACCACGCCGTCCAGCAGGAACTTCGCCGTGTTCTGGAGAGCCTCGCCTAATCCGGCAGTTAGGGACGTTCCTTTTCTGCCGGCAGCCGGGGACAGTCCTTGCAGCTTTTTCGCGAAGAGTGTCCCCAACGACTAGTCATTTAAGAACACCCAATGACTAAGAACGTCCCCAATGACTAGGCGAGGGCGGTCATGATGGCGCGGGCGACGCCGTCGTGGTCGTTGTCGTATTCGGTGATGGCGTCGGCGGCCTCGCGGTCCTCGGGCTCGGCGTTGATCATGGCCATACCGTGGCCCGCTGCCTGCAGCATGGGGATGTCGTTGATGTTGTCGCCGAACGCCCAGGCGTCGGCGAGACGCTCGCCCAGGTGCTCGCACAGCCACGTGAGTGCCGTTCCCTTGGTGGCTCCCTCGCCCATGACCTCGATATTCATGGCGTACGAACGCGTGACCTCAATGCCTCCGAGCGTGTCGAGCTCCGCCGCGATGGCGTCGCGATCGGCTGGGTCGTGCCAGTACATGGCGATGCGTTCGAGTGTCTCGACCTCGTCGATCTTGTTGTCGATATCCATGTCGATCGGTGTTCGTGTGCGCTTGAGCGAAGCCGCGATGTGGGGGTCGCCGCCGCAGAATTCGTCCAGGCGCGTGTAGAGCGAGCGGGGGAGGAAGCACTGCCCGTCCGCGAAGATATCGAAGGTGACGTCATGGCCGGCGGCAATGCTATGGACGCGGTGGGCGATGGCGCGGTCGAGCGGTCGGCTCAAAATGCACGTAGCACGTGAAGTATCGGTGGGCGTACCGTCGTCGAGCTGCCAGACGCTGGCACCGTTGGCGCAGACCGCGTAGTGTACGGCGGGGTGAGCGAGGATGGGCTCAAAGATGCCCGACAGCGGGCGCCCCGTGCAGGGCACAAACTCAATACCGCGGCGCGCAAGCTCGTCGAGCATCGCCCAGGTGGCGTCGCTCATCTGCTTATCGCTCGTCAGCAGCGTTCCATCCATATCGGAAAACACAATCATTCGTTGCGATCCTTTCTACTGGCATAAAAAGCGTGGCCGAGGGCGGTGATGCCCTGGCCACGCTCGGGTTCTATGACGGTCCGCGTCCTAGCGGTCGGCGAGCGGCTTATACTCCAGCGGCTCGATCACCGGACGATAGGCCGGGCGGATGATGCGATGCGCGCAGAAGAGCTCTTCCATGCGGTGCGCCGACCAGCCGGCCATGCGGGCGACGGCGAACAGCGGCGTAAAGAGCGTCTCGGGCACGCCGAGCATCTTGTAGATAAAGCCCGTGTACAGGTCGATGTTGGCGCAGATGGGCTTGGTCATGCCGTGATCGCGCATCACCTGCGGGGCCAGGCGCTCGATGCGCTCGATGAGCGCGAACTCCTCGCCCAAGTCCTTCTTGGCGGCAAGCGTGCGCGCGTAACGGCGGCACACCTCGGCGCGCGGGTCGCTCAGCGTGTAGACGGCGTGGCCCATACCGTAGATGAGGCCCGTGCCGTCGAAGGCCTGCTTGTCGAGGATCTTGCCCAGGTAGGCTGCGACCTCGTCCTCGTCCTCCCAATTGGAGACATGCGCACGGATGTCCTCGTGCATGGACACGACCTTGGCGTTGGCGCCGCCGTGGCGCGGACCCTTGAGCGAGCCGATAGCCGCGGCGTAGGCGGAATACGGGTCGGTGGCCGAGGAGGACAGCACGCGGCAGGCAAACGTAGAATTGTTGCCGCCGCCGTGCTCGGCATGCAGCATGAGCATCACGTCGAGCAGCATCGCCTCATCGCGGGTGAACGCCATGCCGCCGCGCAGGACCTGTAGGATGGTCTCGGCGGTGGAGAGACCGGGCGTGGGGTGCGGCACGTGAACCTCGGAGCCGCGAAGCTTGGCGATCGAGGCCATGTGTGCGAAGGCGGCGATGCGCGGGAGACGTGCGAGCATGGAAATAGCGACGTCGATTTCGTGCTCGGGCGTGATCACGTCTGGTTCGGCATCGAAGGCGTAGAGCAGCAGCACGGCGCGCTGGAGCACATTCATGATGCTCGACGACACCGTGGTCATGGGGAACTCTTTGACGTACTCGTCGCTCAGATGTCTAAAGGCACCCAGGCGCTCGCAGAAGCCGTCGAGCTCTTCCTTGTTGGGCAGCGAACCCGTGATAAGCAGATAGGCGACTTCTTCGTAGCCGTAGCGATTCTCGGCCTGGGCATTGTTGACCAGATCCTCGATGCTGTAGCCGCGAAGCGTGAGCTTGCCCTGATCGGGTACGACCTTTCCGTCGACCTTGTTGTAGCCGTGCACATCCGAGATACGAGTGAGGCCCGCGACCACGCCCGAGCCGTCGGCATTGCGCAGGCCGCGCTTGACATTGTGCTCGACAAACAGGCCCTCGTCATAAGGGTCGGTCGGCAGGCCGTGGTAGAGGTTTTCGCTCTCAGGCGAAATCTGGCGGCTTGCTTCGTAATCCAGAACCAGGCGGCTCAAGTGGTCATCGAAGCGGTAGTAGATTTTCTTGGCGTCGTAAGCCATGCGCGCTCCTCTCGGGGCCGTGTGGGGGCGGCGTGCTTGGGTGCAGATGCGCCGGCCTGTTCCCGCACGGCCTGTTCGCTACAGGCGGTACATAAAGTTAAAGACGTCCTCGCGCTGGATGGACACGTTGACGCCCGAAAGCTCGCCGGCCTCGGCCAGGGCCTTCTGCAGCTCGGCGAAGTCGAGCTTGGACTCGGCGGTGTCGGCCAGCATGGTCATGGTGAAGATGTCCTCGATAATGGACTGCGTGATGTCGCGGATGTCGACGTTGGCCTCGCCCAGAACGCGGGTGACGCCGGCGACGATGCCGGGGCGGTTCTTGCCAAGGACGGTGATGACGATACGGGAGGACGAGATCTCGGCCATGGGAAACCCTTTCGCGTGGTTGCGGCGCGCGCGGGGCGCTCCGCTACGGTACAGTGTTCATCATTGTACCTGTCTGGCGCCAAAAGGGGTGTGCTTACTGCGGCGTTACACGTCTGCAACATGGGTGAAGGCTCGTCGGGGTGCGTGCTCGCTGCGGTTGGCCACGCCGCCCTGCACAAAGACCGTGAACCTTTTGTGGGACGCGCGACGCCGTGGTACCATAGCCAAGTTTGTTGTCTTGGTCGGAAACCAAGACGCCTTATGCGCTGATCGGTAACCAGCGCCTGACCAATAAGGAGTCCTACCATGAAGCAGGGTATCCATCCCCAGTATGTCGAGTGCACGGTGACGTGCTCCTGCGGCAACACCTTCAAGACGCACGCTACCGTGTCTGAGATGAAGGTCGAGCTTTGCAACGAGTGCCACCCGTTCTACACCGGCCAGCAGAAGTTCGTCGACACCGGTGGACGCGTCCAGCGCTTCGCCGACAAGTTCGGTGGCGCCGCTGCCGCCCAGCTCAAGAAGGCTGAGGAGGCCAAGGCTGCCAAGGCTGCCAAGGCTGCTGAGGCCGAGGCCGCTCGCAAGGCCGCCGCTGAGGCTAAGGCTGCCGAGAAGGCCAAGCGTGCTGCTAAGTTTGCCGAGGAGGCTGCCAAGCAGGCCGCCGAGGCTCCCGCAGAGGCTCCCGTCGAGGAGGCCGCTGCCGAGGCCGAGACCACCGAGGCTGCTGAGTAAATAGCTCGCCGAGGAATCGCTCGCATTCATGGCAAAAGGGCCGTGCATCCGTTTGGGTGCGCGGCCCTTTTCTTTTTATTGGTGCAGGCTAACCCGTTCCCATTGCACCAGATTGGTGCGAAGGGGACGGGTTGGTTTGCACCAAATGGCAGAGTGACGGCGTTTTCCCAGATAAAACCTGCCAAAATAAACCAGTCCCTTTTTGGCAGGTCGGTCGGGTCGTAGTTATTACGTGGCGGTCGAGGTCGACCGTATAGGCCGCGCCTTGTTTGGCTAAAGTACAATCATCTGTGTTTAACTCGCCCGCAGCTGCACGGCGTGGGCGATGGCCAAAAAAGGAAAACCACATGGGATTCATGTCAAAGCTGCTGTCCTTTGGATCCGATAAGGACCTTAAGCGCTACTACAAGATCGTCGACCAGATCAACGGTCTTGAGCCCCAGTTTGAGAAGATGACCGAGGAGGAACTCCGCGGCCAGACCGATAAGTTCCGCGAGCGTTACGCCAACGGCGAGTCGCTCGACGACATGCTTCCCGAGGCCTTTGCCACCGTGCGTGAGGCTTCCAAGCGCACCATGGGTATGCGCCACTTTGACGTGCAGCTCATTGGCGCCATGGCACTGCACGAGGGTCACATCGCCGAGATGAAGACCGGCGAAGGTAAGACCCTCGTCTCCACGTTGGCCGGCTATCTCAACGCTATTGCCGGCAAGGGCGTGCACGTCGTTACCGTCAATGATTACCTTGCCAAACGCGACTCCGAGTGGATGGGCCGCATCTATAAATACCTGGGCATGACCGTCGGTCTGCTCCAGAACAACATGCCGCTCGAGCTCAAGCGCCCGGCCTACCAGGCTGACGTTACCTACGGCACCAACTCCGAGTTCGGCTTTGATTACCTGCGCGACAACATGGTTACCCGTCCCGAGCAGCGCGTGCAGCGCGGCCACAACTACGCCATCGTCGACGAGGTCGACTCCATCCTGATCGATGAGGCCCGCACCCCGCTGATCATCTCGGGCGCTGGCACCAAGTCCGCCAGTACCTACAAGGACTTCGCGCGTGCCGTGCGTGGCCTTGAGCGCGGCGAGGACGTGTCGCACGACATGCTCACCGCCACCGAGGACGTGGAGCCCACGGGCGACTTCGTTATGGACGAGGCCAAGCACACCATTGCCGCCACTGAGCGCGGCCTTAAGAAAATCGAGCGCCGCCTGGGTATCGATGACATCTATGCCGATCTCTCCGGCCAGCTGGTCAACCACCTGCAGCAGGCGCTGAAGGCCCAGTACATGTTCCACCGCGACAAGCAGTACGTGGTCACCAACGGCGAGGTCAAGATCGTCGACGAGTTCACCGGCCGCATTATGGAAGGCCGCCGTTACTCCGAGGGCCTGCACCAGGCCATCGAGGCCAAAGAGGGCGTGCTCGTACGTGAGGAGAACCAGACACTCGCCACCATCACCCTGCAGAACTACTTCCGTCTGTATGACAAGCTCTCCGGCATGACCGGCACGGCACTTACCGAGGATGCCGAGTTCCGCGAGATCTACAAGCTGCCCGTCGAGGTCATCCCCTCCAACAAGCCCGTGCAGCGCGTGGACCACGAGGACCTGGTATACCGCACCATTCAGGCCAAGTACAACGCCGTCGCCGACGATGTCGAGCAGCGTCATGCCAAGGGCCAGCCGGTCCTGGTGGGCACCGTCTCCATCGAGAGCTCCGAGAAGCTGTCCGCCGCCCTTACCAAGCGCGGCATCGCTCACGAGGTCCTCAACGCCAAGCACCATGAGCGCGAGGCCCACATCGTTGCCCAGGCCGGACGCTACGGCGCCGTGACCATCGCCACCAACATGGCCGGTCGTGGTACTGACATCCTGCTGGGCGGCAACCCCGACGAGCTGGTGCGCGAGCGCCTGGAGTACGAGGGCCTGACCATGGAGGACGTGACGCCCGAGCAGCTCGAGCAGTTTAACGCCGAGGCCAAGGAGACTTGCAAGGCCGAGCGCGAGCGCGTGCTTGCCGCCGGCGGCCTGACCGTCATCGGCACCGAGCGCCATGAGTCCCGCCGTATCGACAACCAGCTGCGCGGCCGTTCCGGCCGTCAGGGCGATCCAGGCGAGACCCAGTTCTACCTGTCGCTCGAGGACGACCTCATGCGCCTGTTCGGCGGCGACAAGATGGACCGCGTCTCCAAGATGATGGTCACGGCCGACATGGGCGACGACATGCCCATCCAGCACAAGATCATCTCCAAGGCCGTCGAGAGCGCCCAGCACAAGGTCGAGAGCATCAACTTCTCCATGCGTAAGAGCGTCCTTGAGTACGACGACGTCATGAACAAGCAGCGCCAGGTCATCTACGCCGAGCGCAATAAGATTCTGGACGGCAAGGACCTGACCGACCACATCACCGAGGTCATGCACGACACCGTGTACCGCTGCGTGCAGGAGTTCTGCACCAAGGACAGTCACGATGGCGAGCGCGACCTGGAGGGCCTGCGCAAGTGGGTTGTGGAGCTCACCGGCCACATCGATACGCCGAAGTTCCCCGACGAGGATTATGAGGCCCTGGCTGCCGATGTCCTGGCTTACGTAGAGAAGTGCTACAACATGAAGGCCGAGCGCTTGGGCGAGGACCTGATGCGCGAGCTCAACACCCAGGTCATGCTGCGCGTCATCGATACCCGCTGGATGAACTACCTGCAGGAGATGGACTACCTTAAGACCGGCATCGGCCTGCGCGGCTTTGGCCAGCGCGACCCGCTGGTTGAGTACAAGACCGAGGCCTACGGCGCGTTCCAGATACTCGTCGATACCATGTATGAGGATTACCTGCGCACGGTTCTGCGCATCGAGATCAAGGCTGCCCCGCGTGCCGTGGAGCACAAGGAAGAGCCCGCGCTCGAGGGCGCGCGCTTCTCCGGTCCTGCCGAGGTCGATGGTGATAACGGCGACTCGGTGCTGCGCAAGCAGGCGCAGGTGCAGGCCCGCACGGCTGTCCAAGGCGGACCGGCTGCCGTTAACAACGGTGGCAAGGTGACGACCTATCGCAAGTCCGAAAGCGACGATCCGTACGTCAACGTGGGCCGCAACGACCCGTGCCCCTGCGGTAGCGGCAAGAAGTTTAAGTACTGCCACGGCAGGAATCGTTAATGGCTGAGGCTTTAGAGGTAACGCCCGCCGAGCTGGACGCGTTTGCGGACCGGCTCGGCGAGGTCGAGTCGTATCTCCACTTGGACGAGAAGCGTACCCGCGTGACCGAGCTCGAGGCCAAAAGTGTTGCCCCTGGCTTTTGGGATGACGCCGACGCCGCCCGTGCCACCATGGAGGAGATTGCTCGCACCAAGGAAGATATCGCTGCCGTGGACACCGCGCGCGGCGAGCTTTCCGATGCCCGCGCCGCGCTGGAGCTTGCCGAAGAGATGGGGGATGACCCCGACGCCGCCGCATTGCGCGAGGAGGCTGCCGCTACGGCAGAACGCCTGGCCCGCGCTATCGACGAACTTGAGCTTTCGAGCTGGTTTACCGGTGAGTTCGATCACGGCGATGCTATTGTGACCATCAAGCCCGGACAGGGTGGTCTGGAGGCCCAGGACTGGACCTTCATGCTCTTTAAGATGTACATGAAGTACTGCCAGCGTCGCGGCTGGAAGGTCACCATCAACGACTGTCCCGCGGCCGAGGTCATCGGCATCGACCGCGCGACCTTTACCGTCGAGGGCAAGGACGCATTTGGCATGCTGCGCGCCGAGGCCGGTGTCCACCGCTTGGTTCGCATTAGCCCCACCGACGACAAGAAGCGCCGCCAGACCACGTTTGCCGGCGTCGAGGTCATCCCCGTGCTACCCGATGATATCGACATCGAAATCAGTCCCGATGACATCCGCGTGGACGTGTACCACGCGAGCGGCCCGGGCGGTCAGGGCGTCAACACCACCGACTCCGCCGTGCGCGTGACGCATTTCCCCAGCGGCATTGTGGTTACCTGCCAAAATGAGCGCAGCCAGATCCAGAACAAGGCCGCGTGCATGCAGATCCTCAAGGCTCGTCTGTACGAGATTGAGCTCGAGAAGCGCGCCGAGGCGCTCGATGAGATCCGCGGACCCAAGACCACGATTGGTTTTGGCAACCAGATTCGCAGCTACGTGCTCTACCCGTACCAGATGGTCAAGGATCTGCGCTCGGGTGTGGAGACCAGCAATGTCGAGGCCGTTCTTGACGATGGCGACCTGGACCCGTTTGTTATTGGCTACCATCGCTGGGCTACCGGCAACGCCGATGCAGAAGGCTCGGAGGTCTAAAACATCGGGTGGCTTCAAGCCGATGCCAAACCCAACGGTTGGACGGGTTTGTATCCAGAATAAACCCTGCGCAGGGGTGGTTTTTGTCCGGCGAATCGGTAGAATCGAATACAAGAAGAAGTTCAAAGCGCATCCGTTTGGGTGCGCTTTTTTGAGGGAGGCAGCATGGCATATCGTCTGGACATCAAGCGCATTCTTTCGATGAACTTCTTTCACGACCTGCCCCAGATCATGTTGGGGTGTGCCTTGGCCGCCATCGCGACCGACTTGTTTTTGATTCCCAACGGTCTTGCCGCCGGTGGCGTTACGGGCCTTGCCACCATTATCCAGGCGGTCGGCGCGGCGCGCGGCCTATCGCTTCCCGTTGGTATTCAGACGATCGTGATGAACGCCTTGCTGTTGTTGGTCGTTATGCGCGAGGGCGGCATGTTCTACGTGGTGCAGACCGCGACGGGCTTTGTGCTGCTGGGCTTCTTTACCGATCTGTTCGCCCCGTTTGTAGCACCTCTGGCGGATGCGGACCTGATGCTTCCCGCTATGTGGGGCGGCATTATTACGGGCATCGGTTACGGCATGGTGTTGCGCGCCGGCGCCAACACCGGCGGCTCGGACACGATTGGCCAAATCATCTCGCGTAACACCTCACTGCCGGTGGGCTCGACCGTCATGGCGATCGATGTTGCCGTATGCGCGCTGTCGGCTCCGGTCTTTTCAATCGAAAACGCACTATATGCAGGCCTTTCGATGGTCATTAGCGGCTACGTGATCGATGCCGTGGTCGATGGTGGCAACAAACGCCGTATGGTACTCATCATCTCGGACAAGTTCCCTGATATCGCTGCCGATATCATGTATGGCCTGGGTCGTGGTTGTACCAAGTTTAAGGCGACTGGCATGTATTCGGGTGCCGAGAAGCCAGTGATTATGGTCATCGTGAGCCGTCGAGAGCTCAATACCCTCAAGACGATCGTGCGCGAGCGCGATCCTCATGCCATCGTGACGGTTGCCGACGTTACGGAAGCCTTCGGCGAGGGATTCAAGGACATTAGCGCGTAGGGTCGATCGCGTTCCATCCAAAAGACGTTCACATTGATAAACCGTTTCATCAGCGGTTCTGCCTGCTAAATTGTTCAAATAATGATAAAAACTCTGGTAAAGCCATCAGTTTCCAGCATAATGAATGACGTACGTGCATTGCGGCTGTGTTGGGATTACCTTTCCGTGCCGTGCGCATTTTGTCTAATGAGGATGAAAGGAAGGCACAATGAGCGACGAAGAGCTCAAAAAGGTTGCCAACGAGGTAAGGAAGGGCATCGTCACCGGCGTGCACGCTGCCAAGTCCGGCCATCCGGGCGGTTCGCTCGGCGCTGCCGACATCATGACCTATCTGTACTTTGAGGAAATGAACGTCGACCCGGCCGATCCCCGCAAGGCCGATCGCGACCGTTTTGTGCTCTCCAAGGGCCATTGCGCTCCGGGCCTGTACGCCGTGCTCGCCGAGCGTGGGTTCTTCCCCAAGGAGGATCTCGAGACGCTGCGCCATATCGGCAGCCACCTGCAGGGCCACCCCAACATGAATGACACCCCGGGCGTCGACATGTCTACCGGCTCGCTCGGCCAGGGCATCTCCGCCGCCGTGGGCATGGCGGTTGCCGCCAAGCACTGGGGCGATACTTACCGCACGTACGCCCTGCTGGGCGATGGCGAGAGCGAGGAGGGCCAGGTCTGGGAGGCCGCCATGTTTGCCGGCAACCAGCAGCTCGATAACCTCTGCGTGATCGTCGACCACAACGGCCTGCAGATCGACGGCCCCGTCGAGGAGGTCAACGACCCCATGCCGCTCGCCGACAAGTTCCGCGCGTTCAAGTTCCACGTGGTGGAGCTCGCCGACGGCAACGACTTCGACCAGATCCGCGCCGCCTTTGCCGAGGCTCGCGCCACCAAGGGGCAGCCGACCGCCATTATCGCCGAGACCCTGAAGGGCAAGGGCGTGTCCTTTATGGAGAACCAGGTTGGTTGGCACGGCAAGGCCCCCAACGATGAACAGTTTGAGCAGGCCATGGCAGAGCTCGCGGCCGCCGGAGAGGAGCTCTAGGATGGCAGACGTCAAAAAAATCGCCACGCGCGTAAGCTACGGCGAGGCCCTCGTCGAGCTCGCCAACGAGCACGATGACTTTGTGGTCCTCGACGCCGACCTGGCCGCCGCCACGCAGACCGGCAAGTTCAAGGCCGCCTGCCCCGATCGTTTCTTCGATGTGGGCATTGCCGAGAGCAACCTGATGGGCGTCGCCGCCGGTATCGCGACCACCGGCCGCGTTGCCTTCGCGAGCACCTTCGCCATGTTCGCTGCCGGTCGCGCCTTTGAGCAGGTCCGCAACTCCATCGGCTACCCGCACCTCAACGTTAAGATCGGTGCCACGCATGCCGGTATCTCGGTGGGCGAGGATGGCGCCACGCACCAGTGCTGCGAGGATATCGCCCTCATGCGCGTCATCCCCGGCATGACTGTGATCGTTCCTGCCGACGACGTCGAGGCCCGCGCCGTGACGCGCGCCGCCTACGAGTGCGACGGTCCGGTGTACATGCGCTTCGCCCGTTTGGCCTCGCCGGTTATCAACGACCCCGAGACCTACAAGTTCGAGTTGGGTAAGGGTATTGTCATGCGCGAGGGCGCCGATGTGACCATCATCGCCTGCGGCCTGATGGTCGGCGAGGCCCTCGAGGCCGCCGAGCAGCTCGCTGCCGAGGGCATCGACGCCGAGGTCATCAACATGCACACCATCAAGCCCATCGATGCCGATCTGATCGTCAAGAGCGCCACCAAGACCGGCCACGTCGTGACCGTCGAGGAGCACTCTGTGATCGGTGGCCTGGGCAGCGCCGTTGCCGACGTCCTGTGCGAGCAGTGCCCGACGCCCCTCAAGAAGATCGGCGTCAACGACACCTTTGGCGAGTCCGGCCCGGGTGCCGAGCTCTTGCACAAGTATGGCCTGGACGCCGCCAACATCGTGGCGACCACCAAGGAGTTCTTGGCATAAGGCAAGGCGGATCTCAAGGACTGCTTCGCCAGAACTATGGAAACCCGGCAGGGGCGCTCTCTTGGAGAGCGCCCCTGTTTCAGTTGCGGTGAAATAGGGACTGATTAGACCTTTTAACTGGTAAAACAGTCCCTATTTCACCGCAACTCATGAAGACGCCCCTCAAGCACGGTCCCATCAGGAAAAAGGGCATATATCGACAAAGCGCAATTCAGACCCTTCCAGCTTTGTATATGCAGCACCTCAAGATAAACGCAGCGACCCCTTAGTTATCGCAGGCCGGACACAGGGTTACTCTCCAAATCTTTCCGCAGGACGGAGGAGCCCCCGCCGCACGTAGTGCGCAGCGGGGGCTCCGACATGTCCGAGGACGATTTGGAGAGTAACCCTGTGCACGGCCGACGGGATCCCTAAGCACGCCATGCTTCTTATGTGCAGCAAAGCTAATGCTGCTAAAATACAAAGCGCTCATGTAGTTTAAACGCACGACGATAAGGAGCACCAGTGGGTAACCACTTCCGTACCTCCGGTGCGGGCGATGATGCCCCCAAGACGCAGGCAGGCGTCCAGGGCAGTCGTTTCGCCACTCCGGATTCAGAGGGCCAGCCTGTTGCTCAGGCCCCCGCTCAGCCGGCAGATCAGGCACAGCCGGCATCCGATCCCTTTGCCTACAATCCAACCAGCGATGTCGCGCTTTCCGGCACGGCGGGTTTTGAGCCCGTTCAGGCCGTGACCGCTCGCGTGGAGCAGCCTCAGGCTGGTGCCGCCACGCCGCAGCCTACCATGGCCGGCATTCCCGACCCCTTGGCCCCTGCGACGCCGGCTCCTCAGCCTGCGCAGTCCGGTCTCTTTGCCGCTATTCCCGACCCCACGCAGCCTGCTGCCCCGGTGGTCGAGAGCGATCAGGCAGCCGAGGTCGCAAGCCTCGATAACGCGCTCAACAACCCCGATTTTACGTCGGTGTTTGCGCCCATCGATCCGCAGGCCAGCCGCAAGAAGATGGCCAAGCAGGCCGGTGTCGAGCCCGTCATCCTTATGGAGCATGTCACCAAGATCTATCCGGCACAGCCTAACAAGCCTGCACTCGACGACATCAACATCGAGATCTATCCGGGCGAGTTCGTCTTCCTGGTCGGTCACTCCGGCTCGGGTAAGACCACGCTGCTGTCGACGCTCAACCGCGACGTCAAGCCGACGAGCGGCCGCATCCTGGTTGCCGGTCAGGACCTCATGAAGATCAAGAACCGTAAGGTTCCGTTCCTGCGCCGCCAGATTGGCGCCGTGTTCCAGGACTTTAAGCTTCTGCCGCAAAAGACCGCCTACGAAAACGTGGCGTTTGCCCTGCAGTGCATCGGCAAGCCCAAGGGCGTCATTCGCAGCCAGGTGCCCGAGGTGCTGCGTCTGGTCGGTCTGGCCGATCAGATGGACTCGCTGCCCGACCAGCTTTCCGGTGGCGAGCAGCAGCGCGTTGCCGTCGCCCGTGCTATGGTCAACCGTCCGCCGCTGCTGATCTGCGACGAGCCCACGGGCAACCTCGACCCGGCGATCTCGCTGGGCATCATGAAGCTGCTTGAGCGTATTAACCGCACCGGCACCACCGTGATCGTCGCCACGCACGACCGCGAGATGGTCGATAGCATGCACCGTCGCGTGATCGCCCTCGAGGGCGGCCACGTCATCCGCGACCAGGAGAGGGGAGGTTACGGCAACTATGGCACCAACTAACGTGGGCTACTCCTTCAAAGAGGCAATCAGCCACTTCTTCCGTAACTGGACTACCTCGCTCGGCGCCGTCATCACGATCTTCCTTTCGCTGTTTATCATCGGCCTGTTCATCATGGGCTCTGCGATGCTGAACTCCGTGATCGGCACCGTCGAGGATCAGGTTGTCATCAACGCGTTCATTAGTGATGACGCCGATCAGGCCGATGTTCAGGCTTTTGAGGCCGAGCTTAAGACGTGGAATAACGTCAAGTCCGTGACCTATAAGGACAAGGACGACGCGCTGGCCGAGTATACGAGCAAGATGTCGGGCAACGCCGACGCCACCATGAGCGCGCTCGATGGCCAGAACCCGCTGCCGGCTTCCTTCGCTATTGAGATGGACGATCCGTCCAAGGTCGAGAGCACGGCAAAGAAGCTCAAGAAGGATGCCGATTTCCAGAAGATCGCGGATGACGGCGACGTCAACGCGAGCGTGCTGTACGGCCAGGAGGAAGTGAGCCGCCTGTTCCAGGTGACCAACTACATCCGCATCGCCGCCGTGGTGCTCGTTGGTCTTCTGACCTTTATCGCATTCATCTTCATCAACAACACGATTCGCCTGTCCATCACGGCGCGTCGTCGTGAGATTGCGATTATGCGTCTGGTCGGCGCCAGCAACGGCTTCATTCGTGGCCCGTTTATCACCGAGGGCGTGCTGCAGGCCATTTTGGGCTCGCTGCTTTCCATCGGCGTTCTGGAGCTGCTGCGCAATCTGATGATCCCGCGTCTGCAGGAGAGCATCGGCTGGATGTCGTTTGCCCTGCCGATGCAGTACTACCTGGTGACCTATGCTGCGCTGATTCTGGTCGGCGTGATTATCGGTCTCTTTGGTTCTGCCATCGCCATGCGCCGCTACCTGCGCGTGTAGGCATGCTTGGAATTCATCCCTTCCAACGGGTCGTCTCTTATGGGGCGGCCCGTTTTTTGATCCCTAGGGGACGGCAGGAAAGCGAATCATTTGGGTAGACTCTTTGGAGTTCGCAATCGATAGTTAGGAGGCGCCATGGGGCGCAATAACAAGCATAAGCGTGGAGCTCGCAATCAGCGCGGGCCGGTGCGCAGCGAACGCCGTCCGAGCCTGACCGGGCGCGTGCAGCTCCATGAGCATAGCGCCTACGTTGTAACCGAAAACGGCGACTACAAGGTCATGGGCCGCGGTAAGCGCGAGATCATGGATGGCGATACCGTTGCCGTGAGCATTAAGAACAGCCCGCACGGTGAGCGGCGCGCCGTGATCGAAAGCGTGGTTGAGCGTGCAGCCATAAGCGTGGTGGGCACGTACCAGACCGCCGGTCCGCTCGGTGTGATCGAGCCGCTCGATTCGCGTCTGAAGGCCGACTTCTTCATTCTGCCCGAGGATACCTCGGCGGATCGTCTGGGTGTCCACCCGGGTGATGCTGTTGTCGCGCGCATTTTGACCTACCCGACGCGCCTGGAATCGGGTACCGTGACGATCGAACGCCGCATTGGCGGAGATGACGCGCCCGATTTGGGCGTTCAATATGTGATGGCGCGTTACGGCTATACCGATAGCTATCCCGAGGCCGCGCTGGACGAGGCCGAGGGGCTTTCGCTCGATGTGTCCGCGGCGCTTAAGGACCCGCTCCGCCGCGATCTGCGCGACCGCTTTGTCATCACGATCGACCCAGTCGACGCGCGCGACTTTGACGACGCCATTTCGCTGGAGCGCACGCCCGAGGGTGGCTACAAGCTGGGTGTGCATATCGCCGACGTTTCACACTATGTGGCTTGGGACGGGCATATCGATCTTGAGGCTCGCCATCGTACGACATCGGTGTATCTGGCCGATCGCGTGCTTCCCATGCTGCCCGAACGCCTGTCCTGTGACCTGTGCTCGCTTCGCCCTGACGAGGACCGTCTTGCGTTTACCGTTGACATTGAGCTCGATGCACAGGGTCGCGTGCGGCATTACGATCCGTACCCCAGCGTGATTCGCTCGCGTGTGCGTATGGACTATGACGGCGCCGAGGCGCTGCTGGTGCGTGCCGGCGCGGTTGAGTATTCGGTGCTGGAGGGTGCAGCCGAGGATGTTGCGGCTGCCGAGACCTCGCGCGAGGAAGCGCTTGAGCGCGGTCTTGCGTGCGAGGAGGCCGCCCGCGGCTACAACGTCGACCTCGGCGATTTCCTTGTCGCCGCTAACGAACTCGCCGAACTCCGCCGTCGTATCCGTCGCGCCCGCGGCTCGGTCGATTTTGACACGGCCGAGATTCGTGCTCTGTTGGATGAGGACGGAGTGCCCGTGCAGATTGTGGCGCGTGAGCGTTCGTGTGCCACGTCGCTTATCGAGGAAGCTATGCTGCTCGCCAACGAGTGCGTTGCAGAGTGGCTGGCAGACCGTGATATCGAGGCCTGCAATCGCGTGCATGAGGATCCGAGCCCCGATAGCCTGCACGGTGCCGCCGTTGCGCTGGCGCAGCTAGGCATCATCGACGATCGCCGTGCTGCCGGTATTGCCCTGGGGAGCCCCGATGAGCTGCAGGCTGCAGTCGATGCTGCCGCCGGTACGGCCAACGCACCGCTCGTTAACACGCTGCTTCTGCGCAGCATGCAGCGCGCGCTGTACAAGCCGCGCAACGAGGGCCACTTTGCGCTCGCCGCGCCGTGCTACTGTCACTTTACGAGTCCCATCCGTCGCTACCCCGATCTGGTGGTGCACCGCGTGCTCAAACTGCAGTTGGCCTATGAGCGGCTCGGCGGCAAGGACGCCTTGGTCCGTACGCCGCGGCTGATCGGCAAGGGGCGCGAGTCGCTGCCGCGCATTCTGCCGCAGATCTGCCGCGCATGCAGCGATGCCGAGCGCGCGGCAGATGCCGCCAGCCATGCGACGCAAAAGATCAAGATTGCCCAGTACTATGAGGACCGTCTGGGCGAGCGCTATGCCGGAACCGTCTCGTGGGTTAGCAGCATGGGCCTTTTTGTGCGCTTGGACCTAACGCAGGTCGAAGGCTTGGTTTCGATCAAGAGTCTGGGCAACGAGTGGTTCGAGTTCGACGAGGACGCGCTCACGCTCACAGGTGCCGACACGGGCACCCGTTACGAGCTGGGGCAGCGCGTGATTATCGAGGTCTCGCGCGTCAATACCACGCGTGGGCACTTGGACTTTAAGCTTATCCATTAGCCAAATCCCGACTCATGGTGGGGGAGCGGAGGGCGGCCTTTCGGGACCGCCCTTCGCATTTGAATCGTGGCTACCTTGCCGTCTGCTCGGCCGCCCGCTTTCCTGCTATTTGGGAGGTAAAACCTACCAAAATAAACCTGTCCCTTTTGGCAGGTTTACAAGAAAGCGGGGATGAGATGGCGACGGTGTACGGGTATGCGCGGGTGAGTTCGCGCGATCAGAATCTGAATCGGCAGCTGGATGCGCTGGGCGCCTATGGCGTGGGCTCAGCGAATATTTATGCCGACCATGCGAGCGGCAAGGACTTCGATCGACCGCATTATCGCGAGCTGCTGCACGTCCTGGGAGACGGGGACGTGCTGGTGGTGCTTTCTATCGACCGACTTGGTCGTAATTACTCCGAGATTCTTGAGGAATGGCGACGCATCACCAAGGAGCTCGGGGTTGCCATTGTGGTGTTGGACATGCCATTGCTTGACACGCGTGTCAGGGCCAGCGACGCGCCGGATGTGACCAACACCCTGATTGCCGATATTGTGCTGCAACTGCTGAGCTACGTGGCGCAGGTGGAGCGCGAGAATATCCATCGGCGCCAGGCGGAGGGAATTGCAGCGGCGCGGGCGCGAGGGGTCCGTTTCGGTCGACCTCGCAAGCCGTGCCCTCCTCAGTTTGAGCTGGTGCGCGATAGCTATGAGGCGGGCGATATTACCCGCAGCCAGGCAGCAAAGTGCCTGGGCGTGTGCGTGGGGACGTTCGATCGCTGGATGCGCGAGGCGGGGTAGGGGTTTGCGTCGCTTTGTCGCTTCCTGTTGCGATTCAAATTTTGATACGGTGACGATGCCATTTGGGGCTACACTCGCTGATATTCAAAAAAGGAGGTTGGCCCTTGGCGCGCGTAAAACAAATAATCGGATGGACCGCGATCGTTCTGTTCGCTGCAACGCTGGCGGGCATCTGGGTGCTGACGGAGCAAAATGCGGTGGAGACGTCGTTGCTGAGCGAGTCCACCGCGCGTGTGGTGGAGGGCCGGGCTACGGGCGTTCAGGCTGCCGATGCCACGGGTGAAGCCCAGACGGAGAGCGGAATGACCGGGGGCACCGATTTGGCTGCCTCGAATGTCCGGTCTGGCCGACTTGCTTCCATTCGCATGTGGGCGGGCACAAACGTCCGTCGCGTTGCCCATACCGTAGAGTTTTTCTTCGTCGGATTGTTCGCCTCGGTGGTCGTGGTTTGCTTTTCCAGGCGTCCGTGGAGCGTATGCTCCCGTTGCGTGCCCGTGTTTCTCTTTTGCGCTGCCTGCTCCGTTGGCGACCAGGTGCATAAGATCTTTGTTCCCGGCAGGCATTTCGACGTTATCGATTTAGGATTCGATGCTGCGGGCTATGTCACCGCCATGCTGTTGGTATTGCTGGCAGCGGCGTTGGTGCGCCATGCGACTCGGCCGATCGGCGCCCATGCGAGGCGCTAGCCTTAAGGCGAGACATCGCGACTGCCTATGCTTCGACATTGACTACAATAACGGCTGCAATCGCGAGTGGTCGTCGATGTGCAGTTTTCCAGACACCTGTTTTCTCTAAGAAAGGAAATCCCATGGCGGTATTGTTTGTTGAATATCCCAAGTGCTCGACCTGTAAGAAGGCCAAGGCATGGCTGGACGGACATGGGGTAGAGTATATCGACCGCGATATCGTTTTGGACAATCCCACAGCTGATGAGCTTGCGACCTGGATTGCTCGTTCGGGGCTGCCGGTGCGGCGCTTCTTTAATTCGTCGGGCATGAAATATCGAGAGCTGGGCCTGAAGGCGCGTCTGGATGCGGGCATGACGGATCGGGAGTGCTACGAGCTGCTGGCGACCGACGGCATGCTGGTCAAGCGTCCGCTGCTGGTGGGCGATGACTTTGCGATTCCCGGCTTTAGGGAAGCGGTTTGGGCCGAGGCGTTACTGTAGCGGCTGCGGAAAGTGCGTCCCGTTTTGAGTGCTCGGGTTGGGACGTGTTTTCCATTGGCGGGCTCGCTCGGCTCAATCCTCGAGCTGTGCCCATTCGTGCGGATCGTAGACCTTTACGTGTTTGTTGGGCTTGCCGCTCCAGTACTCCTCGTCCATAAAGGGCAGATATGCCTGAACGCCGGGGCAGATAAAGGGAATCCGCTGCTGTTGCAGTCGCTCGCGCTGGCGCTGCTCCAGGTGCGTCTCGGATATGACGGTCGGCATACCGGACAACTCGACGAGGCTTGCCTGGATTCGCTTAAGGTCGGGGAGTCCCGCGTGCCATGACATCCGCATGATCAAAAAGGATGCACGGCGGTATTTTGCCTGCACCACAGTAATGGCGGGGCGCAGTGTGGGATGGATTTTGTCCCGTTCGGGCCAAAGGTCGGCAGTGATCTCGAGGCCCAGGGTCTCCCATAGGTAATCAAGCTCTTCGTCCATGGCGCCTCGATATCTACGTGATCATTGATACTTCGATTGTGTTGCCTGGTGCTATCGTTTTCGCGGTAGAATCTGCCAACGGTTGACGGCTACCGCTCGCGGCGTTTTGCCCTTCGTGTACAGCGGTTGGCTTCACAGGTCCTTCACGGGTTGGACTAAATTAGGCCAATTTGACTGAATTTCAAAAAAGTCAAAATTGGGGCTTGCGTCACGGCGAGACTTCCCGTATATTTCTTTCTTGCGCAAAGGCACAGCCGAGCGCAGCGATGCAGTCATTGGGATGTCGTCTAATGGCAGGACAGCGGATTCTGGTTCCGTCAATGGGGGTTCGACTCCCTCCATCCCAGCCATTGCATTTGCTACATATGGCCCGTTCGTCTAGCGGTTTAGGACGCCGCCCTCTCAAGGCGGAGATCACCAGTTCGAATCTGGTACGGGCTACCAAAATTGAACGCCCGGGCCTCGTAAGAGACCCGGGTTTTGTGTATTAACCGTATATACGGCGCCTGCCGTGTTTCGCTCAGATCGAGGAGTAGCCATGGATCTGCCCATCAGCTTGCAAGACATCACGTATGCCGAGAACTATCTGGCGCAGGGCGACCTGGCTACGGCGACGCCGCTGCTGGAGCGTCTGGTGGAGCTCGCCGAGGAGTATATCGACGCTGAGTGCAAGACGGAGGAGAAGCGTCAATACTTTAGCTTCGATAGCAAGTTTGAGCGCTTGGCCTATCGCCGCGTGGAGAAGGATCCGCGCGAGCTCGTGCAGGTCGAGGTGCCGTTTGACCGCCTGTACTCTGACATGGCGTTTGCCTACATTCGCCAGCAGGATTATGTGAGTGCTCGCAACGCCTTGATGCAGGCCGTGCGCTGGGACCCCATGAACTGCAACTACCGCCTGGATCTGGCCGAGCTGTTCCGCGCTCTCGAGGACAAGCAGGAATGGGCATCGCTCTCGTTCTCGGTGCTGGAGCGTGCAAGCGATGGCAAGTGCGCCGCCCGCGCTTACGCCAATCTAGGTCAGTACTTCTTGGAGCCCGAGACCGAGAACGTTTCGGCTGCCGTGGGCTGCGCGCGTCTGGCGCTGCGCCTGGCGCCCAACGATGCGCATACGACGCGCCTGCTCAACAAGATCCATACCACCTATCCGGATGCCGCCGATGAGAGCGACGACCACGTGATGGGTGAACTGGCCCTGCAAGGCGTGCCGACCTCGCCTTCGGCCGAGATTGCCATCTGCCTGATTATGTGCGCGACCGATGCTGCAAGCGACGGCGACAAGCAGGAGGCGACGCGCCTGACGGTACGTGCTCGCGACTTGGTGGGCGAGGAGGCCTGCGCGGCGATTATCAAACTGGTGCGCGAGAGCGATGCCGAGCTCAATGCCGAGCGCAAGGCAAAGCGCGAGGCTGCGGGCTCAAACGCCGATGGCGCCAAGGAGGCCGGCGATGCCCAGTAAGCGCGAGCGCAAACTCATTTCCAAGAATCGCTCGGCACATCACGAGTACTTTATCGATGAGACGTTTGAGTGCGGTATTGAGCTGAGTGGCACCGAGGTCAAGTCGATTCGCGAGCGCGCCTGCCAGATCACCGATACCTTCGCGCTGATCCGCGGCGGGGAGTGCTGGCTCGTCGGCCTGCATATCCACCCTTATAGCCATGGTGGCGTGTGGAATCGCGATCCTGACCGTCGGCGTCGTCTGCTGCTGCACCGCAAGGAGATCGACTTTCTTGACGGCAAACTTCGCAACCGTGGTTATGCGCTGGTTCCGTTGGAGCTCTACTTTAATACCGACGGCCGCGTAAAGCTGCTGCTGGGTCTGGGTCGCGGCAAGAAGCTCTACGACAAACGAGCCAGCATGGCTGCTCGCGATTCTCGCCGCGAGGTGGAGCGGGCGCTGAAGGAGCGCAACCGTTAGATGCCGAGCCGCGCCTCGCGCCGGTCGACGAAGTGGAAAAGGAGGCCATCATGGGCTTGGACGAACAGCTGGAGAGCATGGAAGCCGGTGCCGAAACGGAGGCCGAGCTGATCGATCAGCAAACCGAGATCGAAGACGTCGAGGAATTCCAGAGCGACGAGGAATTCGATCCGCGCGACGACGAAGCGAACCTCGAGGAGGCCTACGAGGACTTCTTCGCCGAAGAGGGCCCCGACGGCGAAGGGGAGACCAGCCCTGATGGCGACGACGGCGGCCTAGCGGCGGTCGTCGAGCAGAAGACGGGAGTCGATCTGTCCGAGGAGGGCTTTCATATCGTGGGCGACGATGACGAGGAGTTCATCGACGAGCCTTCCGATGAAGACGACGGGTACGAATTGGTGGAGCTGGAGCTCGACGAGGACGATATCGTCCGTTATATCGAAGACGACGAGGGCAATCGCATAGGCTTCGTCCTCATGGAGGACGGCGAGGAGGCCGAATACCTGTACGTCGAAGACGATGAGGACGAGGCCACCGCCCTCGAACGCGGTCTGATTGACATTGC